>NZ_JALMFA010000039.1:0-621 GCF_023242545.1 Pseudomonas sp. MWU13-2517 | reverse complement strand
GGAAGAACAGGCCCAGGTGGCGCGTGAAGTGGACCGTAACCTGGTGAATATTCGTGATCTGTCGGTGCAGTCGGCGACCGGTGCCAGCCAGACCAGCACGGCAAGCAGTGAGTTGTCGCGCCTGGCGGTGGATTTGAATGGGATGGTGGGGCGGTTCCGCCTCTAACACACCACTCGCTCAAAAATATGCAGGGGCTTGCTCAATGCCAGCCAGTTAAGAAGGCGAATGGCTAAAAAGTAACCTGTGGCGAGGGAGCTTGCTCCCGTTGGACTGCGCAGCAGTCCCATGCTTTGTAAACAAAAAGCGGGGCCGCTTCGCGGCCCAACGGGAGCAAGCTCCCTCGCCACAAATACAGCGTTCACCCTTAACTGACTGGCATTAGGGCTTGCTCTCGATAGCGGTGCATCAGTCAATCCATTGGGTGCTGACATGCCGCTATCGGGAGCAAGCCTCTCGCACACTCGCACATTTGGATCCGCAAGATGATCGCCAGCGCAGCGGATGGCGGTGGATTTGAATGGGATGGTGGGGCGGTTCCGCCTCTAACACACCCCTCGGTCATAAATATAGAGGGGGCTTGCTCTAATGCCAGTCAGTCAAGAAGGAGAAAGGCGACAAAG
>NZ_JALMFA010000038.1:0-637 GCF_023242545.1 Pseudomonas sp. MWU13-2517 | reverse complement strand
ATCCAGGGTGACGGTCACCGGGTTGGTGATGTTGGTCACTGCCGCGCCGTTTTTATCCACAAGGCTGGCGGTGTAAACGATGTTGCCACCTTCACCAACGCTGTTGGTGGCGGTCAGAACCACATCGACCTTGTCGATGGTGTCGTTGATCGTGGTAGTCGCACCATTGCCTGCAACTTCCAGCTTCTCGAAGTTGCCGCCGGTGGCGTCTGTGATCTTGACGGTCTGGGTGCTCTTGTCGATGAATACGTCATCGCTTGGCGCCGGGACGGTTACGGTGCCGACGGTGTCGCCAGCCTTGATGGTGATGGTCGAACCGTTGTCGAGTTTCAGCGTAACGTCAGTACCGGCCTTGTTGCTCAAGGTGGCGGTGTAAGTGATTTGACCACCTTCGTTGACCGCCGACGGAGCCGTCAGGGTCACGGTGGTGGTATCGGCAGTGCCTGGTGTGTCGGTAACGGTGGTGTTCACCGGCGTAGTGCCTGGCACCAGGTTCTCGAAATGCTCTCCACCAGTCACACCTTTGATAGCGGTGGTGACAGTCTGGTCGCCTTTGTATACGTCGTTTGGAGCGACTACCGATACAGAACCGCTGGACTGGTTCACACCGATAGTGATGGTTTGGCCGTTATCCAGA
>NZ_JALMFA010000037.1:0-764 GCF_023242545.1 Pseudomonas sp. MWU13-2517 | reverse complement strand
TCGCTCTGCCAGAAAAACTCCGTGGTTTTGTCATCCACGGTTTTGCTGATGCGCCGCCCAAACGGGTCATAGCGATAGCGGGCGGTGTGCCCGTTGGGCGTGGTGATACCAATCAAACGATGCTGACAGTCGTAGCGGTATTCGGTGACGAGCTGCTGGCCTTTGCCGCGTCGCTCGCGGATCAGGTTGCCGAAGGCGTCGTAGTCATAGTGGTGGTCGCCCTGGATCATCAGGCGATTGCCGGCAACGATGTCCGGGCCCGGGCGGTTCTGCATCAGCAGGTTGCCCGCCGGGTCATGGCCGAAGCGTTCCTGCACGTCTTGCGAGTGGTTGGCGCGGGTCAGGCGGGCGAGGGGGTCGTAGTGGTAGTCGTGCTGGCCCTTGCGGGTGTCGAGCAGGCGGGTGAGGTTGCCGGTTTTGTCGTAGTCGTATTGACGCTGGTAAAGAATGTGCTCCTGCTGGCTGATGGCATGAGCGTGCAGGCGGTGCTGGTCGTCGTAGTGGTAGTGGCTGAGCAGCTGGCCTTGTTGACGTTGGTGTTCGCGGCCGTTTTTAAACAGGTGTGAGGTGAGCAGCGCACCATTGAGTTCGACGGTGGAAAGGTGGCCGCCTTTGTCGTGGTTGAACACCAGGCGGTTGTTGTCCGGCAGGCGCAGGTGTTTTAACTGGCCGCAGGCGTCGTAGCCATAACGCAGGGTGCCCCAGCCCTGGTGCTCGGCGGTGAGGCGATTTTGCACATCGTATTCGTAGGCCAGCGCCCAGTG
>NZ_JALMFA010000036.1:0-909 GCF_023242545.1 Pseudomonas sp. MWU13-2517 | reverse complement strand
TCATCCAGCAGCAGCACTTTCATCGGCATCGACAGCCAGCGCCCCAGAATCGCCTTCTGCTGGTTGCCGCCCGAGAGGTACATGATTTTCTGCTCGGCATTCGGCGTCTTGACCTTCATCGCCTTGATCTGGTGGTCGGCGTTGCCTTTTTCCCAGCCCTCGCGCAGCAGCCAGCCGAACCTCGAGTGGGCACCGCGGGCGCTGATAT
Organism: Pseudomonas sp. MWU13-2517; assembly: GCF_023242545.1. Classification (NCBI taxonomy): domain Bacteria; kingdom Pseudomonadati; phylum Pseudomonadota; class Gammaproteobacteria; order Pseudomonadales; family Pseudomonadaceae; genus Pseudomonas; species Pseudomonas sp. MWU13-2517. Next base: position 701 of record NZ_JALMFA010000036.1, on the reverse strand, counting down.
TGATGTTCTCGGCGACACTGGACAGCGGGATGATGCCTTCCTTCTTGCGGTCCTCCGGGCAGAGCAGCACGCCGGCGGCGATGGCATCGCGCGGCGAGCGCAGGTCCAGTGCTTGCCCGCACAGTTGCAGGCTGCCGGCGCTCGCGCGCTCCAGGCCGCTGAGCAGGCGCAACAGCTCCGTGCGCCCTGCCCCGACCAGCCCGAATAGCCCCAGAATCTCGCCTTTGCGCACCGCGAAACTGATCGGCTCACGCAAGCCGGGGCCAAGCAGACCGTCGACCTTGAGCGCTACCTCGCCCTGTTCGCGCGCACGGTAGTCGTAGATATCCTGGATATCGCGCCCCACCATGCAGGTCACCAACTGGTCATGGGTCAGCGCACTCATGTCTTCGAAGGTGCGCACGAAGCGGCCGTCCTTGAACACCGTTACCGCGTTGCAGATGCGGAACACCTCTTCCATGCGGTGCGACACGTAAAGCACCACTTTGCCCTCATCGCGCAGGCGCGCGATGATTGCCATCAAGCGGTCGATCTCCCGCGCCGACAGGCTGCTGGTCGGCTCGTCGAAGGCAATCACATGGGCGCCACGGGACAATGCCTTGGCGATTTCCACCAGTTGGCGCTGGCCCAGGGACAACCGGCCGAGTTTCTCGTCCGGGTCGATTTCATCGGCCAGGCCCTTGAGGCAAGCCAGGGCCTGC
>NZ_JALMFA010000035.1:0-1132 GCF_023242545.1 Pseudomonas sp. MWU13-2517 | reverse complement strand
AGTGGTGTCAGCAGTACCCGGTGTGTCCGTAACGGTGGTGTTCACCGGCGTAGTGCCTGGCACCAGGTTCTCGAAATGCTCGCCGCCGGTTACGCCTTTGATGGCAGTGGTGACAGTCTGGTCGCCTTTGTACACGTCATTCGGGGCCACAGTGGTGACGGTGCCGCTCGATTGGTTCACACCGATGGTGATGGTCTTGCCATTGTCCAACGTCACGGTCAACGGGTTGGTGATGTTGGTCACTGCCGCGCCGTTTTTATCCACAAGGCTGGCGGTGTACACGATGTTGCCGCCTTCGCCGACGCTGTTGGTGGCGGTCAGGACCAGATCGACCTTGTCGATGGTGTCGTTGATCGTGGTGGTTGCGCCGTTGCCTGCAACTTCCAGTTTTTCGAAGTTGCCGCCGGTAGCGTCAGTGATCTTGACGGTCTGGGTGCTCTTGTCGATGAACACGTCATCGCTTGGCGCCGGAACGGTCACCGTGCCGACGGTGTCGCCAGCCTTGATGGTGATAGATGAGCCGTTGTCGAGTTTCAGCGTGACATCGGTGCCGGCCTTGTTGCTCAAAGTCGCGGTATAGGTGATCTGACCACCTTCGTTGACCGCCGACGGAGCCGTCAGGGTCACGGTAGTGGTATCGGCAGTGCCTGGTGTGTCGGTAACGGTGGTGTTCACCGGCGTAGTGCCTGGCACCAAGTTCTCGAAGTGCTCGCCACCGGTGACACCTTTGATGGCGGTGGTGACGGTCTGGTCGCCTTTGTACACGTCGTTCGGCGCCACGGTAGTGACGGTGCCGCTCGACTGGTTCACACCGATAGTGATGGTCTTGCCATTGTCCAACGTCACGGTCAGCGGGTTGGTGATGTTGGTCACTGCCGCGCCGTTTTTATCCACAAGGCTGGCGGTGTAGACGATGTTGCCGCCTTCGCCGACGCTGTTGGTGGCGGTCAGGACCACATCGACCTTGTCGATGGTGTCGTTGATCGTGGTGGTTGCGCCGTTACCCGCAACTTCCAGCTTCTCGAAGTTGCCGCCCGTGGCGTCGGTGATTTTGACGGTCTGGGTGCTCTTGTCGATGAACACGTCATCGCTCGGCGCCGGGACGGTTACGGTGCCTACGGTGTCACCGGCT
>NZ_JALMFA010000034.1:0-1657 GCF_023242545.1 Pseudomonas sp. MWU13-2517 | reverse complement strand
GTACGTAATCTGGCCGCCTTCGTTGACTGCACTTGGCGCGGTCAGGGTCACGGTAGTGGTATCAGTGGTACCCGGTGTGTCGGTAACGGTGGTGCTCACCGGCGTAGTGCCAGGTACAAGGTTTTCGAAATGCTCGGCACCAGTCACGCTTTTGATAGCGGCAGTGACGGTTTGTTCGCCTGTGTAGACGTCATTCGGCGCGACGGTAGTAACGCTGCCGCTCGACTGGTTCACACCAATGGTGATGGTCTGGCCGTTATCCAGGGTGACGGTCAGCGGGTTGGTGATGTTAGTCACCGCATTACCCGACTTATCAACCAGCGACGCGGTGTAGACGATGTTGCCGCCTTCGCCCACGGTGTTAGTAGCGGTCAGAACTACATCCACTTTGTCGATGGTGTCGTTGATCGTGGTGGTTGCGCCATTACCTGCAACTTCCAGTTTTTCGAAGTTGCCGCCAGTAGCGTCAGTGATCTTGACGGTCTGGGTGCTCTTATCGATGAACACGTCATCGCTTGGCGCCGGGACGGTCACGGTGCCGACTGTGTCGCCAGCTTTGATGGTGATGGACGAACCGTTGTCGAGTTTAAGAGTGACGTCGGTGCCGGCCTTGTTGCTCAAAGTCGCGGTATAGGTGATCTGACCACCTTCGTTTACTTCCGACGGAGCCGTCAGCGTAACGGTGGTGGTATCGGCAGTGCCCGGTGTGTCGGTGACGGTGGTGTTCACCGGCGTGGTACCCGGTACCAGGTTCTCGAAATGCTCGCCGCCGGTGATGCCTTTGATAGCGGCAGTGACGGTTTGGTCGCCTGTGTAAACGTCGTTTGGCGCCACGGTAGTGACGCTGCCGCTCGACTGGTTCACACCAATGGTGATGGTCTGGCCGTTATCCAGAGTGACAGTCAGCGGGTTGGTGATGTTAGTCACCGCATTGCCCGACTTATCAACCAGAGACGCGGTGTAAACGATGTTGCCGCCTTCGCCAACGGTGTTGGTGGCGGTCAGGACCACATCCACTTTGTCGATGGTGTCGTTGATCGTGGTGGTTGCGCCGTTACCTGCAACTTCCAAATTCTCGAAGTTGCCGCCAGTAGCGTCAGTGATCTTGACGGTCTGGGTGCTCTTGTCGATGAACACGTCATCGCTTGGCGCCGGAACGGTCACGCTGCCGACGGTGTCGCCAGCCTTGATGGTGATGGATGAGCCATTGTCCAGCTTCAGAGTGACGTCAGTACCGGCCTTGTTGCTCAAAGTCGCGGTATAGGTGATCTGACCACCTTCGTTGACCGCCGACGGAGCCGTCAGAGTCACGGTAGTGGTGTCAGCGGTACCTGGGGTATCGGTAACGGTGGTGCTCACTGGCGTAGTGCCCGGCACCAAGTTCTCGAAGTGCTCGCCACCAGTCACGCCTTTGATAGCGGCAGTGACGGTTTGGTCGCCTGTGTAAACGTCGTTTGGCGCCACGGTAGTAACGCTGCCGCTCGACTGGTTCACACCAATGGTGATGGTCTGACCATTATCCAACGTCACGGTCAGCGGGTTGGTGATGTTAGTCACCGCATTACCCGATTTATCAACCAGCGACGCGGTGTAAACGATGTTGCCACCTTCACCAACGGTGTTAGTGGCAGTCAGAACCACATCCACCTTGTCGATG
>NZ_JALMFA010000032.1:0-2196 GCF_023242545.1 Pseudomonas sp. MWU13-2517 | reverse complement strand
GCCCGTTGCCCGGCGGGCGGTGTGCTGCAGATCGAGAGCCAGTTCGAGTCGGTGTACGACGTACCGATCGGCAATATCCCCGTTGAAGTCATCGGGCTGGATGACGGCAGCTCTGCCGTGGTCGTGCTGGACGAGTATGGCAAAGGCTCGCACGTTTGTGCAGCAGGCGGGCGATACGAGGTACGGGTACAAGGCGGCGTTTCAGCAGAGCAGGTAGACGCTTTGTTCGCCTCCTACACCGGGCTGACGGCGGATCTGGAGCAATGGCTGCGCTCACAGTGGAAGGGTTTCCGGCCGCATTGGGAGGTGGCGACAGCCAGTGCGGTTGGCAGCAGTGTGCTGGCAGGCAGTTGGGCGGCGATCAGGGATGTGTGGGACAGCATCAAGCTGGTACAGGCGATTCTTGAAGACCCGTTGAAATTTGCCGAACAGCTGGGGGCCGAGGCGGCGAAGCTGGCGCAGATCGCCACCGATGCGCCCAAGGTCATGGAACAGGCGATGTTGCTCGCCAGTGATGAAGCCGCGCTGTACCTGATGTTGCGCACCGCGATGATCTGGCTGGACGCGTTGCCGCCCCAGGAAATGGCCGAGGCAGCTGCCGGTTTTGTGGTCTCGCTGCTGATTGATCTGGTGATCGGCGTGGTGCTGACGATCGCGTTGCCGGCGGCAGGCGTGGCGTACCTGAGCTTGCGCCTGGTCAAGTACGGCAAAGGCATTCTTCAGGCGGCGATGGGCTTTGTCGAAGGCCTGCTGGCGATTCTGAAAAAGTTCATGCAAGCCGTGGATCGCTACAAGGCGGTCGCGGTTCGTGGTGTGGTCGGCGGGTTGAAACAGGGCCGGATGCAGATGCGCTGGCGAGCGCGGCAGAATGCGGTGCTGAGGCAGAAAGAGTCTGTCGACGACGTACCGGCTTCGGCGAAAAACCCACAGGGCGATGCCGCCGCCAGTGCGGAAAAAACCGCCTCCCATGGCTGCCCGGTGTCGATGGTCACCGGCGAGGAGTTGCTGACCCTCACCGATGGCACGCTGGACGGCGTGCTGCCGTTTGAGTGGACGCGGTTATATCGCACCAGTGCCGTGGAAGTGGATTGCGGGCTGGGGTTTGGCTGGAGCCATGCGCTGGCGCACAGGCTTGCGGTGTCAGGCGATTCGGTGCTGTGGACGGACCATGAAAACCGCTCCACTGAGTTTCCACTGCCCACTGAGTTACGGCCTTCAATCACCAATAGCCTGGCCGAAGCAGCGATCTATCTAGGCGCGGCGCCCGATGAGTTGGTGCTGGCCCAGGCGTCGCGGTTCTACCACTTTCGCGACGGTGTGCTGACGGCCATCAGCGATGCGTATGACAACCGGCTGCGCATTGTGCGGGATCGTTCGGGACGCATCGAGCGGTTGGATAACGGCGTCGGCCGCTCGCTGTGTTTGCGCTATGAGCTGGGCCGCATTGTGGCGGTGGATTATCAGGTTCAGCGCGCCAAGGGGCATGAGTCCTTCGCCTGGGTGACGGAGCAGACCGTTGTTTCCTACGCCTATGACGATGGTGGCCGACTGGTGTCGGCGACCAATGCCGTCGGTGAATGCGAGGTTTACCGGTACGACGATCAGCACGTCATTCTTGAGCGGCAGTTGGCCGATGGGGCGATTTTCTACTGGGAGTGGGAACGGGCGGGCAAGGCGGCGCGGTGTGTCCGGCATTGGGCAAGCTTCTCGCAGATGGACGCGTGTTACGCCTGGGGTGACGACGGCCAGGTCACAGTGTTTAACGCCGATGGCAGCCAGGAAGTCTACGTGCACGACCAGCGGGCACGCCTGGTGCAGCGTATCGACCCGGACGGTGCCGAACACTTCAAATCCTATGACGCCAAAGGCCGGCTGACGGTCGAGCAGGACCCGCTGGGCGCGGTGACGGCGTATCAGTACGACGATGCCGGACGCTTGGTGGCGATGTTTCCGGGGGATGACGAACCGACGTCCTACGAGCATGACAACGGCTTCGTACGCGTGGTGCGACGGGGCCAGGCGGTCTGGAAGTATGAGCGCAATGATCAAGGCGATGTGACACGTCGGATCGATCCCGACGGCCACATGACCGACTACAGCTATAACAAGCGCGGGCAACTGACGGGGGTTGGGTATCCCGATCACAGCTGTCATCGGCTGGTGTGGAATGAACGCGGGCAGTTGCTGGAAGAGCAG
>NZ_JALMFA010000031.1:0-3205 GCF_023242545.1 Pseudomonas sp. MWU13-2517 | reverse complement strand
CGTTCTTTAAAAATTTGGGTATGTGATAGAAAGATAGACTGAACGTTACTTTCACTGGTAACGGATCAGGCTAAGGTAAAATTTGTGAGTTCTCTTAATTGAGAAATTCGAATTTTCGGCGAATGTCGTCTTCACAGTATAACCAGATTGCTTGGGGTTATATGGTCAAGTGAAGAAGCGCATACGGTGGATGCCTTGGCAGTCAGAGGCGATGAAAGACGTGGTAGCCTGCGAAAAGCTTCGGGGAGTCGGCAAACAGACTTTGATCCGGAGATGTCTGAATGGGGGAACCCAGCCATCATAAGATGGTTATCTTGTACTGAATACATAGGTGCAAGAGGCGAACCAGGGGAACTGAAACATCTAAGTACCCTGAGGAAAAGAAATCAACCGAGATTCCCTTAGTAGTGGCGAGCGAACGGGGACTAGCCCTTAAGTGGCTTTGAGATTAGCGGAACGCTCTGGAAAGTGCGGCCATAGTGGGTGATAGCCCTGTACGCGAAAATCTCTTAGTCATGAAATCGAGTAGGACGGAGCACGAGAAACTTTGTCTGAATATGGGGGGACCATCCTCCAAGGCTAAATACTACTGACTGACCGATAGTGAACTAGTACCGTGAGGGAAAGGCGAAAAGAACCCCGGAGAGGGGAGTGAAATAGATCCTGAAACCGTATGCGTACAAGCAGTGGGAGCAGACTTTGTTCTGTGACTGCGTACCTTTTGTATAATGGGTCAGCGACTTATTTTCAGTGGCGAGCTTAACCGAATAGGGGAGGCGTAGCGAAAGCGAGTCTTAATAGGGCGTCTAGTCGCTGGGAATAGACCCGAAACCGGGCGATCTATCCATGGGCAGGTTGAAGGTTGGGTAACACTAACTGGAGGACCGAACCGACTACCGTTGAAAAGTTAGCGGATGACCTGTGGATCGGAGTGAAAGGCTAATCAAGCTCGGAGATAGCTGGTTCTCCTCGAAAGCTATTTAGGTAGCGCCTCATGTATCACTGTAGGGGGTAGAGCACTGTTTCGGCTAGGGGGTCATCCCGACTTACCAAACCGATGCAAACTCCGAATACCTACAAGTGCCGAGCATGGGAGACACACGGCGGGTGCTAACGTCCGTCGTGAAAAGGGAAACAACCCAGACCGTCAGCTAAGGTCCCAAAGTTATGGTTAAGTGGGAAACGATGTGGGAAGGCTTAGACAGCTAGGAGGTTGGCTTAGAAGCAGCCACCCTTTAAAGAAAGCGTAATAGCTCACTAGTCGAGTCGGCCTGCGCGGAAGATGTAACGGGGCTCAAACCATACACCGAAGCTACGGGTATCACGTAAGTGATGCGGTAGAGGAGCGTTCTGTAAGCCTGTGAAGGTGAGTTGAGAAGCTTGCTGGAGGTATCAGAAGTGCGAATGCTGACATGAGTAACGACAATGGGTGTGAAAAACACCCACGCCGAAAGACCAAGGTTTCCTGCGCAACGTTAATCGACGCAGGGTTAGTCGGTCCCTAAGGCGAGGCTGAAAAGCGTAGTCGATGGAAAACAGGTTAATATTCCTGTACTTCTGGTTATTGCGATGGAGGGACGGAGAAGGCTAGGCCAGCTTGGCGTTGGTTGTCCAAGTTTAAGGTGGTAGGCTGAAATCTTAGGTAAATCCGGGGTTTCAAGGCCGAGAGCTGATGACGAGTTACCTTTCAGGTAACGAAGTGGTTGATGCCATGCTTCCAAGAAAAGCTTCTAAGCTTCAGGTAACCAGGAACCGTACCCCAAACCGACACAGGTGGTTGGGTAGAGAATACCAAGGCGCTTGAGAGAACTCGGGTGAAGGAACTAGGCAAAATGGCACCGTAACTTCGGGAGAAGGTGCGCCGGTGAGGGTGAAGGACTTGCTCCGTAAGCTCATGCCGGTCGAAGATACCAGGCCGCTGCGACTGTTTATTAAAAACACAGCACTCTGCAAACACGAAAGTGGACGTATAGGGTGTGACGCCTGCCCGGTGCCGGAAGGTTAATTGATGGGGTTAGCTAACGCGAAGCTCTTGATCGAAGCCCCGGTAAACGGCGGCCGTAACTATAACGGTCCTAAGGTAGCGAAATTCCTTGTCGGGTAAGTTCCGACCTGCACGAATGGCGTAACGATGGCGGCGCTGTCTCCACCCGAGACTCAGTGAAATTGAAATCGCTGTGAAGATGCAGTGTATCCGCGGCTAGACGGAAAGACCCCGTGAACCTTTACTATAGCTTTGCACTGGACTTTGAATTTGCTTGTGTAGGATAGGTGGGAGGCTTTGAAGCGTGGACGCCAGTTCGCGTGGAGCCATCCTTGAAATACCACCCTGGCAACTTTGAGGTTCTAACTCAGGTCCGTTATCCGGATCGAGGACAGTGTATGGTGGGTAGTTTGACTGGGGCGGTCTCCTCCTAAAGAGTAACGGAGGAGTACGAAGGTGCGCTCAGACCGGTCGGAAATCGGTCGTAGAGTATAAAGGCAAAAGCGCGCTTGACTGCGAGACAGACACGTCGAGCAGGTACGAAAGTAGGTCTTAGTGATCCGGTGGTTCTGTATGGAAGGGCCATCGCTCAACGGATAAAAGGTACTCCGGGGATAACAGGCTGATACCGCCCAAGAGTTCATATCGACGGCGGTGTTTGGCACCTCGATGTCGGCTCATCACATCCTGGGGCTGAAGCCGGTCCCAAGGGTATGGCTGTTCGCCATTTAAAGTGGTACGCGAGCTGGGTTTAGAACGTCGTGAGACAGTTCGGTCCCTATCTGCCGTGGACGTTTGAGATTTGAGAGGGGCTGCTCCTAGTACGAGAGGACCGGAGTGGACGAACCTCTGGTGTTCCGGTTGTCACGCCAGTGGCATTGCCGGGTAGCTATGTTCGGAATAGATAACCGCTGAAAGCATCTAAGCGGGAAACTAGCCTCAAGATGAGATCTCACTGGAACCTTGAGTTCCCTGAAGGGCCGTCGAAGACTACGACGTTGATAGGTTGGGTGTGTAAGCGCTGTGAGGCGTTGAGCTAACCAATACTAATTGCCCGTGAGGCTTGACCATATAACACCCAAGCAATTTGCTGACCTGAAAAGGCGCCAGATTGCGGTGTGTGAAGACGCTATGAACCGAAAGTTCGAGCTCACAGAACACCGACTTCTATTACATACCCAATTTGCTGAAGCGAGGCCAACCGGTCACGACTCAGTACCC
>NZ_JALMFA010000030.1:0-4204 GCF_023242545.1 Pseudomonas sp. MWU13-2517 | reverse complement strand
ATCAGGGGCATGCCCCTCTCTCATTTGGATCGTCAGCCGGCTTTACGAAGCGCTTCGATCAATTGATCCTTGCGCATGCTCGACCGCCCTGGAATATCCTTGGCCCGCGCTTCTTTCAGCAGGCTTTCCTTGGACTGGGTTCCCAGCGAAGCGCGGCCGTTGCGAGGGTGGCCCTCACGAGTGGCGGCGGCACGTTTGGCTGATTCCTGTCGATCGGCGGCTTTCCTGGCGGGCGCCTTGCGTTGACCCGAACCGCCAGATTTTTCGCCCCCACCGGACTGTTTGTTCACGGTGGCCCAGGCCCGCGCCTCAGCTTCATCCTTGGGCACGCCTTTGTGCTCATAACTTTCTTCGATCCGAGCGGCCTTGCGCTTCTGTGCGGCGGTGTATTTGGCTTTGCTTCCAAGAGGCATTGCGATACTCCTTCTGGCCCATCAGCAGGGCCAGACCAGACAAAAATGAATTACTGAGGGCTTGAACCGTCCAGCTTGCGCGCTTCATCCACGCCCGATGCGGTCAGCTTGATCGGCAGGTTCAACGAATACTCACCGGCGTCGTCGGTGGTCACATGCCCATCCTTGATAAACCCGCGTTCCTGCAGGAAGGCCAGGACGCTGGCAACCTCCTTTTCGCCGCGGTAGTTATCCAGCACCTCTTTGCCCAGCCCGTTCGGGTGAGCGTGCAGCAGGCGGGTGAGGACTTCTTTCTCAAGGTTTCTATCGACGTTCATGTGTACCTCTTCACTGGGGAATGATCGGGTGTTCGTCATGCTCGAGGGGTCAAGGCGCAGGCTGTTTTGGCGCGCCAGGAATGTTGTTGTCGTCGCCTTTGTTTACTTTGGGCTCGGCATTCACCCCCGGGCCCATCTTGCCGTTGCCGACTGCAGCAGGCGCCTGGCGTTGGGTATCGTTGCCCTTGGTGCGTGGGTCGGCACCTGCGCCGTTATCGATGATCGCACCGCCATTGGTGTCCATGCCGGTACCCATGGATTTTTGCGATTCGGTGGTGGCGGGGTTGGTCGGCCCGGTGGACGACGTCGCGGCAAGCGCGCTCAGCGCGGTGGCGGACAGCAGGCCGGAGAGGGCGAGGGCGGCAAACTTGGAATGTTTCATGAGGATGTCTCCATATGATTAATGTCCTTACCTCTTATTGGTCCGCCGCTGTTTGTGGTTTGTGCCTTGATGACGACGAGCGGTATCGAAGCACCTGTAAAATTTTGTGTAGCAAGCCGCCAATAGCCCTGCAATCAGTCATCAAAGCCCCTTAGTATGTGTGCTTTGAAATTGTCCAAGGCCTGCCCATGACCATCGAGATTCGCCCCGCCGTGCCCAGCGATGCTGCGCAGATCCTGACTTTCATCACCGAGCTTGCCGAATACGAAAAGGCCCGGCATGAAGTCATCGCCAGCGTGGCGGATATCGAGCGCAGCCTGTTCAGCGAGGGCGCCACCGCCCATGGCCTGATGTGCCTGCGCGACGGCTTGCCGATCGGTTTTGCGGTCTTCTTCTTCAGTTACTCCACGTGGCTTGGGAGCAACTGCCTGTATCTGGAAGACCTGTACATCAATCCCGAACAGCGCGGTGGCGGAGCCGGCAAGAAGTTATTGCGCCACCTGGCAAAAATCGCCTGCGACAACGGTTGTGGGCGTTTCGAGTGGAGCGTGCTGGATTGGAACGAGCCGGCGATCGCCTTCTACAAATCCATCGGCGCCCAACCGCAGGAAGAATGGGTGCGCTACCGCATGGAAGGGGACGCCTTGCGCGACTTTGCCCAGGGCTGAGGCGACCTTGCGAAAATACTGAAGATCAATGTGAGAGGGGGATTGCTCCCGACAGCAGTGGACAGCAGACAGAGAGACTGACTGATTCACCGCTATCGAGAGCAAGCCCCTCTCACATTTTTTTGTCTTTTTCTCACTATATGGGATGTAAATTTATATATTGAGATACCCCAAAAGATGGGTTTATAGTCGGCTGCATCAGCACTCACTACCAAAAATAAAACAGGTGAAGCGATGCAGCCCCAACCGTTATCACTACCCGCGGTGCCCGAGCCTGTTTATGGCGAGCGGCTGAAAAACAAAGTGGTGATCATTACCGGCGCCGCCCAAGGCATTGGCGAGGCGATTGTGGCCTGCTTCCAGGCCCAGCAGGCGCGCCTGGTCATCGCGGATATCCAGGGTGAAAAAGTCGAGAAAGTCGCCACCCACTGGCGCGAGCGTGGCGCGCAAGTCGTCGCGCACCCGGTTGATATCACGTCCAGGGAACAATGGCAGGCGTTGGTCAATGTGGCCATCGAGCGTTTCGGGCGCGTTGATGTGCTGGTCAATTGCGCCGGAGTCAACGTGTTCCGAGATCCGCTGGAGATGACCGGCGAGGATTGGCGCCGCTGCTTCGCCATCGACCTTGACGGTGCCTGGTTCGGTTGCCGCGCGGTGTTGCCGCACATGATCGAGCAAGGCATCGGCAACATCATCAATATCGCCTCCACCCATTCCAGCCATATCATTCCCGGTTGCTTTCCTTACCCGGTGGCCAAGCACGGCCTGCTCGGCCTGACCCGCGCGCTGGGGGTCGAATATGCCCCCAAGGGCATCCGCGTAAATGCCATCGCTCCGGGTTATATCGAAACCCAGCTCAACGTCGACTACTGGAACGGTTTCCCCGACCCCCACGCCGAGCGTCAGCGTGCCTTCGACCTGCACCCGCCCAAGCGCATCGGCCAGCCCATCGAGGTGGCGATGACGGCGCTGTTCCTGGCGACCGACGAGGCGCCTTTTATCAATGCAACCTGCCTGATGATCGATGGCGGGCGTTCTGTGATGTACCACGACTAATACGGTTTTCAATAATAAGAAGGAGGTGGTTCATGCTTAAGAAAACACTCGGCGCCCTGGCGCTCGCTGTCGCTTTCAGCGGCTCTGTATCGGCCGAAGAAGTGAAGATCGGTTTCCTGGTCAAACAGGCCGAAGAACCTTGGTTCCAGACTGAATGGGCCTTTGCCGAAAAAGCCGGCAAGGAACATGGCTTCACCGTGATCAAGATCGCCGTGCCCGACGGCGAGAAAACCCTCTCGGCCATCGACAGCCTGGCCGCCAACGGTGCCAAGGGCTTTGTGATTTGCCCGCCGGATGTGTCGCTTGGCCCGGCTATCGTCAGCAAAGCCAAGGTCAACGGTTTGAAAGTGATGGCCGTGGACGATCGTTTTGTCGACGCCAAGGGCAACTTCATGGAAGACGTCCCGTACCTGGGCATGGCCGCTTTTGAAGTGGGCCAGAAACAGGGCGCCGCGATGGCGGCCGAGGCGAAGAAGCGTGGCTGGGATTGGAAGGAGACATACGCCGTTATCAACACCTATAACGAACTCGATACCGGCAAGAAGCGCACTGACGGTTCGATCAAATCCCTGGAAGAGGCGGGCATTCCCAAGGACCACATCCTCACTGCCGCGCTCAAGACGCTCGACGTTCCCGGCAGCATGGACGCCACCAATTCGGCCCTGGTCAAGCTGCCCGGCGGCGCAAAAAACCTGATCATCGGTGGCATGAACGACAACACCGTACTCGGCGGTGTACGTGCCACCGAAAGCGCCGGCTTCAAGGCGGCCAATGTGATCGGCATCGGTATCAATGGCACCGACGCCATTGGCGAGCTGAAAAAGCCCGACAGCGGCTTCTTCGGTTCAATGCTGCCAAGCCCGCATATCGAGGGCTACAACACGGCGCTGGCGATGTACGAGTGGGTCACCAGCGGTAAAGAGCCGGCGAAGTACACGGCCATGGATGAAGTGACGCTGATCACCCGCGCCAACTTCCAGGAAGAACTGACCAAGATCGGTCTGTGGAAATGACCGGCGCGGCCTTGCGCTTCAACGGCATCGGCAAGGAGTTTCCCGGGGTCAAGGCTCTGGCGCAGATCAGCTTTGAAGCGCGGCCGCACACGGTACATGCGCTGATGGGCGAGAACGGCGCGGGCAAGTCGACGCTGCTGAAAATCCTTGGCGGCGCCTATATTCCGAGCAGCGGCACCGTGCAGATCGGCGAGCAGGTCATGGCCTTCAAGAATGCCGCCGACAGCATCGCCAGCGGTGTGGCGGTGATCCACCAGGAGCTGCACCTGGTGCCGGAAATGAGCGTGGCCGAGAACCTGTTCCTCGGGCATTTGCCGACGCGTTTCGGCGTGGTCAACCGGGGCCTGCTGCGCAA
>NZ_JALMFA010000003.1:0-393656 GCF_023242545.1 Pseudomonas sp. MWU13-2517 | reverse complement strand
TAGTCACTGATCCGTTTTTTTTGCGCCGTGTTTGTGTGCGCATAAAAAAACGCCCAGGGTGATCAAGACTTCACATCAGAAGTCCCAGCGGGTGCCGACCATCACGTTGCGCGGCTCACCGTAGATGGCCGAGTTGTAGAAGCCCACGTTGGTGTAGTAGGACTTGTCGAAGATGTTGTTGAAGTTGACGGTTGCCGAAAGGAAACCGGATCACTGATCCTAATGCCAGTCAGTCAAGAAGGAGAAAGGCTGAAAAGTAACCCGTGGCGAGGGAGCTTGCTCCCGTTGGACTGCGCAGCAGTCCCATGCTGTGTAAACAAACAGCGGGGCCGCTTCGCGACCCAACGGGAGCAAGCTCCCTCGCCACACATACAGCGTTCACCCTTAACTGACTGGTATTAGGCGCCGCGTTGCTGTTTTTTGAACGGGTTGGCCGGTACCTGTCAGCGCTTGAGCTTGCGTTTGTTGCGGTATTGGTCGATCACCACCGCCACCACGATGATCAACCCCTTGATGATGTCCTGGATATACGCATCCACTCCGACGAAAGTGAACCCGCTGGCCATCACGCCGAGGATCAGCGCGCCGATCACGGTGCCGGTGATACGCCCTACCCCGCCCGCCAGGCTGGTGCCGCCGATCACCGCGGCGGCAATCGCATCCAGCTCATAGGACATGCCCATGCCGGCCTGGCCGGTGGCGGCACGCGCCGAAGCCACCACGCCGGCCAGCCCGGCGAGCAAGCCGGCGATGCTGTAGACAATGATCAGATGGCGCTTGACGTTGATCCCCGAGGTACGCGCCGCCTGCATGTTGCCGCCGATGGCGTAGGTGTACTTGCCGTATTTGGTGTAGCGCAGGGCGATATGGAAGATCACCGCGACCACCAGGAAAATGATCACCGGCATGGCGCCACGGCCAATCGCGGTGTATGCGTCCGAAAGCATGCTCACCGGCTGGCCTTCCGTGTAGTAACGCGCTAGGCCACGGGCCGAGACCATCATGCCCAGGGTGGCAATGAACGGCGGAATGCCGGTGACGGCAATGATGCTGCCGTTGATCGCCCCCGCCAGCAGCCCCACGCCCAGCCCCATCACCACCGGGATCCATACCGGCAAATCCGTCAGGCTTGGGAACACTGCCCGGGAAAAGTCGGACGTCTGCGCCAGGCTGGCGGCAATCATAGCCGATAGCGCCAACACGGAGCCCGAGGACAAATCGATACCCGTGGTGATGATCACCTGGGTCACGCCAATCGCCAGCAGTCCGATGATCGACACCTGCAGGATCATCAGCACCAGCCGCTGGGAGTTCATTAAAAAACTCTGGTCCCGCACAATCCAGCCAAACAGTTCAAACACCAGCCCGATGCCGATCAGCACCAGGAAAATGCTCAACTCGGTGGGCATGCGTCGACGGTTCTTGACCGGCGCCGCAGCAGGCTTGTTTTTTGTTATCGCGTTCATAGCCAATCACCTTCTTACTCTGTACGTCAGTGGACTGCCGTCATACCGGAAGCCAGCTGCATGACTTTTTCCTGGGTCGCATCCGCACGGTCCAGGGTGCCCATCAGTTCGCCTTCGTGCATCACCATCACCCGGTCGCTCATGCCCAGCACTTCGGGCAGTTCCGAGGAAATCATGATCACCGCCATGCCTTCGCTGGCGAGGAAGGCAATCAAGCGATAGATCTCAGCCTTGGCGCCCACGTCGATGCCGCGAGTGGGCTCATCGAGAATCAGCAGCCGTGGCTGGGTCATCAGCCAGCGCGCCAACAGCGCCTTCTGCTGGTTGCCGCCGGACAAGGTGTCGATGCATTGTTCGAGGGATGGGGTTTTCACACGCAGCTTCTTGCACATGTCTTCGCACAGCGCCCGCAGGGCCTTCTGCTGGATAAACCCGTTACCCGAATAATGCGGCAGCACCGCCATTTCCATGTTTTCCAGCACCGAAAGGCACGGAAACAGGCCGCTGAGCTTGCGATCTTCGGTCAGCAGCGCGAAGCCTTTTTCAATCGCCATGTGCGGATCAGTGATGCGTATGGCCTTGCCGTCGAGGGTCATTTGCCCGCCGTCGCTCGGGGTGATACCGAACAGGGTTTCTGCGACGTTGGTGCGGCCCGAGCCCATCAACCCGGCAATACCGAGAATTTCACCGGCGTGCAGGTCGAACGAGACACCCTTGAACACCCCGTCCAGCCTCAGATCGCGCACCGACAGCAGCAGCTCGCCGACCGGTGTCTCGCGCACCGGGAACAACTGGCTCAGTTCGCGGCCGACCATCATCGAGATCAGGCTGTCGCTGTTCATGCTGTCGGCACGTTGCAAGCCGATGTACTGGCCGTCACGGAACACCGCCACTTCATCGGCGATGGCGAACACTTCGTTCATTTTGTGCGTGATGTAGACAATGCCTTTGCCCTGAGACTTGAGGTCGGCAATGATCGAAAACAGGTGGGTGACTTCCTTTTCGGTGATCGCCGAGGTCGGTTCGTCCATGATCAGGATATCGGAGTCGTAGGACACCGCCTTGGCGATCTCGACCATCTGCCGTTCGGCAATGCTCAGGTTCCCCACCTGCTCTTCGGGGTCCAGGTTGATCCGCAAGCGCGCCAGCAACTCGGCGGTGCAGCGGTGCATTTCGCGGTGGTTGACCATGTGCAGGCTGTTGAGCTGCTCACGGCCGATCCAGATATTCTCGGCAATGCTCATGTGGGGCATCAGGTTGAGTTCCTGATGGATCATCGCGATCCCGGCCTTCTGCGCCGCCAAGGGTGTTTCGAACTTGATCGGCCGGCCCCGCAGGCGAATCTGGCCGGCGTCCGGTTGATAGATACCGGCAATGATCTTCATCAGCGTCGACTTGCCTGCGCCGTTCTCGCCCATCAGCGCCAGCACCGTACCTGGGCGCACCCGCAGTTGCACATCGGCCAGGGCCACGACACCGGGAAAGGCCTTGCTGACGTTGACGATTTCCAACAGGTAGGGTTCTTGCGGTTCGACAGACCGGGTACCGGGAGGCTGCGAAGCAGTCGCTTGAGCGAACATAGAAAAGTACTCCATCTGCAGGGCGGCCGAGACCGCCCTGCCGGCTTATTGTTGTTATGCCAGGGCTACTTGAAGTCTTTGAGATTGTCCGGCGTGATCAGCTTGAACGGGATGACAATGTTCTGCTCGACCGCTTCACCTTTGGCCATCTTGCGTGCCGCCTCTACCGAACCGCCCGCCTGGCCTTTTGCGTCCTGGAACACCGACACCGTCATCTCGCCCTTGGAAATCGCGTTCAAGCCATCCGGCGTACCATCCACACCGGCAATCAATACGCTGCCCGGCTTGGTACCGGCTGATTTCAAGGCCATGGCGGCACCAATGGCCATTTCATCGTTGTTGGCGAGCACGGCATTGAACTCGCGGCCCTGGGTCAACCAGTCGTTGACCAGGGTCATGCCCTTGTCACGCAGCCAGATGCCGGTCTGTTCCTGGTCGATCTTGATATCCGGGTACTTGGCCAGGACCTCCTTGATGCCCTTGGTGCGGTTGGTGGTGGAGTTGTTCGCCAGGTCACCGAGCAGGATCACGATCTTGCCCTTGCCGCCCAATTTGTCGGCGATGTACTGCATTTGCAGGCGGCCGGCCTCTTCATCATTGGAGGTCACGGCGGCGACACCTTTGGGTAGGTCCTTCTGGTCGGGTCGACGGTTGACGTAGACCAGCGGAATGCCGGCCGCGGTCGCCTCCTTGCTGATTCTTGCCGTGGAGGCGGTGTCCACCGGGTTGACGATGATCGCGTCGACTTTCTGACTGATGAAATTCTCGACCTGGCTCAATTGCTTGACCACATCAGCCCGGGCGTCTTCGAATTGCAGCTGTACGCCGTCGCCCTTGGGATAGGACTTGGCTTGCTCAACCATGAACTCACGCACGTTGGTCAGGTAGGTGTCATCGAATTGCGACATGCTCACGCCGATCTTGAGATCGGCGGCCGAAGCAAAGCCGCTGGTCAGCAGGATGGACAACGCCAGCGCGGTAAATCGGATCGGGGTCTTCATGAACGGTCTGTCTCCACATTTTTGTTGGTTTTCTGGACGTTGCGTTTATCAGAGCTCGGCGGGCAGTCGAACCACCGGTGCGCCTGGAATGCAGCACACCAGCGCGCCTTGGGTTTCGACACACAGCACATTAAGGAAGGAAAAATAAAACGGACGGGGGCGGGGCAGACCGCGTGGCGCGAAGAGGGAGCGTAAAACTCGCAGTACAGCGCTGAAGATTTTCATCTGACGGTACCTGGTTGTTTTTGATCTTGTTTTTGTTGAGCCGTGCGAATCGGGTTCGAACGTACTTTTTGCAACCTGGAAAAGACTTTATTGGAAAATAATTTCTACATCAACACATTTTAGAATTTTATTCCATTTTCGTTGAAACCACTTGCTGGCGCTCGGCGCTCAGGCGTGCGGCGTCCAATATACGGGTGGTTTCCAACGCCTCATAGGCATCCACCGGCAGCGGGCCGTGGCCCTGCACTGCACACAGCAACTGACGATAGAACTGGGTCCAGCAGCCTTTTTCCGACGGCACACGCTCGCGTTCCGGCCCCTGCTCGAACCAACCCCAGCGCCGATGTTCTTCAGCGCCCCAATGTTCACCTTCAGTTTTCGGTGACTTGCCGGCCATCAAGGCTGCTTCCTGGCCGTCCAGTCCGTCCACCGTGTAACACCCCAAGGTGCCGCTCACCCGAAAGCGCGGCGCCTGGCTGTTTTGCAACGCACTGCCCCATAAATGCGAAATCACGCCATTGGCGTGCGTCAGGCACACAAAAAAACCGTGGTCGAGGTAGGGGTGCTCGCGGCTGTACTGCAGTTGCGCAAACACCCGGTCCACGGGGCCGAACAGTTGCAGCGCCTGGTCCACCAGATGGCTGCCCAGGTCGCGCAACCAACCACCGCCACTGGCGTTGCCCACTGCTTGCGGGCTGTAGCGTTCGACCCGGGATTCAAACCGGGTGATTTCGCCCAGGACACCCGCGTCGATGAGCTTGCGCAAGGTCAGGTAATCCGAATCCCAACGCCGGTTCTGATAGACGCTCAACAGTACGCCCTGGCGTTCGGCGGCGGTAATCAGGGCTTGGGCCTGTTCAGCATTGGCGGCGAAGGGTTTGTCGCTGACCACGGTCACGCCGTGTTCGATGGCCTCCAATACCAGCGCCGGGCGGCCCTTGAGCGTCGTGGAAATGACCAGCGCGTCGACACCGGCCTCGACGATCTGGCCAATGCTGTCGAAAGCTTTCACACCGGGGTGGTCGCTGTTCAATTGTTGCCGGCGCTCCGGCGAGCGTGTCACCACCCCAACAAACGTGGCGCCCGGCAGTGTGGCAATCAGCGGCGCATGAAAGAAGCGCCCGCCGTGGCCGTAGCCGACCAGTCCAATTCGCATGCTTGAACTCCTTCTTGAACTGCACACCCAATGCAAATGTGTGGGGCTTGCTCGCTCCCACACCGACTGCAGTGCAACGATACGTTTGCGATCAGCCGTAGAAGCGCGGGCGCTCGGGCAAGCTCACCTTCACGATCTGCTCACTGCCCTGCGCCTCGATACAGGCATCCGCCGCCACCGCCGCCGCAAACCCATCCCACGCGGAAGGCCCGCCCACCTGGCCTGCGCGCACGCTGTCAATGAAGGCTTGCAACTCCACGTCGTAGGCCCCGATAAACCGATCTTTCCAATCCATCAAAATCGCGTTCGACAGTTTCGCATCACTGCGCAATTGCACCTGGGACGGCTCCGGCAGTTTGGCGATGCCGGTCTCCCCTACCACTTCGCACTGGATGTCATAGCCGTATTGGCAGTTCACAAACACTTCCACATCAATGCGCGTGCCCCTGGCGGTTTCCAGCAGCACGATCTGCGGATCGCGCAGGTGCGCCAACGCCTTGCTCGACTTGCGCGGGAACACCACTTGCACCGAGACGTAATCGTCGTCGAGCAACCAGCGCAACACGTCCAGCTCGTGGATCAGGGTGTCGGTGATCGCCATATCGGTCGTGTAGTTCTCCCCCACCGTCGGGTTGCGGTGCGCGCAGTGCAGCATCAATGGCTCGCCGATCCGGCCGCTGTCGATCACCGCCTTGAGGGCGCGATAGCCTTCGTCATACGGGCGCATAAAACCGACTTGCACCAGGCGCTTGCCATAAGCCACTTCGGCGTCGACGATCCTGCGGCAGCCTGCGGCCGTCACTGCCAGGGGTTTCTCGCAGAACACCGGCTTGCCGGCGGCGATGGCCGCCAGCACGAACTCCTCGTGGCTCGGCCCCCAGGACGTCACCAGCACCGCCTCAACCTGCGGCGAAGCGATCAGCGCATGGCCGTCCGGGTACACCTCGGCGTCCAGTTTCAAATCCGCCACCACCTGGGCCGCTTGCGCAAGGTTGATATCGGTCACTGCCACCACCTGGCTGTTGAGCAGGGTCTGGCTGCAACGACGGATATGGTCCCGGCCGATGGCGCCCGTACCGATCACTCCAAGCTTCAACGACATATATTCACTCCTCTTGTTATTAGTACTGCCGAGCCTTGGCCAACTGCTCATTGAGTTTTTTCGCCGCCGCATTCGTGCGTTCGCTGGTGGAGACCTGCGCCACGCCCACCCGCCACCACGACAGGTAGCCATGGACCATGGTCTTTGGCAGCACCTTGATGTCGATCAGCGTCGAGACGGTCTGCGTGCGCGCATCGGCCAAGGCCGCTTCCAGTTGCTCCACCGTGCTCACCCGGTAGGTCTTGCAGCCGTAAGCGGCCGCACTCATAGCGAAGTCCACCGGTACCAACCCACCATCGAGCTTGCCGCTCTCAGGGTTGCGAAAGCGGAATTCAGTGCCGAAGCTGTCCATGCCGTTGCCGATCTGCAGGTTATTGATGCAGCCGAAGGCCATGTTGTCGAACAGCACCACGTTGATTTTGCGCCGCTCCTGAATCGAGGTGGCGAGCTCCGAATGCAGCATCATGTAGGAGCCATCGCCAACCAGTGCATAGACTTCGCGGGTTGGCTCGGCCAGCTTCGCGCCCAGGGCAGCGTTGATCTCGTAGCCCATGCACGAATAGCCGTACTCGACGTGGTAAGTGTTGACGCCCTTGCTGCGCCAGGCGCGCTGCAGGTCACCGGGCAGGCTGCCGGCGGCGGCAACGATGATCGCGTCGTCGGCCAGGGTCTGGTTCAGCACGCCGAGTACGCGGCTTTGGGTCAGGCAGGAGCCGGTCAGCTCGATAAATTCGCGCAGCACCGCACGGTCCAGGCAGTCGTCGACCTCAGGCACAAAGTCGTCGCCCTGATATTCCACTTGATGCACACGCGCGATTTCGGCGTCGAGCCGAGCCTTGGCCGCGTGGATCTGCTCGCCCCACCCGGCGCGATAATCACCCAGCGCGTCGGCCAGCGCTTCAAGGGCGACTTGCGCATCCGCCAGCACTTGCACGCCATCCAGCTTCAAGGCGTCGCAGGGGCTGATATTGAGGTTGAGGAACGTCACCTCGGCATGTTTGAACAGCGATTTCGACGACGTGGTGAAGTCGGTGTACCGGGTGCCGATGCCGATGATCAGGTCCGCGTCCGGCGCCAGCAGGTTGGCCGCCAGGCAACCGGTCTCCCCCAGCCCTCCGACATTCAGCGGATGGCTGGAGACCACGGCGCTCTTGCCCGCCTGGGTTTCGGCGAACGGAATATCAAAGCGTTCGGCAAACGCTTGCAGTGCGGCATTCGCGCCGGAGTAGCGTACCCCGCCTCCGCAGATGATCAATGGTTTGCGCTTGCCCGCGAACGCCGCCACGGCATCAGCGATCATTGCCGCGGTGGGCGGGCGACGCTCGATGCGGTGCACGCGCTTTTGCAGGAAATAATCCGGATAGTCCCAGGCTTCGGCCTGCACGTCCTGGGGCAGTGCCAGGGTGACCGCGCCGGTTTCAGCCGGGTCGGTGAGCACGCGCATGGCGTGAATCGCCGCCGTCATCAACTGCTCGGGGCGGTTGATCCGGTCCCAGTACTTGCTCACGGAACGGAAGGCGTCGTTGGTGCTGATACTCAAGTCATGGAACTGTTCGATCTGTTGCAATACCGGGTCGGGCTGGCGGCTGGCGTAGACGTCGCCGGGCAACAGCAACAACGGGATGCGGTTGGCGGTGGCCGTCGCGGCGGCGGTCAGCATATTGGCCGCACCCGGCCCCACGGACGCGGTGCACGCGTAGATCTTGCGGCGCAGGTGCTGCTTGGCAAAACCGATGGCCGCATGCGCCATGCCTTGCTCGTTGCGGCCCTGATGCACCACCAGGTCACCGCTGTCCTGCTCCAGGGCCTGGCCCAGGCCCAGCACATTGCCGTGGCCGAAAATCGTGAACACCCCGGCGACAAACTTGCTCTGCACGCCATCGACTTCGATGTATTGGTTATCCAGGAATTTCACCAGGGCCTGGGCCATGGTCAGTCGAGTTGTGGTCATGAAGCGCCCCTTAAAGGTCCAGCAGCCAGCTGTGCTGCGGGTCGTTATGGAAATGCCAGGCACGCTTGGGGCCGGCCATCACGTTCAAGTAATAGGACTCATAGCCATACGGCACGCTGACCGGGTGATAGCCCTTGGGCACCACCACCAAGTCGCTGTTTTCCACGGCCATGGCCTGGTCGATGCTGCGGTCATCGGTGTAGACACGCTGGAACACGAAGCCCTGCGGCGGGTTGATCTGGTGGTAGTAGGTTTCTTCGAGAAAACTCTGGCGCGGCAGGTCGTCGGTATCATGCTTGTGCGGCGGGTAGCTCGACGAATGCCCGGACGGCGTGCGCACTTCCACCACCAGCAGTGAATGAGCCGGCTCGCTGTCGGGCAGGATGTCGCAGACATAGCGGGTGTTCGCGCCCTTGCCACGCACGCTGCGCTTGCACTGTTCGGGGCGGATCAGGCGGGGTTCGAAACCCACTGCGCCGGGCGCGGCGCAGACGGCAATTTGCACATCGCTCAACGCCGTCACTTGGGCATCGGTGCCGGGCGGCAGGTAGGCGGCGAACGGGGATTTATCCTCGAACACCGACTGACGATCGCCGAGGTTCTGCCAGTTGAAGCCCTCGCCCTGGATATTGACCCGACCACTGAGCAGCACCAGGCACAACTCTTTATCCCCGGCGCTGACCGGCAGGGTTTCGCCCAGGCTCAGGCGGTAAGCGGAAAAACCCACATACTCCAGGCGCCCGGCTTCCAAGGCGACCATGGTTTGTCCGCGTTTACTGCTTTTGACCAGCAAGCTCATCACTCAAACCCTCTCGTTGAGAAGCGCGCGCAAGGTGTCGTAACCCTTTTTGGCGTAGATGTAGCTGGGTGCCACAGCCGGGTCCTGCTCGGCTTCCACCACCAGCCAGCCCTCGTACTTCGCGGCCAGCAGCACATCAAGCAGTTCGGCAAAATCGATATCGCCGTCACCCGGCACAGTGAAGGTGCCGTTGACGATGCAATCGGGGAAGCTCCACATCTGGTTGCGCGCCAGTTGCACCACGGGTTTGCGCACGTCCTTGAAATGCACGTGGCAAACGCGGTCGATGTGTTTGCGCAGCACCTCGACAGGTTCGCCGCCGCCCATGTAGCAGTGGCCGGAATCGAACAACAGGCCGACTTCAGGGCCTGTCCGGCGCATAAGCTGGTCGATGTCTTCAGGCGACTCGACGTAGGCGCCCATATGGTGGTGATAGGCCAGGCGCACACCTTGGGACAGGGTGAAACGCGCCAATTCTGTGAGTTTGTCGGCGTATGCCTGCCAGGCTTGCTCGCTGTGCAGGCGCGGACGTTCGATCAGGCGGATACGCGAGCCTTGGATGGAGTCGGCGACTTCGCCATACACCAGCACCGTGGCGCCATTCTGTTTGAGCAGTTCGACGTGGCCGGCGATGGCTTCGATTTCTTCGGCCACCGAACGCCGCGCCAGGCGGCTGGAGTACCAGCCGGAGACCAGCGCCAGGTCGTAGGGGCGCAACACGTCGGCGACGCCCTTGGCGTCCTTGGGGAATTTGCCGTTGAGTTCAAAACCTTCGTAGCCGATGTCCTTGCCTTCGCTGAGGGCCGTGCTCAAGGGCGTTTCACCGCCCAGGGCCGGCAGGTCGTCGTTGCTCCAGGAGATCGGGTTAATGCCAATTCGGATTGCGGGCATGGCTGCACCTTTTGTTTTTATCCAGAGATCGCTCGGATCTGCTTGATGTAGAAGGGGCTTGCCCCCTCCCACATTTGATTGCATTTCAAGTTGAAAACGGTGTTCAGGATCGCGCACTGCACCAGGCGTTGATCAGTTGTTCAAACGTTGCCTGCACGTGCTCAATCAGGGTCTGATCATCAATCTCCCCCGCCATCCACGCCCGGCTCGGCGCCTGGAAGATCGTACGGCCCACGGCGAAACCCCGGCAGGTGGTACTGTGGCTGGCTTGCAGGAAGCCATTGGCGAGGCTTTCAGCCGATGCATTCAGGCCCAGCAGCACCACGCCACGGCAGTACGGGTCGCGCTCCTGGATCAGTTCGTCGAGCTTTTTCCAGTCCTCGGCCGACTGCGCTTCGATCTTCCACCACGCCGGGTAGATGCCCAGGTTGTACAGGCGCTTGAGGCTGCGATACAGCACATCCGGGTAAGTGGATGGATGATCCTTGGGCGGGATGACCTCCAGCAGCAGTTCATGGCCGCTGACCAGGGAAGCCTCATACACCGCCTTGAGTTGCGCTTCCTGTTCCAGGCGCAGCAGCGGCTCGTCGTCCGGGTGGAATTGCACCAGGCACTTGATGATTTGCTCCTGGGGCCAGGCGATCAAGTTACTGCCGACCGAACGGCCGTGCTCGAACGCCAGGGGCCGCGAGTTCTGCACCTCCACCGGACGCGCAATCCACCAGCCGCGACCGCTCGCGGAGTTGAGCGCATCCTGGCCAAAACGTTGGTCGGCCAGCAGGCCAACATCGGCTTCGATACCCTGCTCACTGAGTTTTTTCTCTACCCGTTCGATGGCCTGGATGAACAGTTGCTTGATCGCGCTGATGCGCTCCGGGCCCTGCCCGCCCTTTTGCGCCAGGTCCACCAATTGCCAGCGGTGGTCGAAGGCAAACACGAACAACTGCTTCCAGGCCTTGCGCGGCACCGTGACGCGATGCAGGCGTTGCAGGGTGACATCCTGATCCGGCCGGGTGATGGGCACCGGGCTGTTGAACAGGTAATCCAGTTCGGCGGGCGTCGGCATCGCCGGAGCGCAGGCATGGCGCGACACCACCAGGCCGCCACAGGCATTGGCCAACTGGCTGCAACGCTCATCGCTAGCATCGTTCAGCCAACCGCTGAGGAAGCCCGACATAAACGCATCGCCGGCGCCCAATACATTGAGCACTTCAACCCGCACGCCGGGATAGATCGCGCCGTCTTCCAGGCGCGGCGGGATTGCGCCGTGGATCACCGTGCAGCCCTGCGGGCCGAGCTTGACCACCAAGGTGGCCGGGGTCAGTTCACGCACGGTGCGCAGGGCGGTCAACAGATCTTCACTGCCGCCGGCGATCAGGAACTCTTCTTCAGTGCCAACGATAAGGTCGAAAAGCGGCAGGATTTTCTGCACGTGCTGGCTGACATTCTGGTTGGCGACAAACCGGGTTTCACCGTCCGCCTTGCCTGCCAGGCCCCAGAGTACCGGGCGGTAGTCGATGTCCAGCACACGCTTGACGTCATGCCGGGCGGCATAGTCCAGGGCCTGGAGACTGGCCTTGTACACGCCATCGGTGGAGAAATGCGTGCCGGTGATCAGCAGGGCTTTGCTGGACGCAATGAAGGCTTCGCTGATGTCTTCGGCACGCAGCGCCATGTCCGCGCAGTTTTCGCGGTAGAACACCAGGGGGAAGGTTTCTCGGTCCTTGAGGCCGAGCAGCACCAGGGCGGTGAGGCGTTCAGGGTCGACTTTGATGCCGCTGACATCGCAGCCTTCACGGGCCAGGGACTCGACCAGGAAACGGCCCATATGGTCATCCCCTACCCGACTCAGCATCGCCGACCTGAGCCCCAGTCGCGCCGTGCCGAACGCGATATTGGCGGAAGACCCGCCGAGGTACTTGGCAAAACTGGACACGTCCTCAAGCCGCGCACCCACTTGCTGTGCGTAGAGGTCGACGCCCAAGCGCCCGAGGCAAATCAGATCCAATTGACGCCCACTGGCAAAACGAGTCTGGCCCATGCTGGCTCCTGTTATTTTTATCAGCCTGCGTTGTGCTCCGTGACGGCGGCAAACGCTCTTGGTGGAAGCAGACTAGAACGTCCGGCGGCCTCAATCAATATTTATTCCATAATTATTTTATGTGGAATATTTTTTCCAATAAGCTGACATAATGGCCCGCCAGCCACCGTGCATCGTTTCAGCAAGCCGCGCGGACCGTGATGCCGGGGTATTTTTTTGCGCCTACCCTGTAGACTTGCGCCACCATCAGCGCAACAGATGAAAACGCCAGAAGGATTGCCCATGTCCCGCACCGATCCCGAGACCACCCTGGAAGGAAACATCGCCAGCCCTCCGATCAATGCCGAACGCCTGTTGCAGCTGATCACCGACGAATACGAAAGCCTGCCACGCCAGCTCAAACGCATCGCCAGCTACATGAGCCAGCAGAGCGACCGAATCATGGTCGACCGCATCAGCGACATCGCCCGCGAATGCGAAGTGCACCCGTCGGCCATCGTGCGCTTTTCCCAACGGTTCGGCTTCAGCGGGTTCAGTGAAATGCAGGCGCTGTTTCGCGAGGCGTATACCCACAAGACCACGCCGGTGCAGAACTATCAGCAGCGCATCCGCAGCATGATCGCCAACAAGTCGCAGAAAGCCAGCGGCGGCGACCTGGCACGTGAATGCGTCAACGCGACACTGTCCGGCATCGAGCGCCTGGGGCTGGAACTCGACGACGCGGCGTTCGACAAAGCCGTCGACCTGGTGGTCAACGCCGACAATATCTATGTGGTCGGCGTACGCCGCTCCTTCGCCGTGGCCGATTACCTGGTCTACAACCTGCAACACACCAACAAGCGCATTCACCTGATTTCGGGTCTGGGCGGCAGCTACCGCGAACAGATGCGCAGCGTGCGGGCCAACGACCTGGTGATCGCCATCAGTTTTACGCCCTACGGCAAAGAGACCCAGCACTGCCTGCGCATCGCCCAGCACCAACAGGCCAAGACCCTGATCATCACCGACAGCAACCTGTCGCCCCTGGCCAAGCGGGCCAATACGGTGTTGTTGGTGAATGAAGGTTCCTCGTTCGCCTTCCGCTCGTTGAGCGCCACCCTGTGTCTGTGCCAGGCGCTGTTCATTGCGGTGGCGTATCGCCTGGAATTGAAAGTGGACGAGATTCATGAGCAGGTCGGGTTCGAAGACTGAGCGGCAGACACCGAGTCACCTCGCCATCAGCAATTTCGCCAGCACTCGGCCGTGGAAACGGATCTGCGCCAGGGTCAGCGCGGTATAGCCGATGATCACCGCCGGCGCCAGGCGTGCCTCCACGCAGAACTTGCCC
The DNA here is from genome assembly GCF_023242545.1 of Pseudomonas sp. MWU13-2517. Lineage (NCBI taxonomy): Bacteria > Pseudomonadati > Pseudomonadota > Gammaproteobacteria > Pseudomonadales > Pseudomonadaceae > Pseudomonas > Pseudomonas sp. MWU13-2517. The sequence goes on along the minus strand of NZ_JALMFA010000003.1, from coordinate 380,117 downwards.
AGCGGCTGCAACGCCAACCCGACGGCAGCGGCGCGCTCGCAAAAATCCTGTTCTTCCACGCCCGGCGGCAACCACAGTACAAAGTGCAGCCCAGCCTGCTGGCCAGTCACTGAGCAGCCATCGGGCAGGCACGCGAGCAATGCATCGCGCCGTGCCTGATAAGCCTGGCGGGAAGCGCGCAGGTGACGCACAAAGGCACCGCTGCCGAGGAACTCCACCAGCCCCAGTTGATCCGTGGCGCCCACCGAATGCCCGGTGAGTTGCAGGGTCCGCAACAACGCGGGGCGCACCACCTTGGGCACCACCATGAAACCTACGCGCAGACCGGGGAACAGGTTCTTGTTGAAACTGCCGCAGTAGAGCACCCGGTCGCCGCAATCCAGGGATTTGAGCGCCGCCAGGGGCGCGCTGTTGTAGTTGTACTCGCTGTCGTAGTCATCTTCGATCACCCAGGCGTCGGCGCGGCCGGCCCAATCCAACAGCGCCAGGCGCCGCGAGACCGAGAGGGTCATGCCCAGCGGTGCCTGGTGCGCCGGGGTCACGTAGGCCAGGCGCGCGGTGTCCGGCAACTGGTCGCAATCAAGGCCTTCAGCCGTTACCGGGATGGCTTGAATGTGCGCCCCCGCCAGGCTGAACAGGCGACGCGCCGGCTTATAGCCGGGGTCTTCAACGCAGGCCGTGTCGCCGGGCTTGAGCAGCGTGCGGGCGATCAGGTCAAGGGCGTGGCGAATGCCGGTGGTGACGATCACTTCATCCGCCTCGCATTGCAGGCCACGATAGCTGCGCAGGTAATCGGCGATCTGTTCACGCAGGGCCGGCAACCCGGCCAGGTGGCTGGCTTCCAGCACGCCGGGGCCGACGGTGAGCAGACCACGGGAAATGCAGCGGGCCCAGGTCTTCAAGTCGAACAGTCCGGCATCCGGACGCCGTGCCACGAAGGGCACATGGCTTTGCACCGCCGCGTCAGGCTGATCAGGCAGTGCCACACGGCGCGAGCTTGTGCCGGGTGCCGCGGCTGCAATGAATTGCTCGGGGATCACCGCACACACGCGAGTGCCTGAACCGGCTACCCGCTGCACGTAGCCTTCGCCCTGCAAGCGTTCGTAAGCGGCCTCAAGGGTACCCCGCGACACCAACCAACGTTCGGCCAGGTTGCGGGTGGACGGCAAGCGACTGCCCGCCGGCAGTTGCCGGTTCAGGATGGCTGTACGCAACGCATCGTAAGCGCCCTGCTGCTTGCCGGCGTCCAAGGCCGCGGGACGTGGCAGGTCCAAGGCGGATGCGGCTTTTCCTCGACTCATAAGTGGTCCAATCGCTCCAGGCATAAGTGGCTCAAAGGATTAAACCACAAAGCCAGTAGAGTTCAGGACTCAACGAACTGCATCGAGGCTTTCCATGACACAACGCGCCCTCTCCACCGGTTTCTGGCTGGTGCTGCTGACCGCACTGATCGCCTTGCCGCGTATCACCCTGGACATGCACCTGCCGGCCCTCCCCGCCATGGCTGACTATTTCCACGCCCGCGACGCCCAACTGCAATTGACCCTCACGCTGTACGCCTTGGGCTCGGCGATTTCGCTGCTGGTCAGCGGCCCGTTGACCGACCGCTTCGGCCGTCGACCGGTACTGCTCAGCGGCCTGTTCCTGTATGTAGCGGCCACGGCCGCCTGTGCCTTGTCCGACAACCTCGGCGTGCTGATCATCGCCCGCCTGTTCCAGGCCCTGGGCGGATGCTGCACCACCGTGATCGGTCGGGTGATCGTGCGCGACTACTTCGACCGCGAGGAACAGGCGCGCCTGCTGGGCTTGATCTCCATGGCCATGGCCGTGTCGCCGATGGCCGCGCCCGTGCTGGGTAGCCTGATGCTGCCCTTGATCGACTGGCGCGGGCTGTTCGTGCTGCTGGGGCTGATCGGAGCCGTGCTGTACCTAGTGGTGTATCACCGCCTGCCGGAAACCCGTCCGGCACAGGTTGCTGCTGCGCCGCCGAGCAATCTGTCGCAGCTCTACCGCCAACTGCTGCGTGACCGCTATTTCCTGCGCTATTCGCTCGCCATCGGCTGCGTGTACAGCACGTACTTTCCGTTCATCAGTGAGTCGTCGGCCCTGCTGCAGCGCGGTTTTCACTTGTCTGCCACGGCTTACGCGCTGGTGTTTGCCGCCACGATCAGCGGCTACATGCTGGGCGCGAACCTGTTTCGGCGGCTGGTGCAACGCTTCGAACCCGACCGTTTGATCAGCGCCGCCATCGGTTTGAACATCGTGGGCAGCGTGACGCTGGCCACGGCAACCACCCTGTTGCCGGGGGAATGGCTGGCAATTGTGCTGCCCATGGTGGTGATCATGGTGTCGGTGGGCATGGCGATTCCAGCCTGCCAGCTGTCGGTGTTGCAACCCTATGGCGCGGTAGCCGGGACGGCCTCCGGGCTGTTCTTCTTTATCCAGATGTTCATCACCGCCGTGGGCAGTTGGCTCACGGGGTTGCTGTCGGATGGCACGTCAACCGCCTTGGTGATCATGACGTCAGCCGCCAGTGTGTTGCTGGCCAGCAGTTGGCTCGCCTTGCAGCAAAAAGCCGCGCCTGTTGGCTACTGCCAGTCAGTTAAGCGATAGAGCGGACAACGAGTAACCTGTGGCGAGGGAGCTTGCTCCCGTTGGGTCGCGAAGCGGCCCCAGCTTTGGGCTTGAAAAGACTGGGCCTGCTACGCAGCCCAACGGGAGCAAGCTCCCTCGCCACAGGTACTTTTTAGCCTTTCTCTTTCTTAACTGACTGGCATTACGCCTGTCGGCCAGGTGCGGCTTGAGTGAAGCAACAATCAACGGTGGGCAAGACTCATGGGTAGATGGGTTGATGTTCAGGGCTGACGTACGGGGGTGCTGCTCTGACCGGTATAAAAACCCGTTTCTGATAGCAAAAAAAAACGCGCCGGGATGTCCCGGCGCGTTTTTTTATTTCGGCGATCAGTGCATGAAGATCGCGATCAGGATGATGACCGGGATAGGCACACCGAGGAACCACAGCAGTAATGAGCGCATGAGACTGTTCTCCTTGAATTAACGAACGTAGGTTTCGGTTTCGACATACACCACGGCATCCCGACGACGACCGCCGAAGGTGGCGGCGAAGCTGGCGAAGAACGCACCGATCAACAGCGTGATGAAGGTCCACAGCGAGGTGTAGGCGGCGACTTTCGCAGCGGTGTCGGCAGCCTGCTTGGCTTTGAGCTTGGCGTCTTCGATGGCTTTGCGGGCATCGCCGTAGACCTTGTCGATACGCGCTTCGGCATCGGCCTGGCTGAGGTTGGTGCGCTGGCTGATCAACTGGGCCAGGTAGGTACGGTCTTCAGGTGCAAGCTGACCGTCGTTGCTCAGGGTGCGGGTGAAGATGCGTGCAACCACACCATGGGCAGCGTCATCGCTGACCGCGGCTGGGCGGTCATCGCGGAACAGGCTGTCGACGTAATAATCGAAGTCACCGCTGTTGGCACCCTTGGCGGCACCACCGGCTGCTTGCGTCAGGCCGCTGGCGGCACCCGAGGCAACGGACGCACCGGCTTTCACACCACCGCTGACCACATTGCTGACCGAACCGACCACCAGCATCGCGGTGACCAGCGTGGCGACGGCCCATGCGAGGAAACCATGGGCGGTGTCGCGGAAGTACACTTCATCGCCATGCATATTGGCCCACTTCACACGCAACCGACCGGCGATGTAACCGCCCAGGCCGGACGCGACGATCTGGGTGAAGGCCAACCAGACAATGGTAGAAATGCCAAGCCCCTTGGCGCTGATGCCGCTGTCGGCCCACGGCGACACCGCCGAGAAACCCAGGCCAAAGCCCAGCAACACCAGTATCAGGGAAAGCGCGGCCGCCGCTGCGGCTCCGGCGAAGATAGCCCCCCAGGAAACCCCAGAGTGCGTGCTCGACTCTTGCAGCGTGGATGAGGATGTGATCATTGTTGTTTCGCTCCAGGCATGAAAAATAGTGTTACAAGTCCCAAAAGGGACAGTGCAGGCACCATGCCAGTCGTCGACAAAAATAAAACCTATATATTTCAACAAATTAAATAAGTTGAACTTCTCAAAACCGTGCAACTTGCAAGAATGGCCCGTAACGGGTGGGCGTTATGCACTTTCAGCCGCCGAATGGCCGGTTTGACCAACATGAATATTTTTTTAGTAAGCCCGTTATCATTTCTTGGCAAAATGCCCCCACTTCTAGTGTGAACGCTCACCAGGTAATCCTATGACACGCATTTTGACCATCGAGGATGACGCCGTAACGGCCCGCGAGATCGTCGCCGAGCTGAGTAGCCATGGACTGGACGTAGATTGGGTGGACAACGGCCGCGAAGGGTTGGTCCGTGCCGTAAGTGGTGATTACGATCTGATCACCCTCGATCGCATGCTGCCGGAACTCGATGGCCTGGCCATCGTCACCACACTGCGTACCATTGGGGTGTCCACGCCGATCTTGATGATCAGCGCCCTCTCCGACGTCGACGAGCGTGTGCGCGGCCTGCGCGCCGGCGGTGATGACTACCTGACCAAGCCGTTCGCCTCCGACGAGATGGCCGCCCGGGTCGAAGTGTTGTTGCGGCGCAAAAGCACGGTCAAGGAACTCGAAACCGCCCTGCGCGTGGCCGACCTCGAACTGAACCTGATCACCCGCGAAGCCAGCCGCGCCGAACAACCGCTGAGCCTGTTGCCCACCGAATACAAACTGCTGGAATTCCTGATGCGCAACACCGGGCAGATCCTGTCGCGGATGATGATTTTCGAGGAAGTCTGGGGTTATCACTTCGACCCGGGCACCAACTTGATCGACGTGCACATCGGTCGCCTGCGCAAAAAAATCGATCCACCGGGCCTCACGCCGTTGATCCGCACGGTACGAGGTTCCGGGTATGTCATTGCTGAACCCCTCTAAGGGCTGGCGCTCTTCCAGCAGCCGCTTGCTCGCGCTGTACAGTTCGTTGTTCGTGGCGTGGAGCTGCATCCTCATGGGGGTGCTTTATTACGAGGTCTCGGGTTACCTGGGCGACTTGTCGCGTCACTCCCTGATGCAGCGCCAGCACCTGTTCCAGCGTTTCGACGGCGAGGAACTGGTAGAAGCACTCACCACCAGCATGACCTTCGACATGAAGGGCGTGGACGCCTACGGTTTGTTCGATGAGCAGTTCCGCCCCTTGAGCGGGCCGATCCGTGCGGTACCGCCTGACCTGCCCCTGGACGGCAAGATCCACGCCCTGGCCAATTGCGTCGACTCCGACGACCCCAAACTGCCCAAGGACAGCTGCGACGCCGTCGCCACCCACACCGAAGACGGCCGCTGGCTGGTGCTGGTGCGCGCCAACGGCTCGCTGTTCGGCGTCACCCGGATCATCTGGCACGCCCTGCTGTGGGCACTGTCCCTGACCATCATCCCGGGCGCTGCCGGTTGGCACTTATTGCGTCGCCAGCCGCTGCGGCGCATCCGTGGCATCCAGGCCAGCGCCGAGGCCATCGTCGCCGGCGACCTGACGCACCGCTTGCCGCTGTCCAACCGCCGTGACGAGCTGGATATGCTTGCGGCGATCGTCAACGCCATGCTCGACCGCATCGAAAAACTGATGAACGAGGTCAAGGGCGTGTGCGACAACATCGCCCATGACCTGCGCACCCCGCTGACACGCCTGCGCGCGCAGCTCTACCGCATCAAGCAACAAGCTGAAGAAGACTCGGCGCATGCGGTCAAGCTGGATGACGCCATTGCCGAAACCGACACACTGATGGCGCGTTTTCGCGGGCTGCTGCGGATCTCCGAGCTGGAAGACCACCAACGGCGCTCGGGCTTTCTGGTGCTGGACCCATTGCCGCTGCTGCGCGAACTGCATGACTTCTACCTGCCCCTGGCGGAAGAAGGCGAAATGGAGTTGGTGCTGCAAGCCCCCGAGTCCCTGCCATGGATCACCGGCGACCGCGCACTGCTGTTCGAAGCCTTGAGCAACCTCTTGAGCAACTCGATCAAGTTCACCCCAGCCGGGGGTAAGGTCATCCTGCGCGCAGCCAGTGACATGGGCAGCACGCGCATCGAAGTGCTCGACTCAGGCCCCGGCATCCCGGTGGACGAGCGCAAGTCGGTGTTCCAGCGCTTCTATCGGGTGGATGAAAGCGATCAACAAGGCGGCTTCGGCTTGGGTCTCTCGATCGTCGCAGCGATCATCAACCTGCATGGCTTCAAGCTGGAGGTCGGCACCAGTGAGCTGGGCGGCGCCCGGCTGGTGCTGGAGTGCCGCCAGCAATTGATGCCCGAGTAACGGTACCGAGGGGCCGGGCGCGTCCTAGAGCACAGCCCCCATCGCCTTGATCAACACTGGGTCGCGCCCATAGATATCGGGCGCGTACACCAACCCACCCTGGCGATCTACTTCCACCGTCCAATAGCCCAGCAGCACCGGCACCGGCGTGGCCAGCCTGAACTCATGGGTCACACCAGTGGCCAGCAACTCATCGGTGCGCGTACGTTCGGCCGGGCTCACCAACAGGTCGCGCAACAACAACGGTTGCTCCACCCGCACACACCCGGAACTGAACGCCCGCGGGCCTTTGGTAAACAGCGGCTGGCTGGGCGTGTCGTGCAGGTACACCGAGTACGGGTTGGGGAAGCGCATCACGATCTTGCCCAGCGGGTTGCGCGGACCGGCGTCCTGGCGCAGCAGGATATTGCCGGGGCGGGCCCAGTCGATTTGCTCCGGCGCCAGCGGATGGCCTTCGGCGTCGAGCACTTGCAGGTTTTGCTGGCGCAGGTATTCGGGGTTGAGGCGGATGGCCGGGAGTTTATCCTCGCGCATGATGGTCGGCGGGATGGTCCAGGTGGGGTTGAGGGTCAACCGGGTGATGCGTGATTTCAGCAGCGGCGTCTGGCGTTCGGCACGGCCCACTTGCAAGCGCGTCTGCCACACGGGGATGCCACTTTGGTATACGCTCAATTGCGCCGCCGCGACATTGACCACCACCCCCTCCGGCTCCAGGTCCTGGGCCAGCCAGCGGAAACGCTCCAGGTTGATGCGCAGTTGGTCGCGACGCATGGCCGGGCTGATGTTGAGTTCGGCCACGGTGCCCGCCCCGATCACGCCATCCGCTTGCAACGAGTGGCTTTGCTGGAAAGCCTTCACTGCCTTGACCAGTTCGTCACGGTATTGCCGGCCGGTGCCAGTCGGCGCCTTGGCCAGATAACCGCCGCTGAACAAGCGGCGCGCCAGTTCCGGCACGCGCGGGTCGTCCATGCCGGGGCGCAGCAAGGGGCCGTTGCCAACCGGGTCCCAGTGGGGCAACGGCTGCAGGCGCGCGGTCGCGTAGGCATTGCGCAGGCTGCGATACAAGTCGGCGCCGGGGCGGGCCTGGTCGAACCCTTGCGCCATGTCTTGCAGGCCTGTCGCGGCAAACGCCAGCACCTGGGCGTCAGGGTCATGGAGGGGCGGCTGGGAATGCCAGAGCGGCTCGTAACGCGATTGCTGCAGGCGACCGTAATGCAGGTCCTGCAAGGCTTGCAGGTACTGGCGGCTGGCGTCGATATCACTGCACAGCACGTTGGCCGTGGCGTCTACCGCAGGCAGGCTATAGTGGGTAGGGTCCAGGCCATCGTCGGCCAGCAGTTGCAACTGGGCCTGCAACGCTGGGCGGCGCTCGCCCGTGGCCCACAACGCGGCGTCACCCTGCTGCTGGTAGAACGCTTGCAGTCGCGCCAGCGCCGCGGGGTCGATATGGGGAGCCAGGTCAGGGCAGGCGCTGGGCAGTTGCGCCAGGGCCATCTGGATCGGGCTGGGTGAAACCACGGGCACCGCGTCTGCCGGCAACGCCTCGGCTGTTGCGACCAGTGGTGCAACGAGCAGGCAAATGCTCAAGTAACATGCGTGTTTTTTGAACAATGACTTGGCTCCAATCCACAGTGTGGGGGGATGTACTGTAGATGCTGACTTTTATCTGCCGCCTCGGCCTGGCTGCCATAAGCCTGGCCGCATCGGGCCAGGCTGCGCTCGCCGCCAATGGCAATCCTCCCTCCTTGTATAACAGCCTGGCGCGCTCGGCTCCAGAACTCAATCCCACCGTATTGAAAAGCGCCCTGAACGCCGTGCAGTGTGCGGTCAATAATGGTGAAGAACGCTCCGATCGCCTGGCGGTTATTGACTACTCCCAGCCCTCGACCGCTCGTCGACTGTGGATCTTCGATTTGCGCAAGAAAACCCTCGTGCTGCGCGACCTGGTGGCCCATGGTGCGAACTCCGGGGAGAACTTCGCCACTCAGTTCTCCAACCTCGAGGGCAGCCACCAGTCCAGCCTGGGGCTGTTCCGCACCCAGGAAAGCTACCTGGGCACCCACGGCTACTCATTGCGCATGGACGGCCTGGAGCCCGGTTTCAACGACCAGGCCCGCGACCGTGCACTGGTGATTCATGCCGCCGACTACGTCAGCCCGGCGTGGAGCAAACGCGAAGGCCGCATCGGTCGCAGCCAGGGTTGCCCGGCCGTACGCCCGCAAGTGGCGCGCCAGGTGGTGGACAAGCTCAAGGATGGGCAATTCATGTTTTCCTGGTACCCGGACCAGCGTTGGCTGAAGTCCTCGACTTACCTCAATTGCAAACCCCAACAGGTGGCCAGTAGTCGTACAATCCGTGGCGGATAGCCTGTCCCCACAGATAAAAGAGAGCGCCGCATGCTTCTACATAAGTCAACCTGGATCGAGATCGGGCAGTTTCTGGAGCGCAGCCGCACGGTGGTGGTCCCCATTGGCTCCAATGAACAGCATGGCCCCACCGGCCTTTTGGGCACGGACTGGATGTGCCCTGAGATCATCGCCCATGAGGCGCAGCGGAACGCCGACATCCTGATTGCCCCGACCTTCAATATCGGCATGGCCCAGCACCACTTGGGCTTTCCCGGCACCATTTCCCTGCGCCCTTCCACCTTTATCGCCGCGATTGGCGACTGGGTGCGCTCACTGGCCGGGCATGGCTTCGAGAAGATCCTGTTTCTGAACGGCCACGGCGGCAACATCGCCACCATCGAAGCCGCGTTTTCCGAGCTGTACGCTGAAGCCAGCTATGCCCGTCGCGAGGCCGGGTTCGCGCTGAAGCTGGTGAACTGGTGGGATCTGGAAGGCGTCAGCGAACTGGCACAGCGCCAATTTCCGGTAGGCCATGGCAGCCATGCCACGCCGTCGGAAATCGCGGTGACGCAGTGGGCGTATCCGGAGTCGATCAAGTCAGCCGATTATTCACCCAAAATTGCCAACACCGGGCCGATCCGCGAGGCACTGGACTTCCGCGCACGCTTCCCCGATGGGCGCATGGGCTCGGACCCGGCGCTGGCGACGGTGGAAAAAGGCGGTGAGTTGGTGATGTTGGCGGCCAAAGGCTTGGTCAGGGCGGTCGACAGCTTCAGCAGCGAAGCGAAAATCTCAGTCAATTAAGACTTCATGTAGGAGCCAGCTGGCTCGCGAAAAACTCAAGGTGCTGCGTTCAATCAGGAAACACGCGTCATCGTTGCCGTTTTTCGCGAGCCAGCCCGCTCCTGCAGGCGGCGATTACTGGCAGTCTTTGGCCGCCTGCTCAATGCGCGACGGCGTGATAGCGGACGCCAGCGGCTTGCGCTCATACAGGAACACTTTGGTGCCGTCCTGGGACTTGTAGGCTTCCAGCACATCATCAGCGGCGATCTTGCTGGTCAACAGCACCTTGGCGTGGCGCGAGTTCTGCGTCACCGTGGAGGTGATTCCGTGCTTTTCAAGCTTGGGCAATACGCACTGCACATAACCTTCGGGGGTCTTGCTGGTTTGCAGGGTCAAGGTCGGAGCATTGGGGGCGGAAACACAGCCGGTCAGTACCAAAGAAGCAAAGGCCAGGGCCGGGACGAAAAAAGAGCGCATAAAAATTCCTGAAAATAACTGAAAAAAGTTCACATCAACCCGCTCGGACCAACGCCTTGAGCGACGCGTCAAACTGCCTCAAGGCATCTTGCTGTACATCGCGCTGCTGCTCGATCTGCGCGGCAATCTCGGGCGCCGCTTTGTCATGCACCCACACTGATGACACCTGCTTGTGCACCGAGCCTTCGGCCTTGGCGATGTATTGCAAGTTCGCATCGTAGAACCGTGCGGTAAACCTGGCTTCTACCAGGTCGTTGCGCGGGGTCAGCAGTTGGTTATGGGTATCGAGCATCACCACCACGTCCGGATGCGCCTGCACCAGCTCATCCAGGCTGCTATAGACCGTGACGGACAAAAAAGTGCCCTGCAACGAACTCATCAACCAATCGATGGCCAGTTCCGGATCGGAGCTGTCGACGAATGCCTCGCGGATACGTCCGTCAAGTGCATCCTTGGCGCCGTTCATGGCCATGGCGTGGTAGCGTTCAAGGTAACGGAGGTTGTCGCGGGTGTTTTCGCTGTACAACACCCCCACCGACTGCGCGCGCGCCAGGGAGTCTACGCTACCCACGAGTGGCAGCAAATGGCCCGTACGCAGTTCATCGGCAATGGCCGGGGTGGTCATGACCACCGAACCAAGCATCAACATCATCAAACCCAGCTGGATTATCGTCCTCATCGCGCGTTTCCTTGAGCAGCGTCTCGATGGTGCAATTCTCCATCTTTCCAGCAAAAACAGAACTTGCGATCCTTGATGGTGACTATCATTTGAACCGATAGTGTTGCGCAGCCCGCTTTCAATAAAACTTATAAGGACCACGCCATGAAGCCCCACCAGAAAACCTTCGACCGCATCCGCGAAGCCGTATTGCCGGAGTTTCGCGAGCGGGTCGCCGATTACCTGGTCGACTATGAAAACGTGCTGCAGGACGACGCGGCGGACGCCGATCAAATCAGCGCCAGCGCCCAGCAACTGCGGGGTTACCTGCGGGGGTTGAATACCATGCGGGTCCTGGGCATGGCGGACTGGGAAGACCTGGACCGCCGTGTGGAAGAGGACTGGCTACGCGTGGTGGAAGCCGAATAACCGGCGGGGCGTATCGATCAGCAGGGCCTGCTCGACCTGCGCCGACCAGTCCAGGGCCTGGCGCTGCTCAATCACTGCGGCATACCCGATGGACGCTTCATGCTGGGTGTGCGGCCAGTCACTGCCCCATACCAGCCGCTGCAGGCCGAAGCTCTGTTGCAGCAACGGCATGGCCTGGCGGGCAAACTCAAGGTTCTGTGCCGGGCTGCCGGCCAGACGATAGATACCCGAGACCTTCAGCCACAGCCGGCCGCCTGGCCCGAGCTCCAGCAACTCGCTGAAGCCGCGCTGCCCGACGCCCAGTCGCGCGTCGGGGCGCCCGAAATGATCGATCACCAGCTTCACCCCGAACGGCAGCAGTTGCCCCACCAGATGCGGCAGGTCGTCCACCTCGCGGTGCAATTCCACGTGCCAGCCCAGTTCGACGATGTGCTCGAAGAACTCCTTCCAGCCGGGCTCGGCAAAATCCGGCAGCGCCCGGCCCACCAGGTTCAGCCGCACGCCTACGACACCCGAGCGGGCCATGGCGTGCAGAGCGTCGCGCGGGATATCGCGTTCCACCACCACCACGCCGCGCAACCGATCGGGTGCCTGCTGTAAGGCGGCCAGCAGGTAGCTGTTGTCGGTGCCCAGAAAGCTGGGTTGCACCAGCACGCCATGGCTCAGCCCGTTGGCGTGCAACTGGCCGAGGTAATCGACCAGCGCGGCGTCGTAGCCAGGGGTGTAGCGACGCTCGCCGGCCATGGCCAGCCTGCGGCTGAACACATGCGCGTGCGCATCAATTGCGGTGATGGGGCAGTTATCAAGCATGGGTTTCGTCTTTCAAGAGTAAAAGGATCACGCCTGGGCGCGTTGGCCGGTCACGGCGTTATCGGCGGACACTGTTTCCAACGTGCGGCCACGGGTTTCGGGCAGGCACAGCGCGGCGATCACCGCGACGCCGTAGGCAATCCCGGCATCAATGCCGATGGCCGAGCCGAGGGACATGGAATCGCTCATATGCCCCACCAGGAAGGGAAACACCGCCGACAACACGCGCCCGAAGTTATAGCAAAAGCCCACCCCGGCACCGCGTACATCCGCCGGGTACAGCTCGTTGAACAATGCCCCGAGGCTGGCCGGGATACCGGCGGCAAAAAAGCCCAGCGGGAAGCCGAGGAACAGCATCTGCGTATTGGTCAACGGCAGGAATACATAGGCCTGCACGGTGATCACGCAGCACAGCGCGAACAGCACGATATTCTTGCGCCGGCCGATGCGGTCGATCAGCCAGCCGCTCGCGATGCAGCCGCACCAGAAGGCAAAGATGATCACCGCCAGGTAGCCGCCGGAGTTGAGTACCGACAGGTTGCGCTCGGTCTTGAGGAAGGTCGGCAGCCAGGTCATGACCGCGTGATATCCGCCGTGGGCACCCAGGCCCAACAAGCCACCGAACAACGTGACGCGAATCAGCTCAGGGCGAAAGATGCCGGCCAGCGACTTGAAGAAACTCGGCGCAATCGCCTGCTCTTTTTGCAGGCGCTTGAAGCTGTCGGGTTCTTCAACGTTGCGCCGCACCCAGATAATCAGGAACGACGGCAGCAGGCCCACCACAAACATCACGCGCCAGGCCATGTCCTGCGGCACAAACGAATAGATCAGCGCAAACACCCCGACCGCCGCGCCCCAGCCCACGGCCCAGGCGCTCTGCACGGTGCCCATGACCTTACCGCGGTACTTCGGGTTGATGGTCTCGGCCATCAATACCGCACCCGCCGCCCACTCACCGCCAATACCGAAGCCTTGCAGCGCCTTGACGACCAGCAACTGGTGAAAGCCCGTGACGAACGCTGACACAAAGGTGAAGAACGAGAACCACAGGATCATCCACTGCAAGGTGCGCACCCGCCCATAACGGTCGGACAACGTACCGCCGACCCAGCCACCGATGGCCGAGGTCACCAGCGTGACGCCGCTGATCAAACCAGCATCGCCCTTGGTCAAGGCGAAGGCGGCGATGAGTGCCGGGATCGCCAGGCCGAACATCTGTACTTCCAGCGCGTCGAGGGACCACCCACCGAAGCAGGCCCAGAACGTTTTGCGCTCCCGAGGAGTGACTTGGCGATACCAACTGAACATGATTTTTATCCTTATAGGTCAAACGCGAGGCAGCCGGGCGCGAACCGGGCCGCAGCCGGGCCAGTGTTGGGCAAACAGTTAAAGGTGCGGGTGTCGGGTCAGCGAATGTCCACGCGGTAGCGGAAGTGCTCGGCGTGCCCGCGGGATCGTCGCCACTCCAGAGGTTGGCCCGCGTAATCGCGGGCGAGACGCTCGATCACCACCACCGGGCTGTTGACCGGCACCTGCAGCAGTCGCGCGTACACCGCGTTGACCGATTCGGCGGTCAGGGTTTCCTCAGCCGAGGCCACCACCTGCCCACAGACGCTTTCATACACCGGATAAAGCAACGGGCCTTGCTGCGACAAATCGATATCCAGCAACGCCTGGAAGCGCGTGCGCGGTAGCCAGATCTCTTCGGCCAGCAGCGGCTGCACGTCAAACAAACGGGTACGCAGGATGCGGATCACCTGGGCTTCGGGAGCCAGGCCCAGCGCCTCGCTGACCGCCGACGGTGCGGCCAGGGACTCGACGGTGATGATGCGGCTTTCCGGTACCTGACGCTCGCCCGACGGGCCTTGGAAACGGAAGAAACGAAACAGGGAAGACTGGAATTGCGGGCGGCGCACAAAGGTGCCGCGGCCCTGTTGGCGCTCAAGAATGCCTTCGCTCACCAATGCGTCCACGGCCTTGCGCACGGTGCCGGTGGAAAGCTCGTACTCGGCGGACAGCACGGCTTCAGTGGGAATCGCTTCGCCGGGGCGCCAGCGATTATTGGCGATCTGCTCGACCAAGTGGTCACGCAGACGTTGGTAGAGCGGCAGACGGGCATCGCTGGACAAGGTATTCATCGGGCCACATTCACTTTGTTATTTAGTCATATATATGAATATGGCATGAGTATTTGTCCGCTGGGTGACGCCTGTCAAGCGCGCCACCGCACGTGGAGGATGAATGGTCGTTACGGCGCCGGGCGTTGCTGCTGCACCCACGCCTGCACGGAAGGCCGCTGCCACTGGCGCTGCGCGTATTCCACCAGCTCGGCGGGCACGCTGTCACCGTTGAGAATCAGGCGATTGAGCATCAACGCCAGGTCCACATCCGCGATCGACCACTCGCCGAACAGATAGGCCGGGTTGCCCGCCAACAGCGCCCGGGCTGCGCTGATCAGTTTGCGCGCCGCCGCTTCGGCGACGGGGGACAATGGCGGCATCTGATGCCCGTAGAACACCACCATCGTCGAACGCTCCTGGCGGATCGGCAGCAAGTCACTGCGCAACCACGCCTGCACCTGGCGCGCCCTCGCCCGCTGTTTGGGATCAACGGGGTAGACCGGCGTTTCGGGGTAAGCCTCTTCCAGGTACTCAGTGATTGCCGAAGACTCCGACAAAGCAAAATCGCCTTCCACCAGGGTCGGCACACGCTGGGTCAGGGACAGTTGGGTGAAGTCGGCGGCCTGGTGCTGCGCGGCGTCCAAATCCAGGGCGACGGTGTCGAACGCCAGGCCTTTTTCCCGCAGGGTGACGAACACCGACATCGCGTAGGGGCTGGTATACAAATGATCCACATACAGGCGCAACGGACGCTGGCTCATAACGATTCTCCATGAAGGGAGCACCACGCTACGAGATGTGCGGCGAGAAAGACAATGCGCTGTTTTTATGGGGCCATTCCTCCACGGAATACCGGTTAACCGGCAAAGCCGCCTGTGTCCAAAAAGGCGCGTTCTTCATCCGTGGTCTCTCGGGCCAACAGCGCATTACGATGAGGAAAGCGCCCGAACCGTTCGATAATCTCGGCGTGCTCTTTGGCCCAATAATACGTATTGGCATCCAACGGCTGGTTCAGGATCAAGGAACGTTGCTGATCCGCCGGGTCTTCGGAATGCTCCAATGGCAGGTAGCAGAATGCACGCAATGCCAGTTCGATGTGCTGATCCAAGCCGGCGTCCAGCATGCGCTTCGCGTACAGCCGCGCCAGTGGGTCGGTGGCGAACATATGCGCAGTGCCGCGAAAAGCATTGCGCGGGTATTGATCCAGCAGAATCAGCAAGGCAAGCGCGCCCTCCGCCGACTCCAGCCAGCCTTCCAACTCGCGGCGGGCGGCCTGCATATGGGTCTCGTGGAAGCGCTCGCGAAAGGCTGCGTCAAACGCATCGTCCTTGGCGAACCAGCGCTTGGGCCCGGCGTTTTTCCAGAATTCAACGACCGCTTCAGCCGGCTGCGTATGCGTGCTCATCACTTCTCTCCTTGGCAGCCCCATAGATGTCATTGGCTGACCTAACAGCAAAGATACGTCGTGCAACGCAAAAAGCCGACCGCGACGCCTCGAACGTCGTGGTCGGCCTTTAATCCAAGGCGTTCAGGTCACGCCAGCTCAGCCCGCAGTTGACGTGCCGCAGTGACCATATGAATCAACGCCGCTTCGGTCTCCGGCCAGCCGCGGGTTTTCAGGCCGCAATCAGGGTTGACCCACAGGCGCTCGGCTGGAATCCGCCTGGCGGCCTTGCGCAGCAGGTTAGCCATTTCCGAGGCATCCGGCACCCGTGGCGAGTGGATATCGTAGACGCCCGGACCGATTTCGTTCGGGTAAGCGAAGGCTTCGAAGGCGTCCAGCAACTCCATGTCCGAGCGCGAGGTTTCGATGGTGATCACGTCGGCATCCATGGCGGCAATGGACTCGATCACATCGTTGAACTCGCTGTAGCACATGTGGGTGTGGATCTGGGTTTCGTCACGCACACCGCTGGCGCACAGGCGGAACACTTCAGTGGCCCAATCCAGGTAGTGCTGCCACTGCGCCTGGCGCAACGGCAAGCCTTCACGGAAGGCGGCTTCGTCGATTTGTACGATCCTGATGCCGGCCGCTTCCAGGTCCAGCACTTCGTCGCGAATGGCCAGGGCCAGTTGGCGGGCCTGAACTTCGCGGCTCACGTCTTCGCGCGGGAATGACCACATCAGCATGGTCACCGGGCCCGTCAACATGCCCTTCATCACCTTGCTGGTGAGCCCCTGGGCGTAGCGGATCCACTCCACGGTCATGGCCTTCGGGCGACTCAGGTCACCGAAGATCACCGCCGGTTTCACGCAGCGCGAGCCGTAGCTCTGCACCCAGCCAAAGCGGGTGAATACGTAGCCATCCAACTGTTCGGCGAAGTACTCGACCATGTCGTTGCGTTCGGCTTCACCGTGTACCAGCACGTCCAGCCCGAGGTTTTCCTGGACTTCCACGGCGTGTTTGATTTCGCTGTGCATGGCCTCGACGTATTCGGCTTCACTCAACTTGCCGGCCTTGTACGACTGGCGCGCCAGGCGGATCGAAGCGGTTTGCGGAAACGAACCGATGGTGGTGGTCGGAAACAGCGGCAGGTTCAGGCCGGCGCGTTGTTTCTCGATACGCTGGGCAAACAACGACTGGCGCCGGCTGTCATTGGCGGTGATGGCCGCCACACGAGCCTGCACCGCGGGCTTGTGAATGCGCGGCGATGCCGCACGGGCCGCTTGCACGGCGCGGCTTTCGGCCAATGCCGCCGGTACGCCAGGTGCTTCAGGCTGGTCAACCGCTTGAGCCAGTACGGCCACTTCAGCGCACTTCTGTGCGGCAAAGGCCAGCCAGCTTTTCAACTCGGCATCCAATTTGTCTTCACGGTCCACATCAACCGGGCTGTGCAACAACGAGCAGGACGGCGCAACCCAAAGGCGATCCCCCAACCGCTCATGAGCGTGCTTCAAGGTCGCCAGCGCACTTTCCAAGTCGCAGCGCCAGACGTTACGGCCATTGACTACACCCAGGGACAACACCTTATAAGCCGGCAAGCGGTCGAGGATGGTCGGGTACTGTTCGGGCGCACGCACCAGGTCGATATGCAGGCCGTCGACCGGCAGGTTGGCGGCCAGGCCCAGGTTCTCTTCCAGGCCGCCGAAGTAGGTCGCCACAAGTTTTTTCAGCGGGTCGCGCTGGATCAGGTTGTAGGCGCGCTCAAAGGCGTTTTTCCATTCCTGCGGCAGGTCGAGCACCACGATCGGCTCGTCGATCTGTACCCACTCAACCCCCTGCTCGGCCAGGCGCTGGAAGATCTGGCCATACAGCGGCAGCAGGCGGTCGAGCAGCTCGAGTTTGTCGAAGTCGCCGCCCTTGGCCTTGCCCAGCCAGAGGTAAGTCAGTGGGCCGATCACCACCGGCTTGACGTTGTGGCCCAGGTCGCGGGCTTCCTGCACTTCTTCGAACAGTTGGTCCCAACCCAGGTGGAATTGCTGGTCAGCACTGAATTCGGGGACGAGATAATGGTAGTTGGTGTCGAACCACTTGGTCATCTCCTGCGCATGGGCGCCGCCACAGCAGCTGTCACTCACGCCACGGGCCATGCCGAACAGGGTTTGCAGAGTGGCTTTGCCATCGGCTGGGCGGAACCGCTCCGGGATCACACCGAACATCAGCGAGTGGGTCAGCACCTGGTCGTACCAGGCGAAGTCGCCGGCGGGCAGCAATTCGATACCGGCCTGCTGTTGCAATGCCCAGTGGGCCTGGCGCAGGTCCCGGCCAACAGCGCGCAGGCCGGCTTCGTCAAGCTCGCCCTTCCAGAACGCTTCCTGCGCTTTTTTCAGTTCACGATCGCGTCCAATGCGCGGAAAACCCAAGGAATGAGCGACTGCCATGACCTACAACTCCAATGCCGTTATTTATGGCAGGCATTGTCGGTAAACAGCGATAGTGAGACAAACTCATATTATTCCAGATGATCACAAGATTTACTCATGTTGCGACCGCATGGGTATAAAACGCCTGGAACATGAAATAGGCGCATACCGCCAGCGCGACGCCCATGCAGCGATTGAACAGCGTGAATGCCGACGAGCCATTGATCCGCCGTCCCAACAACGCCCCGAGCGCCGCGTAAATCCATGGCGCGCCGAATGCGCCGAAGGCCAGCGCGGCTGAAACGACGGCAATCGACATTCCGGTGATATGCGCCGCCGGCAACATCACGCTGGTGATAGGCAACACCGCCATGATGCCCTTGGGGTTGAGCAGCTGGATCACCAGGCCATTCCAGAAGGTCAGGGTTCTGGCCGGTGCCGATGAAACGGCTTCATCCACCACCGTGCGCGCCGTGAACACCTGATAAGCGAGGTACAGGGTGTACACACCGCCCACCAGGGAAATGTACGGCAACGCCGCGTGGGAAATGATCGCTTCGCCGGTGTAGCCAAACAGCACGAACAACACCAGCATCGCGCAGCCCACACCTGCGAAGAACCCGGTAGAGCGCCGGAACTGGCCGGTGAGCCCGGCGTTGAGGCCCATGAAATTGACCGGGCCGGGGCTGTACATGACGCTGAAGGCGTAGAGGAAGATGTCCATGGGGATACCTGCAGTAGAGAGCATGCGGCGAGTCTACGGCGGCAGGTGGGAATGGCTCTTGTACGTTTGTGGTCGGCATGCACCACTGGCAGTGAGCGGGTTTGCCCCGCTCACTGCCACGAACCCGCACAGCTTGGTGCGGTGTAAAGCCTTACATCAATGGAATCGAATAGCTCACAAACAACCGATTCTGATCCTGGTCCCTGGCCACGTCACTGCGTGATACACCGTTACGCCAGCCGAACCCGACGTTCTTGAATGTGCCGCTCTGTACCACGTAATCCAGGGAAATATCCCGCTCCCACTCGCTGGCATCGTTGCCGCTGGCAGTGAGGATATGGTCACCCTTCAAGTACATGACCGAGGCCTTCAAGCCCGGCACACCCAGCGCAGCAAAGTCATAGGCATATTGCGCAAACGCCGTACGCTCGCCCGCCTGGATGAATGTCTGCACGGTGCGGTCGGTGTAGAGGTACAAACTGGAACCGCCCTCCCCTTTATTCACCAGGCCACCCTGGTTGAGTTGGGCAAAGTTGCTATCGTCTGACACCTGCTGGTAACCGGCGGTGATCGCGTGCGGGCCCAGGGAATAGATGAACGCCGCACTCCAGGTGTTGTTGTCGATTTCACCACTGCCGTTTTTGGTATAGCCGCCGAACTTGTAGCCCTCGGCACGGCCGGCGGCGCTGCTGTTCTTGCCGTCGGACGTGGTCTTGAAGTAGCGCAGGTCCGTCTTCAGCGAGCCATAGTCGCCCAGCGGCAACACATGGATAAGCCCGGCGAAGTGCTGCTGGTAATAGTCTTCGAGGTTGGCGTAGTAGTACTGGACCATCAGGTCCTTGTTCACTTGGTAGTCGGCACCGGCATAGTTGAATTTGTTACTTTCCCGGGTGCCTCCCGCCGCTGCCAGGCCGCTGCGGTCGCTGGAGCCCCGGCCGGTGGTGTGTTGCAGTTGACCGCCGATGAGCGTCAGGTTGTCGATGTCTTTGCTGGTGATTTGCCCGCCTTCGAAGGACTGCGGCAACAGGCGACCATCGTTACTGACCAGGATCGGCAGGTTTGGGCGCAGGTAACCGTAGCGCGCTTCGGTCTTGGCAAAACGCGCCTTGGCCGTCGCACCACCACGCGCCCAGTTGTCGGCGGCCTTGCCGTCATCGTTGGGGATCATTGAGCTGCCGACGTGACGGCCGGCGCCACTGTCGAGGGTCACACCGAGCATGCCGACCGCATCCAGGCCAAAGCCGACCGTGCCGTCGGTAAAGCCCGACTGGTAGTTGAGGATAAACGCCTGGCCCCATTCTTCGGTCTTCGACGGCGCGGCAGTTCCGCTACGGTTGTCGTTGTTGAAGTAAAAGTTGCGCAAGCCCAGGTTGGCCTTGCTGTCACTCAAGAAGTCAGCCGAGGCCAAGGGGCTCAGGGCCAGACCGAGGCCGCCGGTCAATACGCTTAATACATTCAAAGTGGCTTTCATCAGGACGAACTCCGGCGCGGAATCCAAGTTCCGGGCACAAAAAACAGGCAGCAGGATGCACGCGACCACACGGGAAGTTGGCCGGTGCGCTAACGAACGTTTAGTGCTTAGTTGAGCGAGTTAACCTCCGTAAAACCTCAGTCAATCAATCCATGGGCGTCATAGAACGGATACGGCCCCGGGTATTCCCCGAACACGCCGTTATGGCTGATCAAACCCTGTTGCGCATCCCAGCGATGCAACAGGTAACCCGCCGGCTCCAGGTTGAAATGCGCGGGCGCGGCGTCTTGCAAATCCAGCACGATCTGGTGGGATGTGCCGGGGCATACACAACTGAGGCTGCCGCCGAAACGCCGCTGCATCGGACGATGCAAATGCCCGCACAACAGGCGCTCCACTTGCCGGTGGCGCGCGACAAGTTGCTCCAGGGCGGCGGCGTTGATGAAGGGTTCACGGTCCATATGGCCGATACCGCTGATAAACGGCGGATGATGCAGGATCAGCAACGTCGGCGCGTCGGGGCGTAACGACAACTGTGCGTCGAGCCATTGCAACTGACTGTCCAGCAACTGGCCGCCATGGCCACCGGGAATCGTGGAGTCAAGCCCGATCAAACGCAGCGGGTGCTCATCCACCACCCAGTCCAACGGGCCGTCCGCCGTCTCCGGCAGGTAGGCGTGGTCGCGGAACGCGTCCAGCAGCGGCCCACGGCAATCATGATTGCCGGGCACCAAGTAGCACGGCATGTGCAGGCGCGCGAGTTCGGGGCGCAGCACGGCGTACTCATCAGCGCGACCGAAGTCCACCAGGTCGCCGCTGACCACCACGATATCGGGCCGTGGGTGACTGGCATTCAAGTGGTCGACGGCACGGCGCAGCGCGCCCAGGGTATCGACCACGCCGTAGGTGAGGCGCTGGCCGGCTTTGAGGTGCAGGTCGCTGATCTGCGCGACTAGAAACGGACGATTCAAAATAAGTTCTCAAGCATTCAGGGTGAACAACATGTGCGGCGCGATCGCCAGGGCAATCGGCGCGCCAACGGCATACAGCTGGTTATCGCTGCTGTCGACCAGCAGCGGTTGCGGGCCGCCCACTTCCACCAGCAGGCGGCTTTGCGCGCCCTGGAAAAACTGCGCCACCACATGGCCATGCAAGTGCCCTTCCCCCTCCATCACCCGCAGGTGTTCGGGGCGGCAGTACACCGTGGCGGGCTGGTCGGCCGCTTGCCATGGCAGTTCACCGCCGCACACCTTGAGGCCGTGAGGCGATTGCTCAAGCACCGAGAAGGCGTTGAGGTTGCCGACAAACCCGGCGACGAAGGCGTTGGCCGGTTTCTGGTAGATGTCGCGAGGGCTGGCCAATTGAGCGACGCGGCCGTGCTCCATCACCAGAATGCGGTCGCCCAGGGCCATCGCTTCACACTGATCATGGGTGACGAATACGCTGGTGATACCGAGGCCACGCAGCAGCTCATTCAGTTCACTGCGCAGGCGTTCACGCAACTGTGCGTCGAGTGCAGCCAATGGCTCATCCAGCAGCAGCACCTTCGGGCGGGGTGCCAGGGCGCGGGCCAGTGCCACGCGCTGGCGCTGACCGCCCGAGAGTTCGTGGATGCTGCGTTTACCGTGGTGCTGCAACCCAACCAACTCCAGCAGCTCCTCGCAGCGCTTGTTGCGTTCGGGCGCCGACATGCCACGAATCTTCAAGCCGTAGACGATATTGCCGGCCACATCCAGGTTGGGAAACAGCGCATAGTTCTGGAACACCATGCCCACATCGCGACGCTCGATGGGCAGGCGCGTGACATCCCGGTCACCAAAAAACACCTGGCCCACATCCGGGCGCTCCAGCCCGGCGATCAGGCGCAACGTGGTGGTCTTGCCACAGCCCGAAGGCCCGAGGATCGCCAGGGTTTCGCCGCCCTCGACGGTCAGGTTCAAGTCATGCACGGCCACGGTGCCGTCGGCAAACGCCTTGCGGCAACCTTGCAGGCCAATAGTGATAGCGGTCATCGACGCTCTCCACGGGACAAACGAGCGCTGATGGCCTGCAACGCAATCAACAGCGGCACGATCATCAGCAAAAAGATAAGGGTGTAGGCGCTGGCAATTTCCAGGCGCGCCGAGGCGTAGCTGTCGGCCAGGCCCACGGGCAAGGTCTTGGTCATCGGGGTGTGGAGCATCCAGGTCAGGTTGAACTCACCCAGGGACAGGGTGACCACCATCAACACACCCGCCAGAATCCCCGCCCGGCAATTGGGTACCACCACGCTGAAAAAACGCTTGAACGGCCCCGCGCCAAGGCTGGCGGCGGCCTCCTCCAGCACCGGCAGTTGCTGGCGCTGCATCACCGCCATCACCGGGCGTACCAGGAACGGCAAGGTGAACAGCACGTGGCCGACCAGAATGAACAACCAGCTGCTGCGAAAGCGGCCAAACTCGCCGTAGGTCAGCAGCAAGGCCAATGCACTGGCCAACCCCGGCATAGCCACCGGCAGCACCATCAGTTCTTCAAAGGCGCGGCTGAAGCGGTTGTTCATGCGCACCAGTGCGTAGGCCGCGGGTACGCCAATCACGCAGACACCGACCGCGCAGGCCAGGGCCAGTTGCAGCGACAACCACACCGTGGGCGAATAGGCCTGCCACACCTGGACCAACCAATCGAAAGTCAGGCCACTGGACAGGCCCACGAAGAAGTTGCGAGTCAGGCCTGCCAGCAACGACATCAGCACCGGCACCAGCATGAAGGCGCACACCAGCAGGGTGAACAGCAGTTGCAGCACAAACAGCGATGAACGCTTCACAGCACAGTCCCCGAGTTTTTCACCAGGCGTCGCGTGAGCAGCAACACCGCCCAGGTCACCGCGCCGAGCACCACCGACAGCGCAGCGGCGACGGCAAAGTTGGCGTAGTTGGTAAATACGTTGTAGATCGCCACCGGGGTGACATTGAGTCGTGTGCCCAAGGTGAACGCCGTACCGAAAGCGCCCATGGACGTGGCGAAACAGATCGCCCCACAGGACGCCAACGCGGGCGCCAGGCCAGGTACGATCACATCGCACACCACGCGCCAATGCCCGGCGCCCAGCGAGTGCGCCGCTTCTTCCAGGCTGCGGTCGAGGCTTTCGCACGCAGCCATCACCGTAAGAATCACCCGTGGGATCGAGAAGTACAGGTAGCCCACGAACAGCCCCGCCAACGAGTAGGCGAAAATCCAACGTTCACCGGCCAGTTGCAGGCCCAGGGCCGCGAACAGCCCCTGGCGCCCGGCCAACAGGATCACCAGGAAACCCACGACCACGCCGGGAAACGCCAACGGAAAGGTGAGCAACGCGACCAGCGCCGAACGCCCGAAGAATTGCTGGCGGGCCAGGAATACGCCGCTGATGCCACCGATCACCAGCGCGGCCCCCGTCACCACCACCGCCAGGACCAGGGTTTGGCCAAGGCTTCCCAGGTACTGCGCACTGCTGAGCACCTGCCAGTAACCGCTGCCGTTGCTGTCACGGCTCTCGGCGCCGAGCACTATCAAGTGCGCCAGCGGCAGCAGCCAGAACGCGAGCAGTACCGCGAAGGCAGGCGCGAGCGCCCAGGTCGTATGTTTCGCCGTCACTTACTTGACCTCGTTCAAATAACGGGCGGCGAAGGCTTCCTGCACAGCGGCCATTTTTTCGTAGTCCACCACCCCGGCACGCGCATAGTCGCTGTCGGGCAGGAACTGCGCGGCGACATCGGCGGGCATTTTCATCGCACGTACCGGGCGCAGGTAAGCCTTGGCCCAGAGTGCCTGGCCTTCGTCCGACAGCACAAAATCGAGGACCTTTTCGGCATTGGCACGGTGCGGTGCGTTGGCGACCAGGCTCATGACATAGGGCACGCTGATGCTGCCTTCCTGGGGGATCACGAAAGCGACATTGGCCTTGTCCTTGTAGCGGGCGCGGTAGGCGTTGAAGTCGTAGTCCACCAGGATCGGCAGCTCGCCGGACAACACCCGCGCATAGGCGGTCTGCTTGGGCACGATGGGGGCGTTTTTCGCCAGTTTCTGGAAGTAGTCGATGGCCGGGGCGAAGTTGTCCAGGTCGCCGCCCATGGCGCGGTTGATCGCGACAGCCGATACGTAGCCGACGAAAGCGCTGGAAGGGTCGAGGTAACCGACCATGCCTTTGTATTGCGGCTTGAGCAGGTCGGCCCAGCTTTGCGGGACCGGCAGGCCACCGAGTGCATCGACGTTGACCATGATGCCCAAGGTGCCGGAGTGGATCGCGAACCAGTGGCCGGCCGGGTCCTTGAGACCCGCTGGGATCTGGTCCCAGGCCTTGGGTTTGTAGGTGTCGACCACGTTGGCTTTTTGCGCCTGCAGGCCGAATGTCACGCCGTAGTACACAACGTCAGCCACCGGCGCGGCTTTTTCGGCCACCAGTTGCGCCAGGGACTGCCCGGAGTTCTTGTTGTCCATCGGCACCTGTACACCGGTGCTGGCGGCGATGGCTTGGAGCTGGGTGCCCCAATCGGCCCAGTCCGGCGGGCAGTTGTAGCAAATCGCGGTGTCGGCGGCCTGGGCCAGGCTGACGGTGCCGAACAGCAGCACGGCGGCCAGGGTTTTACGCAGTGTGCGCATCAAGGGTCTCCTCATGGGGTTGAGTGCTTTCGCCCGGCCGGATATGGCAAGGCAGGCAATGGGACGTCGGGGCAAGGCCTGCAATCTGCGCCAACAATTGGTCGATCACGGTGCTGGCCAGCAGCGCGATGGGCTGCACCACGCTGCACAGGGTCGGGTGCATCTGGGTGCCGAGGGCAATGCCGTCAAAGCCCATGACCGACAACTGCCCGGGCACATTCCAGGCGTTGCGGCGTAGCTCGGCGATCAGGCTGATGGCCAGGAAGTCGTTGGAACACACCAGTGCGCTGGGCGCATCTGCGCCTTGCAGAAACGGCGCAATGGCCGCGAATTCAGCCTGGGTATGGGCCGGCATTTCGATCACCGGGCGGCTGTCCAGGCCGTACTCCTTCATCGCGTCGCAATAACCGGCATAACGCAAGCGAGCGCGGTCCGACTGCAACGCGGGGCCGGCGACCATGCTGATGCGTCGGTGGCCGGCATCGAGCAAATAGCGGGTGGCCATGGCCATGCCCGCGCGGTTGTCCACCGACACCGCGCTGTAATTGGGATTGCCCGGCTGGTGGTAGGCCAGCACGAACGGGGTTTTCTCGGTATTCAGGCTGCTGAGCACCACGTTGCTTTCGGCATCGGTGACGGTCAGTACCAGGCCGTCGACGCGCTGGCGCAACAGCTCTTCCACCACAATGCTTTCACGTTCGCTGCTGTAATCGGTGGTCGCCAACAACAGGCTGTAACCGCGCAACCGCGCCGCACGCTCCATGGCCTGGAACTGTTCGGCGAACACCGGGTTGAGCAGGTTGGGCACCACCACGCCGATCAGTTGGGTGGTTTGCAGGCGCAGTTGGCGGCCCAGCCGATTGGGGCGAAACCCCAGCTCACGGGCGGCGGCGAACACCTGCTCACGGGTGGCCGGCCGCACTTGGTCGGGAGAAGCAAAAGTGCGCGCGGCAGTCGCGCGTGATACGCCAGCCAGCCTCGCTACGTCTTTCAGGTCAGTCATTGTCACTCGCTTGAGATCGATCTCACTGGCGAGGACAGTAACGGGGGAATGTGGCAGGAAGGTGGTGGGCAGATGACGGTTTTATGGCAACGGCTGCAGGGCGTTGCGCAGCAATCCCTCCTCAAGCGCCAGCTTGATAATGTCTTTTGCAGGCACGTTGACCCAGGCTGCCGCGTCAGGCACTCCCGTTATCGCCAGCCATCGCCCGACCATCTGATAACCCAGCGCATACCCCAGCCACCTGGGCTTGTCTCCCGTGCCAAAAAACCATGCACTGTGATCGTAGTAAGTCGCTTCAAGCTCATTCAGGCTCACCGGCGCGGCCTGCAGGGCTTCAAGGTCGTGCGCCCGCTCCCATGGCTCCGGCTTGCTGCCCAGCACGTGCCGTACAAACTGCCCGGCCAGCCCTTCGCTGATCAGCGCTTCACCCAGCGTCCACCCGTACCCTGGCCCCGCCATGCGCAGGCAATGATGCACCTCGTGAACGATATGCCGATGCACGGCCCCGTCTTTGAGGCTCGCGGCAAAATTCGGATTGTCGGGGTCCAGGGTCAGGGAGAACATCGTGCTGCGATACGCCCGCCCGACCAAGCCGAGTTCGGCGAGGGTTTCACCGGGCAATCGCTGAATAAGCACATCCAGTCGTGGCGGCGGCATCCAGCGGGCAATCGCGCGGTAGGCCACCTCGAACTCTTCATTCAATACCTGGTGAAATGCTGCCAGAGAGCCAGATGCCTCCAGCCAGTGCAACGTCCATGCATCCATCATGACCTCCCGTCGATAACGCCAGGACCACTTGTCCAGGCGGACCATGATAGCGATAGACGGTCATACAACCAGCGTAACGTGCAAAAGTGCGCGGCAAATTGCGCTGACTAACCTTTCGATCTGATCCAAGTGCGGGCACAATGCGTGTCCTTTTTTGGCAGGCACCGCCGCAGGCTCTCAAAAATGATCAAAACGCCGTACTACCTCATCGATAAACAGAAGCTTCTGGTCAACATGCAGAAGATTGCTTACGTGCGCGAGCAGTCCGGCGCCAAGGCGTTGCTGGCCCTCAAGTGCTTCGCCACCTGGTCGGTGTTCGACCTGATGCAGCAATACATGGACGGCACCACATCGTCGTCGCTGTATGAGCTGAAGCTCGGTCGCCAGAAGTTCGAAGGTGAGGCGCACGCCTACAGCGTGGCCTGGGCTGACGATGAAATCGAAGAGATGCTGGATAACTGCGACAAGATCATCTTCAACTCCATCAGCCAACTGCAGCGCTTTGCTGAACGCAGCGAAGGCAAGACCCGCGGCCTGCGCGTCAACCCTCAGGTCAGCAGCTCCGACTACCTGCTGGCCGACCCGGCACGCCCGTTCAGCCGCCTGGGCGAGTGGGACCCGGTGAAGATCGAAGGCGTGATCGAGCAGATCAGCGGCTTCATGTTCCACAACAATTGCGAGAACGGCGACTTCAGCCTGTTCGACAAGATGCTGGGCGTGATCGAAGAACGCTTCGGCGAGCTGCTGCACAAGGTCAAGTGGGTCAGCCTCGGCGGCGGCATCCATTTCACCGGTGAAGGCTACGCGCTGGACGCATTCTGCGCACGCTTGAAGGCGTTCTCCGAAAAGTACGGCGTGCAGGTCTACCTGGAACCGGGGGAAGCGGCGATCACCAACAGCGCCTCCCTGGAAGTCACCGTGCTCGACACCCTCTACAACGGCAAAAACCTGGCCGTGGTAGACAGCTCCATCGAAGCCCACCTGCTGGACCTGCTGATCTATCGCCTCAACGCCAAGCTGGCGCCGAGCGAGGGTGAACACACCTACATGGTGTGCGGCAAATCCTGCCTGGCCGGCGACATCTTCGGCGAGTATCAATTTGATCGTCCGCTGGCCATCGGCGATCGGCTGTCGTTCATCGACACCGCAGGCTACACCATGGTCAAGAAAAACTGGTTCAACGGCCTGAAAATGCCGTCCATCGTAGTGAAACAACTCGACGGTACCGTCGAAGTGGTTCGTGAATTTGGTTACGACGACTACCTGTCCAGCCTTTCGTAAGCTGGCGGATAAAGGAGAGATAAAGCAATTGAAAAAGAACGTTCTTATCATTGGTGCAGGAGGTGTCGCCAAGGTGGTGGCCCACAAGTGCGCGCAGCACAACGACGAACTCGGTCGTATTGCTATCGCGTCGCGCAACATCTCCAAATGCCAGGCCATCATCGACAGCGTCAAGGCCAAGGGTAGCCTCAAGGTTCCCGCCGACATCCAAGCCTTTGCACTGAACGCCCTGGACGTGGAAGCGACCAAGGCCCTGATCCGCGAGACACAATCGCAGATCGTCATCAACGTAGGTTCCGCGTTCCTCAACATGTCGGTACTGCGCGCCTGCATCGACACGGGCGTTGCCTACCTCGACACCGCCATCCACGAAGAGCCGGGCAAGGTCTGCGAGACCCCGCCGTGGTACGGCAACTACGAATGGAACCACCTGGAAGAGTGCAAGCAGAAGAACATCACAGCCATCCTTGGCGTGGGCTTCGACCCAGGTGTCGTCAACGCGTATGCCGCGCTGGCGCAGCAACAGCATTTTGACCGCATTGATTCGATCGACATTCTCGATGTCAATGCCGGCTCCCATGGCAAATACTTCGCCACCAATTTCGACCCGGAAATCAACTTCCGTGAGTTCACCGGACAGGTGTGGAGCTGGCAGAACAGCCAGTGGACCAGCAACACCATGTTCGAAGTCAAACGCACGGACGACCTGCCTGTCGTCGGCCCGCAGAACCTGTACCTGACCGGCCACGATGAAGTGCACTCGCTGTCGAAAAACCTCGACGTGCCCAACGTGCGCTTCTGGATGAGCTTCGGCGAACACTACATCAACGTGTTCACCGTACTGAAAAACCTTGGCCTGCTTTCCGAAAAGCCGGTCACCACCGCCGAAGGCGTGGAAGTGGTGCCGTTGAAAGTGGTCAAGGCCGTGCTGCCCGACCCGTCGTCGCTCGCGCCGGGCTACACCGGCAAGACCTGCATCGGCGACCTGGTCAAAGGCACCAAAAATGGCCAGCCCCACGAGATATTCATCTATAACGTGGCGTGCCATGAAGAAGCCTTCGCCGAGACCGACAGCCAGGGCATCTCCTACACCGCCGGCGTTCCTCCAGTGGCTGCGGCCCTGCTGGTGGCCCGTGGTGAATGGGATGTGAAACACATGGCCAACGTCGAGGAACTGCCGGCTGAGCCGTTCCTGAAAGCGCTGGACGTGATGGGCCTGCCGACTCGGATCAAGGACGAGAACGGTGATCGGGCTTGGGATGCGACTGCCTGAATAGGCGATAGCTGACCGAACAAAAAAATGCGCCCGCCAGTCAGTCAAGGGTGAACGCCGTACCTGTGGCGAGGGAGCTTGCTCCCGCTGGACTGCGCAGCAGTCCCGTACTTTGTAAACAAAGAGCGGGGCCGCTTCGCGGCCCAACGGGAGCAAGCTCCCTCGCCACGGGTTACTTTGTCGCCTTTCTACTTCTTAACTGACGGGCATTACCCTCTGGGGCGCATTTTTGTTTGTGCCAAACACATCGCCTACTGTAGGCGCCGGCTCCTTCTTCAGTGTAAAGACAACAGCGTCACACCGTGCTTGACCTACTGCCCAACCGCCTGATTTGAAGTAACGTCCTGCGGCGGCAGTAACCAGTGCCGTGTAGTGCTCCATCCCAAAAAGACCCTCGCACCATCGGCCGTCTGACCTTGCTGAGGCAATACTTCGCCTGCGGCAGCCTTGCGCAAGCCGATCATCACAGGGAGAAATCTTTCTCGGAAAGCCTGCGGCTGCTTAGCGAAACAAGCCTCGATCGACTTCAAGGCTTCTTTGCATTCATGCTCGTCAAGCATTGCGAGGTAAAACACCATCTGGCGCCAGGCATAAGCGGTGTTCTTGAGCATAATCAATCGAGCATGATAGAGATCGGTATGCATCTGGTGCCGTTTGCAGACCCACTCAAAACTCGCTTGGACCATGCCTCATAACCGAGCACTCAGCAAACCTTTCAACCCGAGCTCGTCGAAAAGCAGCGCAAGGTTTTGCGTCGTTAAAATCTGCTGTTGCTCAAGGATCATGCCATTGGTTGCAGGGTGCCAAGTGCCCAACTTTGCGCCCGCTCGCTTTGCGCATAAAGATGCAAAAGCCTCGCTTGCAACTCGAGCACGCCGTCGCCCTCCTATCTTGAGGCTAGCCAGCTCGTCGGTATCGATAGCGTAATAACGCGCGTAAAGGGAGCCTGCTATTACCCGGCCCGCTCGCCGGGCAGTGTCAGCAAACTTAGTTGAGAACTGCCCCATGAAGATATCTGCAGCGACCTCCTCCACAAAGGGGAGGTCCAAATCCGCACTGTCCGCCAGCGCTCCAAACTCTTGAAGAAGCTTGTTAGGAAGGATGGCGTAAGGGAAGGCATGAAGCGTTAATGCCGAGGACTCAACGAGAGACTGCCTCGCTGCACTCGCCGCTGCTATGCCTGACTGTCGATCGCCTTCAATGGCGGCAATCCACGGCAACTCACTGAAGCTCACCTGTCTTTGAAGATTCAATAGCAGCAATGAACGCCTTCGACGGAAGGCCTGATAGGTAAAGGCATAGACCCTCCGCAACGCTTCGTCGCGTAGCCCTGCGCTACTCATCTGGGCGGTCATCGATGGCAGTACTTGTGCGACCGTGTCACCCGAAGTAATCAGCCCATGCTCAATCAACTCGCTGATTGTTCCGCTGCGACAGCGTTGAACACGTCGCAGTATTGGCGCAGGTATCGCAACACCTTCGGCCTGCGCGTAGTCCGCCGCCTCTTCAACACTCAGCGGCATGGCCAAATCGGCAAAATCGCAGATTCCACTTTGATCTGGATACTTAGAAAGACGCTTTGCAACGGCACGCGCAATCAGATAATGCTCTGGCCCTGATACCTGGCGAAGCTGGCCCGACCGGAACGCAAGGTGAGCAGCAGAATCCGGCGTGCCATATTTGCGCACGAAGTCATCGACAATTTGACGAATACGACCCACTTGGCGCCCTGTAAGCGACTCTGCATCGCGAGAGCATTGCTCAAGCAAAAGAAACAACTCCCCTACACGATCAGGAGAGCGCTTGTTGATCTCAAGTTGGTTATAACGAGCCGCTAATTCGGCGGCCTGTTCGTGCCACTTAGCCGGGTAAATGCGGCATGGCCAACCCGCCTGATACGTGAGGAGGAAATGCGCAACGGCTGAATCGTAAAGCGGTAGACGGGCTTCGATCGCCTGTTTCTGAGCAACGATCTGAACTCGCGGTGGCAAGGTTAAAAGCAGCTGCCTGACCTCACCACTATTAGCGATATGAACTTGCGTGGCTGAAATCGGGAGCTGCGCGGAGGCTGACGGAAAGAAGCGCAATCGGTCAAAAAACGGAACAATCACGTCTATCAGTGCCCTGGCCTCGTCGTTGCGACGCTGGCTCGACAGCCATGCCACTGTCAGTAACGCGGCCTCCTCCGGAACATCAACGCTATAGTCACCACTGGCCAGACGCTGTTGCAGCGCCTCAAGGCCATCATCCGTCAGATACCAAGCGTTGAGATCCAGCCGCTCAAACCCTTTCCGAATACCGGTAATAGAAGCGGTCAACTCACGCTCATAGTCAGTCAATTCGCCACCCGCCAATAGGTTGCCGGTAGCAAATCCGCCAGTGATGACTTCCAGCGTAACCCACGCAGGTATCTCGACAAGCGGGGTTCGCGAACCATACTCGGCGGTGCCTTGCAGCATATGCGTAATCACTTGTTGCCATTGTGAGATACGTCTGCGGGCATTGAAACGCGCGAGCGGGCCACTGGTTTGATCGTGCGCAAGCAATGCCTTGGAAAGTTGGAAGACCGCATAACCTGCGTCCATGCCAGTCGCTCCATTTGCTCTGGAGAGGTGTCCAGATTGCCTTTTAATGTGATGGGTCCGGAGGCTGGATTCGAACCAGCGCCCACCCGGGTAAGAGCCGAGTGTTCTACCGCTGAACTACTCCGGAACAGGGGGCGTATTGTTGAACAATGGCTAAAGAATGTGAAGGTCGCAGATCATCATTAAGCTATAGCTGACGACACTGAGCTTTTTTCTGTCAAAACCAGGCGGACCTCTTCGTACTCTCCGAGTAGCGGAGTGTCAGCAGATGGACGTGTTACTGACCCCCAGCTATCGCCGGCAAGCTGGCTCCTACATTTATTCCAGGTTCCGCGCCGAATTGCTCAGCGCCCTGGAGCACTGCAACAGCGCCGGCGCCAGTTGCTTCTCCGCATCCGCCCTGCTCCACCGACTGGTCGGCGCCACCACGTGCACCGCCGCCACCGGCCGGCCATTGGCGCCCAGCACCGGCGCGCCAATAGTCATGTCGCCCAGGAACAGCTCCTGGCCATTCACCGCATAGCCCTGCTCGCGCACTTGCTGCAACGACTCCAGGATCCTGTCGACCTCCGTCAATGTCTGGCTGGTGTGCGCGATGCGCCGGCTGTTCTCGATCAACACCAACGCTTCCTCCTGCGGCAACGCGCTTAAATACGCGCGCCCCGACGCCGTGCAATACATCGGCACCCGCGAGCCGATCGGCATGTGCACGGGCACGAAGCCCGCGCTGACGAAACGCGCGATATAGGTCATGTCGTACCCGGCAGGCTCGGTGAGGCACGACGTCTCGCCGGTCAGCCGCGTCAACTCCGACAGAAACGGGTTGGCCACTTCGATCAACGAATGCGCATCCAGGTAACTGAAGCCCAACTCCAGCACCCGCGGTGTGAGTTGGTAATGCCGGGTGCGGGAGTGTTTCCGAAGGTAACCCAGGCTTTCGAGGGTAAACACCATGCGCTGGGCCGAGCTTTTGGTCATGCCGGCAGCCTCGGCCACCTCTGCAAGGCTCATGCTGCGGCGCTGGGCGCTGAATGCCTTGAGCACCGACAGGCCTTTTTCCAGGGATTGGTTGTGCAGACTGTTGCGTTCTTCGGACATGGCGGGCTCGCGGTCAGGTCGATCAGGCATGGCACTGTTTCTACCTTAAATCACAAAAAAAGACCATTTAATATCGCATACCGATACGAAAGGTTCATTTTGTCGATTTTATGTAGCGATATACGATTTTTACCAATCGAAATGGCACAGAGCTTGCGATTTCATCGGCAGCCGCTCGCGGTACTGACTTTCCGTTTTCCTTCTGGAGTAACCCGATGAACAGTCTTTCGCCCTTGTTTCGCCGCCTTGCCTTCGGCCTCTGCGCCACGCTCTGCGTCAGCAGCGTGCACGCAGAAAGTGCGTCCTCATACAAAGTCGGTGCAACGGCCAGTGGTTCGCCGTTTACCTTCCTCGACATCAAGAGCAACAGCATCCAGGGCGTGATGGTCGATGTGGCCGAGGCGGTGGGCAAGGCCGGCGGCTTTACCAGCCAGATCGAGCAGACCAACTTCGCTGCGCTGATTCCCTCCCTCACTTCCGGCAAGCTCGACTTCATTTCCGCCGGCATGCTCAAGACCGAAGAACGCACCAAGGTCGTCGACTTCAGCGCCCCGGTGTATGCCTACGGTGAGGGCCTGATCATCAATGCCGATGACAATGCCGCCTACCCCGACCTCACGCCCCTCAAGGGCCAGGTCGTCGGCGTGCAGGCCGGTACGATCTTCTACGACCAGTTGAACAAGCTGGGGATCTTCAAGGAGATCCGCACCTACGACTCCATCGGCGAGATGGTCCGCGACCTGTCGCTGGGGCGCATCAAGGCCGCCGTGGGTGACCAGCCGGTGGTGGCCTACCAGATCCGCCAGAAGTTGTTCAAAGGCGTGAAACTTGCCCCTGACTACACGCCCACCAACGTCGGCCAAGTGTGCCTGGTGGTGCGCAAGGGCGATGCGCAAACCCTTGAGCGCCTGAACACCGCCATCGCCAGCATCAAGGCGGATGGCATCCTCGACAGCATTCTCAAGAAGTGGGGACTCGATACCCAGGTGCGCCCATGAACCCGGCCGAGTTCCTGCAAAACGCCCAGGACTTCCTGCCGATCCTGCTGCAAGGCGCCTGGGTGACGATCCAGATCACCGTGTTGTCGTTCCTGCTCAGCAGCGCCATCGGCCTGGTGCTGGCGTTGCTCAAGCTGTCGCCGATCCGCGCGCTGTCGTGGACGGCGAGTACGATCATCAATGTGATCCGTGGCCTGCCGATCATCGTGCAACTGTTCTACATCTACTTTGTACTGCCGGACATGGGCGTGCACCTCACCGCGTTTTATGCCGGCGTGATCGGCATGGGCATCGCCTACTCGGCGTACCAGGCCGAGAATTTCCGCACCGGCATCATTGCCGTCGAACAAGGCCAGCGTGAAGCCGCCGAAGCCCTCGGCATGCGTTCGGCGCTGATGATGCGCCGGGTGATCCTGCCGCAAGCGTTTCGCATCGCCCTGCCGCCCTATGGCAACACCCTGGTAATGATGCTCAAGGACTCGTCCCTGGTCTCCACCATCACCGTCGCCGAAATGACCCGCCAGGGCCAGCTGATTGCTTCGTCGACCTTCCAGAACATGACCGTCTACACCCTGGTCGCCCTGCTCTACCTGCTGATGAGCCTGCCGCTGGTGTATGGCCTGCGCCGTATGGAACAGCACCTGGGCCGGAGGAAAAAAGCATGATCGAGATTCGCCAACTGCAAAAACACTACGGCAGCCATCGCGTGCTGCACGGCGTCGACCTCGACGTGATGAAGGGCGAGGTGGTGTGCCTGATTGGCCCCTCGGGCTCGGGCAAGTCCACCCTGTTGCGCTGCATC
Source organism: Pseudomonas sp. MWU13-2517 (assembly GCF_023242545.1). Taxonomy (NCBI): domain Bacteria; kingdom Pseudomonadati; phylum Pseudomonadota; class Gammaproteobacteria; order Pseudomonadales; family Pseudomonadaceae; genus Pseudomonas; species Pseudomonas sp. MWU13-2517. Next base: position 345,766 of record NZ_JALMFA010000003.1, on the reverse strand, counting down.
AATGCGCTGGAAGCCTACGACGGCGGGCGCATCACTGTATTCGGCGAAACCGTGCAACGCGGCAGCAAGACCGTGCATACCCTGCGCAGCCGCATGGGCATGGTGTTCCAGCGCTTCAACCTGTTCCCCCATCGCACCGTGCTGGAAAACGTAATGGAAGGCCCGGTGTACGTCAAAGGCGAATCGCCCAGGCAGGCCCGCGAAGAAGCCCTGGTGCTGCTGGAAAAAGTCGGCCTGAGCGCCAAGGCCGACGCTTACCCGGAACAACTCTCCGGCGGCCAGCAACAACGCGTGGCCATCGCCCGTGCCCTGGCGATGAAACCCGAAGCCATGCTGTTCGACGAGCCCACCTCGGCCCTAGACCCGGAACTGGTCGGTGACGTATTGGCGGTGATGCGCACCCTCGCCGACGAAGGCATGACCATGATCGTGGTCACCCACGAGATGGGCTTTGCACGCGAAGTGGCCGACCGCGTGTGCTTCCTGCATGGCGGCTACATCGTCGAAAGCGGCGCGGCCGAACAGGTGCTGGGCAATCCACAACATCCACGCACTCAGGACTTCCTGCGGCGGGTGCTGCACCCCACCGGCGCTACGCGGAGCCTGTCATGAAGTCATTGTGGTCAGCGACCGCGCCGTCGACAGTGCCGACACCTGCGTTGAGCGAATCGCTGAAGGTGGATGTGGCGATTGTCGGCGCCGGCTATACAGGCTTGTCGACCGCGCTGCATTTGGCCGAGCGTGGTATCAGTGTGTGCGTGCTGGAAGCCAATGAGCCCGGCTGGGGTGCCTCTGGGCGCAATGGTGGGCAGGTCAATCCGACGCTCAAGTACGACCCGGAGCAACTGGTGCAGATGTTCGGACCGGAGCGCGCCGAACCACTGATTTCGACCGTATCGAATTCAGCGGATCTGGTGTTCAGGTTGATCGAACGGCATCGCATCGATTGCGCGCCTGTGCGCAAGGGGTGGATGCAGGTCTCCTACACGGAAAAAGGCGTGGCCGGGCTACACGCGCGGGCGGATCAGTGGGCCAGGCGTGGCGTTCCGGTACAGCGCCTGGATGCATCGGCGGTGGCTTCACGCATGGGCAGTGACGCATTTGCCGGCGGCTGGCTGGATGGTCGCGCCGGGGCCATTCAACCGCTGGCTTACGCCCGTGGATTGGTGGGCGCGGCGTTGGCGGCGGGTGCGCGGATTCATGGGCAGAGCGCGGTGACCGGCTTGCAGCGCCAGGGAGCGGCCTGGCAATTGCAGACGGCTTCGGGTGCGCGGGTAATGGCCGATCAAGTCGTGCTGGCCACCAACGGCTACAGCGGCAACCTGTGGCCGGGCATGGCACAGAGCATCCTCGCGGCAAACAGTTTTATCGTCGCCACCAAGCCTTTGAGTGGACGCGCGGCGGACAGCATCTTGCCGGGCCAGGAAACCGCCTCCACCGCGCAAAGGCTGCTGCTGTACTTTCGCAAAGACAGTCATGGGCGCTTGCTGATGGGCGGCCGCGGGCTGTTCAACGACCCCACGTCGCCCACCGATTTCGCCCACCTGGAGCGTTCGCTGGCGTTGCTGTTTCCGCAGTTGGGGCCACTGGAATTCGAGTATCGCTGGGCCGGGCGTATCGCGATCACGCGCGACTTCCTGCCCCATGTGCACCAGCCCGCACCGGGGCTGACCTTGGCGCTGGGCTGCAATGGCCGTGGGATCGCGCTGTGTACCAGCCTGGGGCAGCAACTGGCGGGCAAGTTGTGTGACAGCCAGGCGGAGTTCGCCTACCCGGTGACACCGTTGCAGCGCTTGCCGATGCATGGGCTGCAACGGTTTTACATTGGGGCGGGTGTTGCGTGGTACAGCCTGCTGGACCGACTCAACATCAGCTGACATGCGCCCCCTGTGGCGAGCTTGATCCCTCGCCACAGGGGTCGCATTTAGCCATGACTTCCGGGAATTTTCCCACAAGGGTTTCAGGTTGTCGCTCGGAACTTCGCTGGCTAACCTCTGCGCCGTCGCTGCCAATTCGGCGACCGGATTTGACCGTCCGGCCTTGTTAACAAACTGCTACGCCCTGCACCTATCCCAGGCGTTTTTTTTGTGCCTGAGGTATCGTGTCGCGGCAGTTGTGCGCGGGATACCCTCGGGTATGCCGGGTTCGTTGACAACCGGTCGGTCAACCCGCGTACAGCTGCCACCCTCTTCGTTTGACCGCGAACGCTGGCGGCTCCACTTGTCGACGGAGCTCCACCATGATTAAAGACACACCAAATCCCCCAGCTCAACTATTCACCGTACGCACCAACCTGGGCACGGAAACCCTGCTGGTCAACGCCTCCCAGGATCTGTCCTGCATCACCGACATCGCCACTCACCTGGCCTTTGAAATCGAAGGGGCGCAACGCAATGTGGCACTGGGCATCTGCCGGATGCTCGAAGGCGTACAACTGCTGGTGGACAAGGCGCTGGACGAAACTCACCCGCCAGCCTGACATAGACGGCGCGAGGCGCCTGAGCTATCTTCGGGCGCCCTCTCGACAGACTCGGAACAGGAAGTACCGCTTGAGCACATCGCCCCTACTGCGAGGCCGCACCTTCGCCCTACTCGCCGGCATTGCCTTTGTTGCCGTGGACCAGTTGGTAAAACTACTGGCCCTGGTTTCGCTGCAAACCCAGAGTTTCAAAATCGGCTCCACCCCGTTCAACCTTGCCTTGGAACTGAGCCTGAACCCAGGCGCATTCCTCAGCTTGGGCGCTGCGCTGCCACCACAGCTCAAGCAACTGATCTTTATCGCCGGCGTGGCCATCGTAGTGGCCTGGGCGATGTGGTGGTCGCTGTCCAATTGGAGCCAGCCCTTGCGTAAAGTCTTGCCGCTTTACGCCATCGCCCTGGGCGGTATCGCCAACTTGATCGACCGTGTATTTCGAGACGGCCATGTCGTTGACTACATGGTATTGAACGTTGGGCCGACGCATACCGGGGTGTTCAATATTGCGGATATCGCGATTACCGCCGGGGCCGTGTATTTGATGATGGACTTGTTCGTCACACGCAGGGCCTGAGAGTCGAGGCCGTTTCCACGCCTGGGAACGGCCTTAAAACACCGACCACCCAATCCGCTCACTCAACAACTCCAACGCCTTCATCCCCGCCAGCGAATTCCCCGCCGCGTTCAACTCCGGCGACCACACGCACACCGTAAACTGCCCGGGCACCACCGCGACAATCCCTCCGCCTACCCCGCTCTTGCCTGGCAGCCCCACGCGATAGGCGAAGTTGCCCGCTTCGTCATACAGCCCGCTGGTGGCCATGATCGAGTTGACCTGCTTGGTCTGGCGTGCGGTCAGCACCTGTTCACCGCTGTGAGCGCTGGTGCCTTCGTTGGCGAGGAAGCTGAATGCCTTGGCCAGGTCGAGGCAGCTCATCTGCAACGCGCAATAGTTGAAGTAGCTGTGCAGCACTGCGTCCACGTCGTTGTGGAAGTTGCCGAAGGATTTCATCAGATAGGCCATGGCCGCATTGCGTGCGCCATGCTGGGCTTCGGATTCGGCGACGACGCTGTTGACCAGGATCTGCGGGTTGCCCGACAGGCGCCGTACGAAGTCACGCATCGATAGAATCGGCACGGCAAAGCGCGATTGGTTGATGTCGCAGATCACCAGCGCGCCGGCATTAATGAACGGGTTGCGCGGGCGGCCGCGTTCGAATTCCAGCTGCACCAGGGAGTTGAACGGTTGCCCGGAAGGCTCATGGCCCAGGCGCTCCCAGATGGTTTCGCCGCCATGGTCGATGGCTTGCACCAGGCTGAAGACCTTGGAAATACTCTGCACCGAGAACAGGGTGTCGGCATCACCGGCGCAGTACGCCGAGCCGTCGTTGCCGTATACCGCGATGCCGAGTTGGTTGGCGGGCACATCGGCCAACGCTGGGATGTAGTCGGCGACTTTGCCGAGCCCGATCAGTGGACGAACTTCGTCTAGGATCGATTCCAGCAGCGCCTGCATGTCTTGTCCTGTCATCTTTCTTTGAATCGGTGATAGCGGGGCGCGGAGGATACCTGAAATGCCTGTGGCGAGGGAGCTTCCCCCCACACCACAGGCAAGCGGGCACGTCGTCAGAAATGCGCCACATCCGACACCTCTTCATCCAGCACATCCCGCGCCAGCGCCCAGGCCCGGTCCGTGGACTCCACCACCAGCAACGGATAACCCCACGCCTTGCCGAATGTCGCGGTAAACGGTTTGAGTGCCAGGCGCTTGGCCGCGCAGGGTTCCACCTGGATCATGCCTTTGACGAACGCCTGCAGCGCCGGTTTGTTTTTCTTCATCCAGATGGACGCGTGCTTGCGCTCTTCGTGGGAGTGCTCGTAGTTGTTCTCGTCCACCGCTTTGTCGTGCAGCAGCACGAAGGGTTGCCGGCGGGCCAGCAGGCCCTCGAAGATCAGGAAGGCATCCTCCGGCCCGCTGTCGTTGGGGGCATCGAAGACGATTTTGACGATGGGGAACGTTGAACTGTCGAGTCGCATGGCATGGCTCCTTTATGACTCTTCTTAATGAGAGTGACTCTCACTATAAGGGGCCAGGCACTGGACGGCATTGCACAGAATAGCCAAACTGTTTCGCAATCCAGCCAACGTGCGATGCCTGCCATGAATCACCACCGCCTTGACATGCACGACCCCGCAATGGCCAGGGACGCCGACCTGCTCCCCCGCGCCGTGGTGGGCGTGGGCGCCAGCAGCACGTCGACCAACTGGGAACATCAGCAGCACTCGCACCGCAAAGGCCAGTTGATGTACACCTTGCGCGGGGTCATCCACTGCGAGACCCAGGCCGGTATCTGGATCGTGCCGCCGCAGTGCGCACTGTGGATTCCCGGCGGCATCTCCCATGCGGCACGCGGGTCCGGGGAGGCGCAGGTCTATTGCTTGCTGATCGACCCCGACGCGGCCCGGGCCTTGCCTGCGCAGTGCTGCACCCTGGCGGTGTCGCGGCTGTTGCACGAGCTGATCAGCAAGGCGGTGGGTTTCCCGCCGCTGTACGACGTCGACGGTGCCGAGGGACGCCTGATCAATACGTTGCTCGATGAGCTGACCGAAGCCCCCATCGAAGCCCTGCACCTGCCCATGCCACAGGACCCGAGGCTGCGCCGCCTGGCCGACAGCCTGCTGGCTGACCCCGCCGACAAAGCCAGCCTCGGCCAATGGGCCGTGCGCATCGGCATGAGCGAACGCAGCATGACGCGATTGCTGCTGGAGGAACTGGGCTTGAGTTTCGGCCGCTGGCGTCGGCAACTGCATGTCATTCTGTCTCTGCAACGCCTGGCCAAGGGCGACAGTGTGCAAAGGGTGGCGCTGGACCTGGGTTACGAAAACGCCAGCGGCTTTATCACAATGTTCCGCAAGGCGGTGGGCCAGCCACCGGCACGCTACCTGGCCGACCGCACGGGCGCCGCCGACAATGCCGACCAGGCGAGCATTGCGATGACTGACGCGCCGGCCTGACGCCCCTAAAAATGCAAATTACTGATATACCCATCAAACAGTAATTCTATTTTTTAATGATTAGGTTAGAACCAATCGGCATTTTACAAGGCTCGCCGCCGGCCCTACTTTTGACCCGGATAACCGACCCCTTGCCTGGAGGAGGTGCTTAACCCCAACCCCAAAAGGAATGACCATGAGTATCGAATTCATCGGCTATATCGGCGGCCATCACGCCTCCGAGATCCACCCACGCAGCGGCCCGGTGCTGCAACCGGAGTATGTGGAAACCGTGGCCCGCGCCCACGAGGAGGCCGGTTTCGACCGCGCCCTGGTGGCCTTCCATTCCAACAGCCCGGACAGCACGCTGATTGCCTCCCATGCCGCCAGCGTCACTCAGAAGTTGCAGTTCCTGATCGCCCATCGCCCAGGCTTTGCCCAACCCACACTGGCTGCTCGCCAATTCGCCACGCTGGATGTATTCAACGGCGGACGCACCGCCGTGCATATCATCACCGGCGGCGACGACCGTGAACTGCGTGCCGACGGCAGCTATATAGGCAAGGACGAACGCTACGCGCGTACCGACGAATACCTGAGTGTGGTGCGCCAGGAATGGACCAGCGAAAAACCCTTTGATTTCGCCGGCACCTACTATCAGGTAGAAGGCGCGCACTCCTCAGTGAAGTCGCCGCAGCAGCCGCATATTCCGTTGTATTTTGGCGGTTCCTCGGCGGCGGCGATCGCGGTGGCGGGCAAACATGCCGACGTGTATGCGCTGTGGGGTGAAACCTACGAGCAGGTACGCGAAACCGTGACCCGGGTGCGTGCGGAAGCGGCCAGGCACGGGCGTACGATTCGCTTCAGTCTGTCGCTGCGGCCGATCCTCGCCGAGACCGAAGAGGCCGCCTGGGCTCGTGCCGAAACCATCCTGCAACAGGCCACGGCGCTGGCCGAACAGAATGGCTTTGTGCGCCGCGAACCGCCGAACGAAGGCTCCCGCCGGTTACTGGCAGCGGCGGCACAAGGGGCGCGACTGGACAAGCGCCTGTGGACCGGGATCGCCGGGTTACTGGGCGCGCAGGGCAATTCGACGTCATTGGTGGGCACACCTGAACAGGTCGCCGAGGCCTTGCTGGACTACTACGATTTAGGCATCACCACGTTCCTGATCCGTGGGTTTGACCCACTCAATGATGCCATTGACTACGGCAAGCGCTTGATCCCCCTTACCCGCCAGCTGATCGCGCAACGAACTCAGCAAGTCGCGTAAGACACCCAACCCGGGCGGGAGGGCCTCGCCCTTCCCGCCCGCTGATATTCAGTGCGTTCAGAATCAGTTCTTGTAGTCGCTGTCGGTACGTTCCAACTGCCGGATCAGCGCATTCCAATGCCGTGCCACGCCCGGGCCGTCACCGGCCTTGAACACTTCGGCCTGCTTCTCAACCTTGGCCACCACCTCTGCCGGCGGGAAGATCAGCTCCACATTCCCCGCCGCCTGCGCCGCGATCTGGATATTGCAGGCGCGTTCCAACCCATGCAGTTGCTGGAACGCATGCTCAACACTCACGCCTGCCGTCAACAGCCCATGATTACGCAAGATCATCACACTTTTGTCGCCCAGGTCCGCCACCAGCCGCTCCCGCTCATCCAGGTCCAGCGCCACGCCTTCATACCCGTGGTACGCCACGCGCCCGGAGAAACCAATGGAATGCTGGGAGATCGGCAGTAAGCCGTCCTTCTGCGCCGACACCGCAATGCCGTCGCGGGTGTGGGTGTGCAGTACCGCTTGCAGGTCGTGGCGCGCACCGTGAATGGCGCTGTGAATCACATAACCTGCGTAGTTGATGCCCAGGCCGGTCGGGTCATCGACGATGGTGCCGTCGAGGTCGACCTTCACCAAGTTGGACGCACTGATTTCATCGAACAGCAAACCGAAGGCGTTGATCAGGAAATGTTCGTCTGGCCCCGGCACGCGGGCGGAGAAATGGGTGTAGATGTGGTCGGTCCACTTGTACAGCGCCGCCAGTCGATAGGCCGCGGCCAACTTGACGCGTACCTCCCACTCTTCTGGAGTCACGCGTTGGCGAACCGTGTTGGACACGCTGGCGATAGAGGTAACACTGCTCATGGAAAAACTTCCTGGATGGCCTTAAGGACTTCCAGGCAGCCTAGGGGATGCCGAAAAATAATAAAAAGCACATTTTAATCTAAGCTAATTATTATTTTTTTTCATATCAAGCAGCCTCTCGAATCTTCTGCAACGAAGCCGCCACCCACTTGCCGAACGCATCCACCGGCCCCTGCAGGTTACCGAGGAAGTGCGGATAGATCAGCCACAAGTCCATCACCGGCTTGAAGTCCTTGAGTGGCATCACCGCCAGTTGCTCGCGGTGGGCGCTGCGCTCCAACAGCGGTCGCGGTACCAGGCCAAGGCCCAGACCATCCGCTACCAGGCCCAATTGCAGCTCGGTGCCGAAGGTTTCCAGGTTGACCCGCAACGCCAGGCCCTGGTCGGACAACGTGCGCTGCAGACCGGCGCGGAAACCGCAGCCATCGGGGTTGAGAATCCAACCGCTCTGGTACACGTCCGACAGCTTGCTCGGTTTTTTCGGCAGTTGGGCCTTGGCACACACCACCACCAATTCCATCTTGCCGATGGACTCGCCGATGATGTTATCGGGGAAGATCTTGCCCGCCGGAAACAGCGCCGCCGCCGCATCCAGTTCGCCACGTTCGATCTTGCCGACCAATTGACTGCCCCAACCGGTGGCGACCTGGGCACGCAGATCGGGGTATTCGCTGCGCAGTTGCTTGAGCGCGTCCAACAACACCACGTCGCCAATGGTCTGCGGCACGCCCAGGCGCAATACACCGGTGGGCGGTGCGTCGGTGGCCACCAGCTCGCGCAAGGCATCCATCTCGCGCAGGATCAGCCGGCATTGTTCATAAACCCGGGTGCCAATCAGCGTAGGCTTGAGGGGCTTGGTGTTGCGGTCGAACAACTCCACGCCCAGCGCCTGCTCAAAGTTCTGCACACGGCGGGTGATGGCCGGCTGGGTCAGTTGCAACGACTCGGCGGCATGGCTGATGGACTGGCAACGAATCACTTCGACAAAGGCATCGATATCGTCAATTTTCATTTGGGCCGCACATAGAGAAGCGTCATTAAGATGTGTGGGAAGCATAGTTGCAGGCGCGCTGCCTGGATAGTCCAGGCTGTGATCAATAACGTCTAACGCTATGCAGACCGGTTCTAAATTACGTTCAGGTATAAGCTAATCATTAAAAAATAGCATATTAAGAATAAACATTATGCTTAGATAAACCTGCCTTGCGGCTCCTATCAAAAATACCCGATGGAATTGTCATGACCCAGGCCAAGCACCCCGAAAGACTCAGAGCCTTCATAGGCGCCCTGGCGGAACTGATCGACGGTCATCCTCGCGAAGGCGACTTGCTGCACCGTGGCGGCAAGCTGCTGGCGCAATTGGTCAGCCATGACGATTGGCTCCCCGACGAATTCGCCCAGCCCGACCCCGAGCGTTATCAGCAGTTTTTGTTGCATGCCGACTCACGCCAGCGCTTCAGCATCGTCAGCTTTGTATGGGGGCCGGGGCAACGTACACCGATTCATGACCACCGGGTGTGGGGGCTGATCGGTATGTTGCGCGGTTCTGAATTTTCCCAGGGGTTTGAGCGCGCGCCCGACGGCAGCCTGGTGGCCGAAGGCAAGCCGGTGCAACTGGTGCCGGGCCAGGTCGAAGCGGTGTCGCCCAAGGTCGGCGATATTCATCAAGTCAGTAACGCCCACAGCGACCAGGTGTCGATCAGCATTCATGTGTACGGCGCCAACATCGGTGCCGTGCGCCGCGCGGTATACCAGCCTGACGGCAGCGAGAAGCTGTTTATCTCCGGTTACTCCAATGCCTTCCTCCCGAACATCTGGGATTTGTCCAAAGAAAAGAGTCCTGCCCTATGAGCACCGTATCGACCGCAAGCTTCGCCCAGATCCGCCAGGCCCTGCTGGACCATGAAGAAGTCGCCCTGATCGACGTGCGCGAAGAAGCGCCGTTTGCCGAAGCCCACCCGTTGTTCGCCGCGAATATCCCGTTGTCCAAACTGGAGCTGGAGGTGTACGCGCGTATTCCACGGCGCGACACCCCGGTCACCGTCTACGACAACGGCGAAGGCCTGGCTGCCCGCGCCGCCGAGCGCCTGGTCGCGCTGGGCTACACCCGGGTCAGCCTGCTCGACGGCGGCCTCGACGGTTGGCGCCGTGCCGGTGGCGAGCTGTTTATCGATGTGAACGTGCCGAGCAAAGCCTTCGGCGAGCTGGTGGAAAGCCAGCGCCACACGCCGTCCCTGGCCGCCGAAGACGTGCAGGCCCTGCTCGACAGCCAGGCCGATGTGGTGGTGCTCGACGCCCGCCGCTTCGATGAATACCAGACCATGAGCATCCCCACCGGTATCAGCGTGCCCGGCGCCGAGCTGGTGCTGCGTGTCCGTGAATTGGCCCCCGATCCCGCCACCCGCATCATCGTCAACTGTGCCGGGCGCACCCGCAGCATCATCGGCACCCAGTCACTGATCAATGCCGGCGTGGCCAACCCCGTGTCAGCCCTGCGCAATGGCACCATCGGCTGGACCTTGGCCGGGCAGAAGCTTGCCCATGGCCAGTCGCGCCGCTTTGCACCGACCTCGGAAGCACATCGCCACGCAGCGGCCCAGGATGCGCGTCGCGTTGCCGACAAAGCCCGCGTCGGCCGTGCCGGCAAGGCTGACCTGCAGCATTGGCAGCAGGAGCGCACGCGCACCACCTACCTGTTCGATGTGCGTACCCCGGAGGAATTTGAAGTCGGCCATTTGCCGGGCGCGCGCTCTACGCCAGGCGGCCAATTGGTGCAGGAAACCGACCATGTCGCCAGCGTACGCGGGGCTCGGCTGGTGCTGGTGGATGACGATGGGGTGCGCGCCAACATGTCTGCATCCTGGCTCGCTCAACTGGGCTGGGAAGTGCATGTACTGGATGATGCGCAACCTGCAGATTTCAGCGAAAAAGGCGCTTGGGTCGCGCCGGTCCCGGCACCGCCGCAGGCCGAGTTGATCAGCCCCCACACCCTCGCCGACTGGCTGGACCACGGCGACACGGTGGTGCTGGATTTCACCGCCAGCGCCAACTACGTCAAACGCCATATACCCGGTGCATGGTGGGCCCTGCGCGCGCAATTGCCCCAGGCCCTGGCCAAGGTACCGAGTGCCCAACGCTACGTATTGACCTGCGGCAGCAGCCAATTGGCGCGCCTGGCCGTCGCCGAAGTCGAAGCCATCACCGGCAAGCAGGTGTTCCTGTTGCAGGGCGGCACGGCGGGCTGGATCAATGCACAACTGCCGCTGGAAGACGGTGAAACCCGCCTGGCCTCACCGCGCATCGACCGCTACCGCCGACCGTATGAAGGCACCGACAACCCCAGGGAAGCCATGCAGGCGTACCTGGATTGGGAATTCGGCCTGGTGGCGCAGTTGGCTCGCGACGGTACCCATGGGTTCTATGTGATCTGACCCCGATATCACCGAGCTTTTGCAATCACCTCCGTCATGTATTGGTTCAAATCGCGAAAATCCTTCACGCCCCAAGCGAACGGCGCAATCTTTACGCCGTTCTCTCGCAATGTCCTGGGAATCAGGTCGCCATTGGGGCGAAGGATGACCGATGACACGATCACGCCTGGGTAATCACTGAGGCGTTTTTTGAACGCGGCGGTGGTGAGATCGGGCGCGGGCGGGCTGCTTTTGTGGGCCAATGGTCCCGTGCCCTTGATATCGGCTCCATGGCACATGGCGCATCTCTGGAAATAGAGCTGCTTGCCGTTGGCATTCTCCGCAAAGGAGAGTGATGTGTGCACCAGCGCCAAAACGCCCAGCGAAGCGATGAATATCCTGTTCAAGCTTGTCGATGTCCTTGTCGTTGAAGTCCCTGCGGGCCTCGGATTCTCCTTTGCGGCACCTTCGCGTGCAAGGTTTGCCCTCAACCTGCCCACCCTCAATAAATGCATTTATTGAATATTTAAAAACACAATAATCATTTTTTTTAATAATTAACTTATAACCAAAAAGAACTTCACAGCAGGTTTTTATGGGAATAACGTTAAGTCATCACCGACCCCTTCTCCAGGCGGAGGTAGCCAACCCTTATTCTGATTTGCCTGGAGCCTGCATCCCATGGTCCTGACCATTGCCTTCAAACGCCTGCTGCTGGGTGCCGCCTTGACGCTTGGCCTGGCTGGCACCGCTCACGCCGCCGACCTGCAACCGCTGCGCGTCGCCAACCAGAAATCCACGATCAAGGCACTGCTGGAAGCCTCCGGCGAAACGCGCAATGTGCCCTACGCCATCCAATGGTCGGAGTTCCCCTCCGCCTCGCCTTTGGGTGAAGCGCTGAATGCCGGTGCGGTCGATGTCGGCGCCCTCGGCGATGCGCCGTATGTGTTCGCCCTGGGTGCCGGCGCGTCGCTCAAGGTGGTCAGCATCATCCACGCCGAAGGACGTAACACCACCGCCCTGCTGGTACCCAAGGATTCGCCGATCAAGACGGTGGCCGACCTCAAGGGCAAGAAGATCGTCACCGGGCGTGGTTCCATCGGCCATTACCTGGCAATCAAGGCCCTGGCCGGTGCCGGCCTGAGCACCCAGGACGTGCAGTTCATTTTCCTGCTGCCCAGTGAGTCGCGCCTGGTGCTGGATAACGGTACGGTCGATGCCTGGGCCACCTGGGACCCCTACACCACGGTGGTCACCTCCCAAAGCCAGGCACGTGTGCTGGTCAGTGGCAATCAGCTGCTGAGCAACCACCTCTACTTCGCGGCCACCAGCCAGGCCATCGCCGACAAACGCGTGCAACTGGATGACTTTGTCGCTCGCGTCGACCGTGCCTATGCCTGGGCCAACGCGCACCCCAATGAATATGCCGCCGCCCAGGCCAGGATCACCGGCCTGCCGTTGGCCGTGCATGTGGAAGTGGCCAAAGACACGCACCTGAGCCCGGTCGCCATCGACGACTCGGTGGTCAGTGGCCTGCAAGCCACAGCCGACACCTATCAAAAAGAAGGCCTGCTACCCAAACGCATCGACGTGTCCCAGGGTTTCGACAGAAGTTTCAACGCCACGCGTTTCCCCTCATCCCAAGCATCGCGATAAGCCAGGAGCAGCACATGAGCAAGCCAGGTCAATTGAAGCCACGCCATTTGAAGCTGGGCGCCATGGTCCATGGTGTCGGCCACGGCTGGGGTGAATGGCGCCACCCGCAGGCGCAACCCGATGCCAGCACCAATTTCGGCTTCTACAAGCAGCAGACCGCTTTAGCTGAAGGCGCCAAGTTCGACTTTGTGTTCATCGCCGACAGCCTGCACATTCATGCCAAGTCCAGCCCGCATTACCTCAACCGTTTCGAGCCGCTGACCATCCTCTCTGCGCTCGCGGCAGTGACCACCCATATCGGTTTGGTGGCGACGGTGACCGTCAGCTACACCGAGCCCTACCAGGTGGCGCGCCAGTTTGCCTCCCTGGACCACATCAGCGGCGGCCGCGCCGGCTGGAACGTGGTCACTTCGTGGCTCAGCGGCACCGCCGATAACTTCGGCAAAGCCGAGCATCCACCCCATGCCGTGCGCTACCGCATTGCCAAGGAACACCTCAATGTGGTCAAGGGCCTGTGGGACTCCTGGGAAGATGACGCCTTTGCCTATGACAAACAGAGCGGCGAGTTTTTCACCCCAGGCAAGTTGCACGCGCTGAACCACAAGGGCGAGTTTTTCTCGGTCAAAGGTCCGCTGAACATCGCCCGCTCGGATCAGGGCCAACCGGTGATTTTCCAGGCGGGCACGTCGGAAGACGGGCGCAACTTTGCCGCACAGAATGCCGACGCGATTTTTGTGCATGTGGAGAGCATCGAAGAGGGCCTGGCCTACACCCAGGACCTGAAGCGTCGTGCCAAAGGCTTTGGCCGTGACCCGGACAGCCTGTCGATTTTGCCGGGCATCCGCCCGATCGTCGGCCGTGACGCTGCCGAAGTAGAGAGTCGCTATCAGCAGGCCGTCGACCTGGTCACCGTGGAAGACGCCATCGTTGCCCTCGGCCGCCCTTTCAACGACCACGACTTCAGCCAATACCCGCTGGACGCCCCCTTTCCGGAACTCGGCGACCTGGGGTCCAACAGCCAGAAAGGCGGCTCCGATCGGATCAAGCAATTGGCCAGGGACGAGGGCCTGACCCTGCGCGAAGTGGCGCTGCGCTTCTCGCGGCCCAAGCGCGATTTTGTCGGCACCCCGGAACAGGTCGCCGATGCGCTCCAGACCTGGTTCGAGGCCGGCGCCAGCGATGGTTTCATCATCAATTCGGTACTGCCGGACGGCTTGCAGTACTTCACCGAATGGGTCGTGCCGGTGCTGCAACAGCGCGGGTTGTTCCGCACCGAGTACAGCGGCCATACGTTGCGCGACAACCTGGGACTGGAAGTGCCGGCCAACCGTTACAGCGAGGTTGAAGCCCCGTTGAAGGCGCTGGCTTGAACATTCTCCCCTGTGGGAGCAAACCCCCTCCCACATTGACCGAGTACATTGATCATGACGTCATCTCCCCAACCGTCCTTGCGCTCCGTGGAAGTCGCGCAGTTCGGCGCCCAGCTCGAACGCCTCAGCGCCGAGCTGGCCGCCACCGCCCATCTGTTTGATGAAAGCGGCGCCTTCCCCCACGCCAATTTCAAGCGGTTGCATGAGCACGGCCTGATCGCCCTCACCGTGCCCAAAATACTCGGGGGCGGCGGCGCCAGCCTGCCTCAGGCGCGCAAGGCGATCAGCGCGATTGCCAAGGGCGAGCCCTCCACCGCGCTGATTCTGGTGATGCAATACCTGCAACACACCCGCCTGCAAGACAGCAAAACCTGGCCCCAGCACCTGCGCGTGCAAGTGGCCGAAGACGCTGTGCAGAACGGCGCGCTGATCAACGCCCTGCGTGTCGAGCCCGACCTGGGCACGCCGGCCCGTGGCGGCCTGCCGGCCACCACCGCGGTGCGCACCGCTGAAGGCTGGCGCATCAGCGGGCGCAAGATCTATTCCACCGGCAGCCATGGCTTGAGCTGGTTCAGCGTATGGGCGCGCAGTGACGACGCCGACCCGTTGGTAGGCACCTGGCTGGTGTCGAGAAACAGCCCCGGCGTGAGCATCATCGACACATGGGACCATCTGGGCATGCGCGCCACCTGCAGCCATGAAGTGGTGTTCGACAACGTGTTGGTGCCGCTGGACCACGCGGTCAGCGTCAGTCCCTGGAGCGCGCCACAGCCGGAGCTGGATGCCGAAGGCTTCCTGTGGATGGCCGTGCTGCTCTCCTCGGTGTATGACGCCGTAGCCCAAGCCGCACGGGACTGGCTGGTGAGCTGGCTGGAAGAACGCCAGCCGTCCAACCTCGGCGCCGCGTTGGCCACCCTGCCGCGCTTCCAGGAAACCGTCGGGCATATCGACACCCTACTCTTCGCCAACCGCAGCCTGCTGGACGCCGCCGCCGAAGGCCACACCCCGGCCGCCAACGCTGCGCAACTGAAATACCTGGTGACGCACAACGCGATCCGTGCGGTGGAACTGGCCATCGAAGCGTCGGGCAATCCCGGCCTGTCGCGTCACAGCCCGCTGCAGCGGCACTATCGGGACGTACTGTGCAGCCGCGTCCATACCCCGCAGAACGACGCCGTATTGCAAGGTGTCGGTAAAGCCGTCTTCGCCCAACGCCAGAAGGAACGCACATGAGTCAAGTGACTATCGCCAGCCAGCTGGATGAAGACTTCAACGCCGTGATCCGCGAACGCCTGGCGTCTTTGCACCTCGAAGCCGAGGTCATCGGCGTCCCCGTCGGCGTGCCCAGCGACCTGCCGCCCCAGGCCACTGTCCTGCTCCTGCGTCCGATCAACGTACGCGGCTACACTGCGCCGGACACCCCACCGCCCGGCTGGCCTTACGGTGCCCAGTGGGTGCATCTGGTGTCGTCGGGTATCGACTTCTACCCACAGTGGCTGTTCAACGGCCCGCCGGTGACCACCTCACGGGGCAGCGCCGCCGATAACCTCGCCGAGTTCGCCCTGGCGGCGATCTTTGCTGCGGCCAAACAGTTGCCGGACATCTGGGTGAAGGACGCTCAATGGCAGTTCACCGCACTGCGCCCACTCAAGGGCTCCACCCTGGGCATTCTCGGCTTTGGTGCCATTGGCAAAAGCCTAGCGCACAAGGCCCGGGCACTGGGCATCAACGTGGTAGCACTGCGCCAAAGCGCGGCGCCGTTTGAAATTGAAGGCGTGACAGCGGCGAAGGATATCCACGACCTGTTTGCGCGGGCCGACCACCTGGTGCTGGCGGCGCCACTTACCGAGGCGACGCGGCATATCGTCAACGCCGAGGTGCTGGACAGTGCCAAGCCGGGGTTGCACCTGATCAACATCGCACGCGGCGGCTTGCTCGATCAGGAGGCATTACTGCAGGCCCTGGATAACGGCCGGCTCAGCCTGGCGTCCCTCGACGTAACGGAGCCCGAACCGTTGCCGGATGGGCATCCGCTGTACAGCCATCCGCGCGTACGTTTGTCGCCGCATACCTCAGCGATTTCCACCCGCAGCCAACATGAGATTGCCGATGCATTCCTGGCCAATCTGGAGCGTTACCTGGGCAAGCAAACGCTGCACAACCGCGCCAACTAACAACCGCCGGCGAGGCGCTCCCGTAGAAACTCCACCAGCGCCTGCACCGGCCGCGAACTTTGCCGGTGCTGCGGATACACCGCCGACAGGGTCAGGGCATCGGGGGCGTACTCGTCCAGCAACGTCACCAGGCGCCCGTCTTTCAAGGCATCGGCGACGATAAAGGTCGGCAGGTAGGTGACGCCCATGCCGGCGATCGCCGTGTCGCGCAGCAGCTCGCCGTTATTGACGCGCATGCGTCCGCTGACATTCAGCGAGTGCAACTTGCCCTTGGTCTGGAAACGCCATTGCACCTGACGCCCATGGCCGTAGGGCAGGCAGTCGTGGGTGGCCAGGTCTTCGGGCTTGAGCGGCGTACCGCGCAGGGCCAGATAATCGGGACTGGCGCAGTACACGCGCTGGATGCTGGCGATGCGCCGAGCGATCAAGGTGGAGTCTTCCAGCGTGCCGATGCGCAATACGAGGTCATAGCCCTCGCCGATCAGGTCCACGGGACGGTCGCTCAGGTCGACTTCCACCGAGACGTGAGGGTACCGTTTCAGGAACAACGGCAGCAGGCACCCCAGATGCGCCATCGCAAATGACAATGGCGCGCTGAGACGGATGGTGCCGCGCGGTTCGCTGTTCTGGCCGGCAATGCCCTGCTCCACCTGCTCGACTTCGCCCAGTAGGCGCAAGGCCGATTCATAGTAACTCTGGCCCAGTGGCGTAACGTCGAGGCGGCGGGTGGAGCGGTTGAGCAGACGCACGCCCAGGCGGTCTTCGAGCTGGATCAGGCGGCGACTGACAAATTGCTTGGACAGGCCCAATTGCTCGGCGGCAGCGGTGAAACTGCCGGACTCCATGACCTGACAGAACAGGCGCATGTCTTCGAAGGGGTTCATTGTCGCTTCTCGGTGGACGTTTAAACGGTTTTATAACGAGTCTGTCGCAGCACCACAAATAAAATGTGGGAGCAAGGCTAATACCAGTCAGTTAAGGGTGAACGCTGTATGTGTGGCGAGGGAGCTTGCTCCCGTTGCGCCGCGAAGCGGCCCCGCTCTTTGTTTACAAAGCATGGGACTGCTGCGCAGTCCAACGGGAGCAAGCTCCCTCGCCACAGATTACTTTTTAGACTTTCTCCTTCTTGACTGACTGGCATTAGGATCAGTGATCCGGTTTCCTTTCGGCAACCGTCAACTTCGACAACAAGTCCTACTACACCAACGTGGGCTTCTACAACTCGGCCGCCTACGGTGAGCCGCGCAACGTGATGGTCAGCACCCGCAGGGGCTTCTGATGTGAAGTCTTGATCGCCCTGAGTGATCGAACAAACGCCCGATGAGCGCGATGCGTTCATCGGGCGTTTTTTTATGCGCACACAAACACGGCGCAAAAAAACCGGACCAGTGACTAATACCAGTCAGTTAAGGGTGAACGCCGCATCTGTGGCGAGGGAGCTTGCTCCCGTTGGGCCGCGAAGCGGCCCCGCTCTTTGTTTACACAGCATGGGACTGCTGCGCAGTTCAACGGGAGCAAGCTCCCTCGCCACAGGTTACTTTTTAGCCTTTCTCCTTCTTGACTGACTGGCATTAGGGAGCAAGCTCCCTCTCACAGGGTTTATCTATAACGTTCAGAGCAGGTTACTTGGCAGTGAAGGCCGAGTAGCTGTTCATCAGGTTGCGGTAGTTAGGGATGCGCGGCGACAGCAGGTTGGCCAGGCCCTCCATGTCGTTGCGCCAGTCACGCTGCAGCTCGCAGGCCACGGCGAACCAGTTCACCAGTTGGGCACCGGCGGCGGTCATGCGTGCCCAGGCGGCTTGCTGCACGGTTTCGTTGAAGGTGCCGGAGGCGTCGGTGACCACGAACACTTCAAAGCCTTCTTCCAGCGCGCACAGGGTCGGGAACGCTACGCACACGTCCGTCACTACGCCGGCGATGATGATCTGCTTGCGGCCGGTCGCCTTCACTGCCTTGACGAAATCTTCGTTATCCCACGCGTTGATCTGGCCAGGACGGGCGATGTACGGCGCCTCCGGGAACAGCTCTTTCAGTTCAGGAACCAGCGGGCCGTTGGGGCCGCTTTCGAAGCTGGTGGTGAGGATGGTCGGCAGCTTGAAGAACTTCGCCACATCGGCCAGGGCCAATACGTTGTTCTTGAATTCGTTGGGGGAGAAATCCTGCACCAGGGAGATCAGGCCAGTCTGGTGATCGACCAACAGTACAACCGCGTCATCTTTGTTCAAGCGAGGGCTAGCCATGGTTCAACTCCTTACGGGGGTATGGGTAATCAGAATGCAAAGCACGAGCAGCCGAACGCACCCCAGAAACCCTGGAAGTCGCTGACCGGTACGCTGGAAAGCCGTGCTTTTTCGTGGCTGTGGGAATGCACGCCGCAGGGGCCGCTGCATTGGTGTACCTGGGCCTGCAACGGTGAGCTCGGGCGCCAGTGGCCCGGCACCTTGACCACCGGTGACCAGTCCGGCAGCACCGGCACGCGCGGCGGTGCGTAATCTTCGAAATCGCCGGCGCCGTACACCACCTTGCCGCCGACTACGGTGAGCACCGATTCAATCCACTTGATGGCTTCTTCATCGACACTGAAAAAATCTGCAGACAACGCAGCCACGTCCGCCAATTGGCCAACCTTGATCTGCCCCTTCTTGCCTTGCTCGGACGAGAACCAGGCACTGCCATGGGTGAACAGTTCCAACGCGGTAAGACGCGGCAAACCCTCGGCGTGCAGCGCCAGACCACCGACGGTGCGGCCGCTGACCATCCAGTACAACGAGGTCCACGGGTTATAGCTCGACACCCGCGTGGCATCGGTGCCCGCGCCTACCGGTACGCCTTCGGCGAGCATGCGCTGGATCGGCGGCGTGGCTTCGGCAGCCTTGGCGCCGTAGCGCTCGACAAAATATTCGCCCTGGAACGCCATGCGGTCCTGGATCGCAATACCGCCCCCCAAAGCACGCACACGCTCGATGTTCTGCGGCGTGATGGTTTCGGCATGGTCGAAGAACCACGGCAGGCCATTGAACGGAATGTCGCGGTTGACCTTCTCGAAGACGTCGAGCATGCGCGAGATGGACTCGTTATAGGTCGCGTGCAGGCGGAACGGCCAGCGCTGTTCAACCAAGTGGCGCACCACCGGTTCCAGTTCCTGCTCCATGGTCTGGGGCAGGTCCGGGCGCGGCTCGAGGAAGTCTTCGAAATCGGCGGCCGAGAACACCAGCATCTCGCCGGCGCCGTTGTGGCGCAGGTAATCGTCGCCCTGGTGCAGCTTGACGCTGCCGGTCCAGTTCTTGAAGTCGCTGAGTTCTTCCTTGGGCTTCTGGGTGAACAGGTTGTAGGCAATACGCACCGTCAACTGTTCGTCCTTGGCCAACTGCTCGATCACCGCGTAGTCATCGGGGTAGTTCTGGAAACCGCCACCCGCGTCAATGGCACTGGTGAGGCCCAAGCGATTGAGTTCACGCATGAACTGGCGAGTGGAGTTGACCTGGTACTCCAACGGCAGTTTCGGGCCCTTGGCCAGGGTCGAATACAGAATCATCGCGTTGGGCCGGGCCACCAGCATCCCGGTGGGGTTGCCGTTGCTGTCGCGCACAATCTCGCCACCCGGCGGGTTGGGCGTGTCTTTGGTGTAGCCGGCCACGCGCAACGCAGCGCGGTTGAGCAAGGCGCGGTCGTACAGGTGCAGCACGAACACCGGCGTATCCGGCGCGGCCTGGTTGAGTTCGTCCAGGGTGGGCATGCGTTTTTCGGCGAACTGGAATTCGTTCCAGCCACCGACCACACGTACCCATTGCGGCGTGGGGGTGCGGTCGGCCTGGTCCTTGAGCATGCGCAAGGCATCGGCCAGGGACGGCACGCCTTCCCAGCGCAGCTCGAGGTTGTAATTGAGCCCGCCACGGATCAGGTGCAGGTGCGAGTCGTTGAGACCCGGGATCACCGTGCGGCCCTTGAGGTCGATGACCTGGGTGCCGCTGCCGCGCAGGGCCATGGCTTCTCCATCGGTGCCCACGGCGACGAAGCGCCCCTGGCTGATGGCAACGGCGGTAGCCCGCGGGTTTTCACGATCCACGGTGTGGAACTGGCCATTGAACAAAATCAGATCGGCGTTCATAGGGTTTCCTTTACAGAGGCTTCAAGCCAGGGAGCGAACAGGCGGGTGGCCGCCGGCATCAGCAGGTAGACCACCAGCAAAACGATGGTCAAGGTGATTAGAAACGTGGCGACGACGTAATTGGAGAGCAACGGATGCAGGCGCAGCACCGGCCCCCAGATGATCGGCACCAGCAGGGTCAGCGGCAGGATCACGCACAACGTGACGACCGCCTGTTTCCAGCGCGGTGGCTTGGCCGCTGTATCGGCCAGGGGCGAAAACCAGAACTCGTTGACCGCGCCGACTTCGGTCCGGTCGCCATCGGCGAGCATCGGTGCAGCCTGGTTGATGAGGTCCTGACGTTCGGGGGAGTCCAGCCAATGCTTGAGGTCATCGGCCGAGCGATAGCGCAGCACGCAGGTGAACAGCGCCAATCCGTCCTGCTTGCTGCGCACCACATCCACGCCGAGGTGGCCCGGCCGCCCACCGGCAATACGCACGATGCGTCGCAGCCAGGCTTCGTAATCGGCTTCAAGGCCCTTTTTCACGCGGTGTTTGACCACCAGGGTCACGACCTCATCCGGCCCGCCTTGCGCTGTTGAGTCCATCGTGCTTTTCCTCCGGATGCTTGAACGTGGCAACAGTGTGCAATGCGCCGACCCGCAAAAATTGGATGTATGTGCTCTGCGCCAGAGATGCTTGCAGCGCTCTACACGGGGCGGGCATTCACCGGTAAGGTAGGTGACGACCTGCGCTCATCGACCACGGATATCGATCATGGCTCAACCCGCTGCTGCCCCCGGAATGCTGTGTCCACAGCGGGAAAAAAGGGTCAGGCAATTGATCCTCGCCAACCTTTCCGGGCCTCTGGAGGTGACGGAACTGGCCCGCGCCTGTGACCTGTCGCGCAGCCACTTCTCCCGGGCCTTCAAGCGCACTATAGGTGTAGCGCCCCAGGAATGGATTCGCCAGCAACGCATCAAGCAGGCCAAGGTGTTGATCAGCATTACGGCCCTGAGCCTGACGCAGATCAGCCAGGAATGCGGGTTCTGCGACCAGGCGCACTTCTGCCACCTGTTCAGCCGCAGCGAAGGGATAAACCCGATGACCTGGCGCAGGTTGCAACTGCGCTACCGCGATCATCTGCGGGCTGCTCAACGGGCCATCGTCAACTGTAATGGGACAGTCATTCAAAATTCAGCTTCTTAATCAACCTGAAGCTAACCAGTAACCTTCTTCTCACACCGAAGCCCTGCATCGTGCAGCCAGCTTCTTTTGAGGAGAACACCCCATGCTGACCCTTCGCAAAGCCTCGGAACGCGGCGCCGCCAATCACGGTTGGTTGAAGTCGTTCCACACCTTCTCATTCGCCAATTACTGGAACCCCCAGGAGCAAGGTTTTTCCGACCTGCTGGTGATCAACGATGACCGCGTCGCCGCCGGTAAAGGCTTCGGCCAGCACCCGCACCGCGACATGGAGATTTTCTCCTACGTGCTCGAAGGCGCCTTGGAACACAAGGACACCCTGGGCACCGGTTCGGTGATCCGCCCTGGCGACGTGCAACTGATGAGCGCCGGCAGCGGCGTGGCCCACAGCGAGTTCAACCATAGCCAGACCCGTGGTGTGCACTTCCTGCAAATCTGGATCGTGCCGGATGTGGTCGGTGCCAAGCCGCGCTATCAGCAAGAGCACTTCAGCGAGGCGCAGAAACGTGGGCGCCTGCAGTTGATCATCTCGCCGGATGGCGCCAATGGCTCGCTCAACGTGCGCCAGGATGCACGGGTCTATGCCGGCCTGTTCAACGGCGATGAAAGCGCGACTCTGGATCTGGCACCGGACCGCTACGTGTATATCCATGTGGCACGTGGCAGCGTCGAGATCAACGGGCAGCGCTTGCAGGAAGGTGACGGCGCACGCATTCGCGATGAGCGCCAGATTCGCCTGAGCCAGGGCAATGAAGCCGAGGTGCTGGTGTTTGACCTGCGCCCTCAGGAACTGCCGCAGATGCCATGACCGGCCCTGCGATGGCCCGTTGGAACGGGCCATCGTTGGCATCGATAGTCACCATCAGCTCAATGAAGTTCTCTTAAAAAAACCAACGCGTAACATCAAACCCATACCAGGCAACACCCAAACTCACTATCGGAGCACACACTCATGAAACGCCAAATCTTGCTTAGCCTCGCTTTCTCGGTACTCGCTGCCAATGCTTTCGCTCACCCTGTTGTCGCTGAAGGCGGTGCAGATCGCCTGATGGACAGCCGTGTAGCTGAAAGCGGTTCTGATCGCCTGCTGGAACGCCGTGTAGCCGAAGGCGGCGCGGATCGCCTGCAACAACGTGGCCTGGCCGAAGGTGGTGCAGATCGTCTGCAACAACGTGGCCTGGCCGAAGGTGGCGCGGATCGTCTGCAACAACGTGGCTTGGCTGAAGGTGGCGCGGATCGTCTGCAGGAACGTGGCCTTGCTGAAGGTGGCGCGGATCGTCTGCAGGAACGTGGCCTGGCCGAAGGCGGTGCGGATCGTCTGCAGGAACGTGGCCTGGCAGAAGGTGGTGCCGACCGTCTGCATAGCAACAATGCATAACCCCGCACTGTTGGCGGGAACCCCAAACCGGCCTGATCAGCCGGTTTTTTTTCGCCCTCGATTAATGCAGGTTGCGCTCCAGCCACAGCACTGCCTTTCCGATCTGCTGCCGTGCTTCGATGCGTTCATGCACATGCTTGACCGTTTCCAACGTGTAATGCCCTTCGATCTCCACCGTCAGCGAGCCCTCCAGCATCGCCGCAAACACCGCGTTCGCCCGTCGTTGCACGGTGGGACCATCGGCCATATGGTCGGCCAGCCGCGGTCGTGTCAAAAATAATGAACCGGCTTCCCCTAGCTCAATCGGATCAAGATCCGTCAGCGAGCCCGAGACATTGCCGTAGTTGACGATCAACCCGCGCGTCCGGCATGCCCTGAAACTGTCACGCAAGGTGGTTTTACCCAGCGAATCAAACACCACGTCCACCCCTCGCCCATCGGTGGCCTCCAGGACACGCTCGGCAAACCCGTCATAGGTAAAGGCGTGGTGGGCCCCCCGCTGCAGGGCAATCGCAGATTTTTCAGCGGTGCTACCGGTCGTGAACACGGTCGCGCCGAGTCGACGCGCCATCTGCACCAGCAACTGACCGATGCTGCCTGATGCCGCGTGGATCAGGCAGGTATCACCGGCTTTCAGCCGCGCCACATCCTCAATCAGATAATGGGCGGTGCAGCCCTGAAACATCGCCGCAGCCGCCTGATCGAAAGGGATCGCGGTGGGAATCTGCGCGACTTTTTCGGCAGGCACACAGGCGTACTCGGCATAGGCCCCCCAGGCAATACACCACGCCACGCGGTCGCCCACGTGCAAATGTCTGACGTCGGCCCCCACTTCCACCACCACACCCGCCCCTTCCATGCCCAGTGTGCATGGCAGGCGCACCGGGTAGGTCACTGACCGGGCGTATTTGCCCTGTCGGGTATGGATATCCATGAAATTGATGCCCGCGCAGGCGACCTGCACCAACACATGCCCCGCCGTGACCTGAGGTTTGGGTACGTCATCGCGCAGTTGGGCCACTTCAGGGCCACCGTAGGTGTGCAGGGTGATGGCTTTCATGGGGTACAACTCCATTTGCAGTAGGAAGTGCCCATGGTAAAAGGACGCTATCAGCCTGAAAATTCCCCATCCATTCACAACCTCCGCGCGGAAATAACCCGATGTTTGACTGGCAGGATCTGTATTACTTCACCGTATTGGCACGCACCCAGTCGCTATCGGCCGCCGCGCGGGAGTTGCAGGTGGAACATGCCACCGTCGGGCGTCGCGTCGATGCGCTGGAAAAAGCCCTGGGCGTCAAGCTGGTAGACCGCTTGCCGCGCAGCCGGCCGCTGACTGCGCAGGGCTTGGCCTTGGCGAACCTGGCGGCCGGCATGGGCGAAATGGCCACTGACGTCATGCGCCTGTCGCGGGTCGCCTCCATCGAAATGGCCGGCACGGTACGGGTCAGTTGCCCGCCGTCCATCGCCAACCACTGCATCGCTCCGCACATAGCCCGTTTGCGTGCCCAGTACCCCCAGTTGAATCTGGTGCTGATGCCGTCTACCCAGGTGGCGGCACTGGACAAGGGCGAGGCCGATATCGCCCTGCGCACCGTGCGTCCCGACGAGAACGCGCTGGTGCGGCGCACGGTCGGCGTGGTGCGCTTCGGGCTGTATGGCTCGCCCGAACTCCAACAATTGCCGGCCGCGCAGTGGGGCTTCGTCGCCTATGACAGTAGCCGCGACCACCTGCCCCAACAGGCGTGGATGCATCAAATACGCGGCCAACGCCCGGTAGTGTTTGCCGCCAGTGAGCTGATTACCCAGCAAATGGCAGCCCGCGCCCAGGTCGGCGCGGTGGTATTGCCGACCCTGGTGGGCGACCACGACCCGTTACTGGTCAGGCTGCCCACTGCCAGCGAAGGCCCGGTGCGCGATATCTGGCTCACGGTGTACCCGGATATCCGCCGCTCACCGTTGGTGAAAGTGGTGATGGAGTTTCTGGTGACGTGTATCGAAGACGAGCCGCAATTGCGCCGTTGAATCAGCTCGTAACGCCGAGGAATTTCTTGCGATACGCCGCCGGCAACATTCCGACCCGTTGCTGGAACAGGCGGCGAAATGAATTGCTGTCTTCATACCCCACCGCGTAGGTGATGCTTTCCAGGGTCATGCGCGTCGATTCGAGCATCTGCTTGGCCCGCTCCAGGCGCAGGGCCTGCACATAGGCAATCGGTGTATGAGCGGTAGCCTCCTTGAAGCGCCGCTTGAAATTACGCACGCCAAAACCAAAGCGTCGCGCCACCTCGTCGATCACCAGCGGTTGGGCAAAGTGCTGTTCCAACCAGTGCTGTACCCGCAGAATCTCACCGTCGCCATGGTTCTTGGGCAGCGACCACATGGCATACACCGATTGTTCGGTGCGCACCGTGTCGATCAGCAGGTATCGGCTGCACGTATGGGCCAGCTCCGGCGAACCGAAACGGCGGATCAGGTGCAGCACCAGGTCCATGGCCGCACTGGCGCCGCCACAGGTGATGATGCGGTTTTCTTCGCACAGGATCTGCGCATCATCCAGGCGCACCGTGGCGTAGCGGCGCCGGAACAGCTCGGCGAACGCCCAGTGGGTGGTGGCGCGCACGTCGTGCAACAGGCCGGTTTCGGCCAGCAGAAAGGCGGCCGTGCACATCGAAGCGAGCACCGCACCACGGGCATGCTGTTCACGTAGCCAGGGGCTGTAGCTGGGAAACGCCGGCAAGGCGTCTTTCAAGGTAAAGAGAAACCCCGGGATCAATACCAGGTCGGTCTGGGCCACTTGCGCCAGCGACCGGTCCACCTGCAAACGCTGCCCGCCCCAGGCATCCACAGGCTGGCCGTCGAGCGACGCGACCACGATCTCAAAGGGTGGCGCCTCAGCAAACAGGTTGGCGGCATTGAGCATTTCCAGGACCAGGGTGGCGCTGGCGGCGGAGCACTGCTCGGCCAGGAGCAAGGTGATGTGCATTTAGGAGTCTTCTTGCGCTTTTCGCATGTAAAAAGTCATTTGCGCACCTACCTTAGCCGATTCGACGCCTTTACAGTGCGCGCTCCGATCAACTGTCTGGCGTTTTTATGAATCTCTGGTTTCGCTTGTTCCGCATGTTGTGCCGCCGCCCATGGCGCAAGCCCGCCCACGGCCTGGACACCACGGTGGTGCGCATGCGGGTGTGGCCACTGGACCTGGACATCAACCGCCATGTCACCAACGGCCGGTATTTTTCCCTGGCAGACGTGGCGCGCATGGATTTTGTACTGCGCACCGGCGCCTTTCGCGTGGCCCTGCGCAAAAAAGCCTTGCCGATCGTGGGCGATACCTGGGGCAAGTTCCGCCGCGAGTTGAAGCTGTTCGAAGTGTTCGAGGTGCACACCCGCATGCTCGGCTGGGACCACAAGTGGAGCCTGATGGAGCACCGCTTCGTGAGCAAGGGCCGGGTAATCGGCGTGGTGGTGATGCGCGGGCTGTTCCGCAGCGCCAAAGGCACCCTGCCCCCGGCGGATTTCCTGCGCGAACTGGGCCTGGACGAGACCTCACCACCGATGCCGCAGTGGCTGAGCGACTGGGCAGCCAGTTGTGACGCCATGAGTGTGCAGTTGCGGGGGGAAGAGCAGGTTTGAGTTATCGGCCCACCGAGTCACGCCCCCTTTTTGACCTTCAAATGCCGCGCATACCATGGCCGCTGCGGCACACGCTTGAACAAGCCCTTGAGCAGCTCTTCATCGGCACCGAAGGTGATGCGCAGGGCCAGTTTCATGGTTTCCGGGTCCATCTCCATTGAGCGGCCCATCTGCAGGCCCGGCGTGGTGCTGCACCCATGGGTATCGGGGCCCAGCCATGGGTCGTCGACTTCGACCCAGCGACCCGCTGCAAACCAGGCCACACCGTTGACTTGCAGGCGGCTGACCTCGCCTGGGTGGAAGCGCTCGTGGGCGCGGAACCAGTCTTCGATGCGGTCGTCGATCCAGCCGTGAAAATGCCAGAACACTGGGTTGACGTGGGAGGAGAACGGGTCGCCGAGGAAGTCGTTTTCGGGCGCATACCAGCGGGCGGCAAAGTCCGAGGGATCACGGGCGAATGGCACCGGGGCGCCGTTGGACGGGTCACGCGGCACCGAGGCCCAGCGCATGTGCAGCCAGTCGTGCAGGCCCAGTTCCATTTCCGAGCCCAACTGGCCCAGGGTCAACTTAGCCAGGTAGCGTGGGTCGCGGTATTGGGATTCCCACACCTGGAAGTTGCTGTGGTAAGTCTCGGTCGCCTTGATGTCGCCGACCCACTGGGTGTAGTCGGCATCGTCCGGGGCCGACCAGGCCGGTGGCAGCGCGAAGCCGTCATGGTTGTCGAAGTAACGCACGAAGCCCAGGCGATCACGCTCCAGCGCCGGTTGCGGTTCGGGGAATTGCGGCCAGGACGGCAGGTCCTGCATGGAGCGTGCAGTGCCGAGCATATGGCGGTGCATGAAGAAGAAGTCGATGCCCGAGCCGTTGCGGTCCTTGCGCTTGCCTCGAGCGTCGCGTTCCTGGCCACGCGGGCCGGGTTGCCAGCCGATGCCGCGCAGGGCGTCGCGTTTTTCCTCGGAGAGCTTGTGCCATTGGTCACGGGTGGCGTGCCACAGCTGGTGAAACAGGCGGTGCTCGGGCGAGATCAGCCAGGCCAGCAGAGTGGGGTTGAGGCCGATGCGCTGGCGGGCTTCGGGGAACAGCTGTTTGTGGGCGACAAAACGGTTGTCGCGTTCGGTCAACGCCAACGGGCGATTGAGGTCGAGGATCTGCCCGGACAAGGTGCCGCTGCCGGCGTTGCCGAAGTCGGCCCAGACTTCATCGAGGGTCATCTTGAATTCATAGGCGGGCACGCCCGAGGGTGAGTCACGGTCGATCAGGCGCCAGTAGAGCAAGGCGCCCTCGCCCGTCACTAAATCACCCAGCACGCGGTAGCGCGGCTCGCCCTCGGCGCGCAGGTTATCAAGGGTGTCGAGGTAACCGCGCAGGCCACGGCCACGGGGGGCGATGTCCAGCAGCAACGCCAAACCTTGCACAGGCAGGCCCTTGAGGCCGGCGTCCTGCCCTTCCAGGCGCAGGTTCCATACGCCGCGCAACGTGTTCGCCAGGTGCTGGCCCTGGGTGTCGGCCAGGTCGACCGTGGCTTCGCCGGGGGTGATGGGGAACTCTTCTTCCCGCGTCAACTCACGATGGGCATAAAAGGCCGCCGGCACGGCCGCGCCGGTCAGCGCCAGGCCTGCGATGAACCCACGTCGAGAGATCGTCATTGTCTACCTTAGGAAACGGCTTAATCAGAGCTAGAACGTTTGCAGCCCGGGTAAATTTACCGCCGCGTCGCCGCCACCTAAATTTCTCTCGCCATCGCTCGTTCCTCCCTGATAGCAAAGGCCTCAACTGACTGAGATGGCAATGACAAAACCACGTTCGAAAAAGGCGCTGTACATCGGCCTGCCGTTGGCACTGGCCATCGGTGCCGGGGCCGGTTTCCTGGCCTGGGATCACTGGTTCAAGGGCAATGCCGGTTACCCGCTGGAAGTGATCAAGCAGGCCAATGAGATGCAGGACCGCCTGTTGTCATTCGACAGCCACATCACCCTGCCCCTGGATTTCGGCACCGCCGGCAACGAGGCCGACAAGGACGGCGCGGGCCAGTTCGACCTGGCCAAGGCGGCACGCGGGCGTTTGTCCGGGGCGGCACTGACGGTCTTCGGCTGGCCGGAGATCTGGAACGGCCCGAACGCGCCGCATAAACCGACTGAAGGCTTTGTCGAAGAAGCCCGCCACGAGCAGGAGGTACGCTACAAGATCATCTCCGGCATGGTGCGCGATTTCCCCAACCAGGTCGGCATCGCCTATACCCCGGACGATTTCCGTCGCCTGCATGGCGAAGGCAAGTTCGCGATTTTCATCAGCATGCTCAACGCCTACCCACTGGGTAACGACCTGAACCAGCTGGACCTGTGGGCCGCACGCGGCATGCGCATGTTTGGCTTCAGTTACGTGGGCAACAACGACTGGTCCGACTCGTCGCGCCCATTGCCGTTCTTCAATGACTCGGTGGACGCACTCGATGGGCTGTCGACAATCGGCCAGCAAGCCGTGCATCGCCTGAATGACCTCGGCGTGATCATTGATGTGTCGCAGATGTCGACCAAGGCCCTGGAGCAAGTAGCGCAGTTGAGCCGTACGCCGCTGGTGGCCTCCCACTCGGCACCGCGCGCGTTCGTGGATATCCCGCGCAACCTCAGCGACAAAGAGCTGCAACTGATCAAGAACAGCGGCGGCGTGGTGCAGATCGTAGGGTTTTCCGCCTATCTGCGCCCGCTGAGCCAGCCGACCCAGGACAAGCTCAACGCCCTGCGCGCACGCTTCGACCTGCCCCCCCTGCCCAACCTGGCCATGGCCTTGATGCCCGGCGACGCGATCATTGCCGCCTGGCCGGAGCAGCGCTTCGGCCAATACGCCAGCGCGCTGTACGCCATCCTCGACGAAGAACCCAAGGCCACCCTCAAGGACCTGGGCGATGCCATCGATTACACCGTGCGCAAGATCGGTATCGACCACGTCGGTATCGCTTCGGACTTCAACGACGGCGGCGGCATCCAGGGTTGGGAGAACGTCGGCGAAGTGCGCAATGTCACCGCCGAACTGATCCAGCGCGGCTACTCCGAAGCCGATATCGCCAAGCTGTGGGGAGGTAACTTCCTGCGGGTGTGGGACCAGGTACAAAAAGCCGCCAAGCCCTTGGCCAACCGCTAAACAGCCATGAAGTAAGTCCATGACCGACCGCCGTACTTTTCTCAAACAGGCCGGGGTACTCGCCGCCGGCCTGCCGTTGGGCGCAGCCATTCTGCCGCACGCCATGGCAGCCAACCCGACACCCCCTGCGAACGACCCATGGACGGGGCTCAAACAACTGTTCACCCAGGACCCGGATTACCTGCATTTTTCCAACTTCCTGGTGACTTCGCACCCCAGGCCCGTGCGCGAAGCGATTGACCGCTATCGCCAGCAAATCGACCGTAACCCGGGCCTGGCAATGGACTGGGGGCTTGAGGAAACCTGGAGACGTGAAGGCCAGGTGCGCGAATGGGCCGGCCGCTATTTGAAGGCGCAGCCGTCGCAGATCGCGCTCACCGGCAGCACTTCCGAAGGGCTGGCGATGATCTACGGCGGAATCAAACTGCGCCCCGACCAGGAAATCCTCACGACCGAACATGAGCATTACGCCACACAGAACGTGCTGGATTTTCGCGTCGCCCGCCAGGGCACGCAGGTACGCCGGATTCGGCTATTCGATGATGCCAACCGAGTGTCCGTCGACGAAGTGCTCACTAATATCAAGCGCGCCATCCGCCCCTCTACCCGTGTACTCGGCATGACCTGGGTGCAATCGGGCAGCGGCGTGAAGCTGCCCATCGGGCAGATCGGCACGCTGGTGGAAGAACTCAACCGCAACCGCGACGAAAACGACCGCATCCTGTATGTGGTGGATGGCGTGCACGGCTTTGGCGTAGAAGACCTCGACTTCCCTGACATGCACTGCGACTTCTTCATCGCCGGCACCCACAAATGGATGTTCGGCCCGCGGGGCACCGGCCTTGTCTGCGCCCGCGATGCCGAGAACAAATACGTCACGCCGATGGTGCCGACCTTCTCCGAAGACACTAACTTCGCCACCACCATGACGCCCGGCGGCTATCACGCCTTCGAGCATCGCTGGGCGGCCGACGAAGCGTTCAAGCTGCACCTGCAACTGGGCAAGGCAGCGGTGCAGGCACGCATCCACGCCCTCAATACCGAACTGAAAAACCAGTTGCTGGCGCACCCGCAGATCGAGTTGGTCACGCCACGCAACCCCGAGCTGTCGGCGGGTTTTACGTTCTTCCGGGTCAAGGGCCAGGACAGCGACGCGGTAGCCGCGCACATGATGAAGAACCGCGTCGTGATCGACGCGGTAGACCGCGACGTCGGCCCGGTGATCCGCACCTCCCCCGGCCTGCTGAACAGCGTGGATGAGATCCAACGTTTCATGACCGTGCTGAGCCAGCGGTTGTGACCCCTATTCTTCCCTTGAACGAGGCGCCCCCGATGATTGCATTCCGACTCAAACCCTTGACCGCGCTGGCGCTGACCGCCCTGTGCGGCGCCCTGCTGCCGAGCCTGGCCCAGGCGGCCGCACCGCAACCCGGCAAAGTGTTCAAGGACTGCAAGGACTGCCCGGAAATGGTGGTACTGCCGGCCGGCACTTTCAACATGGGCACGCAGGAAGACGAAGTCGGCCGCGAGCCCGACGAAGGCCCCATGCATGAAGTCACCTTCGCCAAGCCGTTCGCCATGAGCCGCTTCCAGATCACCGCCGGGGAATGGGACAGCTACATCCGCCAGACCGGGGTCAAGATCGCCAATGGCGACGACCGCCCAGGCCGCGAATGCATCGCCAGCAAACCGCGCTACCCCCAAGGGCCGCGCCAGCCGGCGGTGTGCATGGACATGGACGACATCAAGGCCTACGTGGCCTGGCTGTCAAAAAAGACTGGCCAGCAGTACCACATGGTCAGCGAAGCCCAACGTGAATACGCTGCCCGCGCCGGTTCCACCGGGCCATTCCCGTTTCCGTTCGATGAGGGCAAGGGCTACAGCATCGCCCAGCACGCCAACACCTATGGCCCGGCGGACGGCTACAGCTATTCCTCACCGGTGGGCAGCTACCCGCCGAATGCGTTCGGCATGTATGACATGCACGGCAACGTCTACGAACGGGTCGCCGACTGTGAACACCCCAACTACATCGGTGCTCCAACCGACGGCAGCGCCTGGGTGGAGCCGAACTGCGAGTCCTACCAGATCCGCGGCAATGACTGGGGCGAGGCGCCGGTGTTCTCGCGCTCGGGCAACCGCAACAATATCTACCCGCAGACGCGGGGGGACTGGATCGGGTTTCGCGTAGTGCGTGATCTCTGACCCCGCACGCCGCCTGTAGGAGCGAGCTTGCTCGCGAGAAACGCCAACGATAACGCGTGTTTCTTGGATGAACACGGCGCCGATGAGTTTTTCGCAAGCAAGCTCGCTCCTACACATTTACCGTGCTCGCATCAGCCCTGCTGCGCCAACCGCTCCAGCCCTTCATGCAACGCCGGGAACAGGCTGTTGTTGAAGTTGTTCCAGCGCAGTTCGAGGATGGTGTCCTCCGGTGAGATCTCGGTCTTGAGCACATCGTGGAAGACTTCACCGGAGTCGATGCCGTTGTCCACGTAATGGAACGACGCGCCGGTGAGGTACAGCGGTTCGCAAGGCGTGGTTTCTTTGGTCGCCCAGTCCACCACCGCCTGCCCACGCGCACCGTACAACGCATTCCACGTGGCATAGGCGCCCCGGCGCTCATAAGGCGACTCGATGCGGGTAATGCCGGGGTGGATATTCATGATGCGCCGCGCAAACGGCGCGCCCGGGCGTACCAGCTCATCGAGGATCACCAGCAATCCGTCCAGCACGACGATATCGGCCTTCAATTCCACGAGGGTGTCGTGCAGGCGCCGCTCGAAGTCCTGCTTGCCGGCGATATGTTCCGCGCTGCCACGCGGCAAGCGACGGTAGGTGGACGGCACGCTCAGCAGCAGGTCGTTGACCAGTTTGCCCTGCACGCGCAAGTCCGCCGGGTACAACCACTGGCGGCCTGGCTGGTAGGCAAAACCATAGTCGCTGACCAGTTGTTGGTCCCGTGGGTTCTGCTCGTCATCGTCGTACACAACACCCACCAGGTTGTAGACCTGGCCCAGCGGCGTGTCATTGAGCGAGCCCACCAGAAATTCCAGCACCGACTTCATGTAGCGCTCGTGGCCCTTGTAGGCCACCGGCTGCCCGGCCTTGTCGGCGGCGGCGTTTCTCAGGGACCACACATACACCAGGTTCTTTTTCGTCATTGTTTCGCTCTCGCTGAGGGGACTGCGCAGCGCGTCGATACACGTGCGCCTACAGCACAAGAACGAACCAGCCCCGCGGCAATTTATCCGGCATGGCGGCCATCCGGCGCGCCGCGCTAAATCCTCGCGCCGGCGCTTCGTTTGTCATGGGTAAGGGTCTGTGTGCCCAGCCCCTCTTTTCACTCTCCGGGATGTATTTATGACCGACCCCAAACGCGGCGCCTTCAATGGCCTGCTCGCCCTGCTCAGGCCCTTTCGTGTGATCGTGACGGTCTCCGTCGCCCTCGGCATGGCGGGCGGCCTGGCTATCACCCTGTTGCTGGCCACCATCAACAATGCCCTGCACTCGGCCAACGGCATGACCCAGGGTGTGGTGCTGACCTTTGCAGCGCTGTGTGTGGTGGCGCTGGTCAGTTCGATCATCTCGGACATCGGCACCAACTACGTCGGGCAGCGCATCATTGCGGCCCTGCGCAAAGACCTCGGCGAGAAGGTGCTGTCGGCGCCCATCGGCCAGATCGAACGTTACCGCTCCCACCGGCTGATCCCGGTGCTGACCCATGACGTCGACACCATCAGCGACTTTTCCTTTGCGTTCACCCCGCTGGCCATCGCCGCGACGGTCACTCTGGGTTGCTTGGGCTACCTGGCCTACTTGTCGGTGCCGATGTTCCTGATGATGGTGGTGGCGATCATCATCGGCAGCGCCGTGCAGTTCATTGCCGGCGGCAAGGGCATCCAGGGCTTCGACCTGGCACGCAGCCATGAGGATGAGTTGCAGCGCTACTACAACGCGATTGCCTCCGGCGCCAAGGAACTGCGCATGCACCGCCCACGGCGCTTTCGCATGAACACCCACCGCATCCAGGAAACCGCCGACCGCATCAGCGACATCCAGGTGCGTTCAGTCAACATCTACATCCTGGCCAAGTCCTTCGGCTCGATGCTGTTCTTCGTGGTCATCGGCCTGGCCCTGGCGATGCAGGCGTACAACCCCAACCCAGACCCGACGGTGATCACCGGTTTCGTGCTGGTATTGCTGTACATGAAAGGCCCCCTGGAACATTTGCTGGGTTACCTGCCGGTGGTGGGCAAGGCAAAGATCGCTTTTGGCCGTATCAGCGAATTGTCCGAGCGCTTTTCCTCGCCTGAGCCGCACCTGCTGATGGATGACAGCGAAGCGCCCAAACCGGTGGTCGACAGCCTGGAACTGCGCGATGTGAGCTACAGCCCGCCCGCGGTCGAGGGCAGCGCGCCCTTCCACCTGGGGCCGATCAACCTGAGCATCAAGCAAGGCGATATCGTGTTCATCGTGGGTGAAAACGGCAGCGGCAAGACCACGCTGATCAAACTGCTGCTGGGTTTGTACCCCCCTCATTCGGGCGAAATCCGCCTCAATGGCGAGGCCGTTACCGCCCCCGAGCGCGACGATTATCGCCAACTGTTCACCACGATCTTCTCTGACTATTACCTGTTCGATGACCTGGTGCAGGGCAGCGCCACGCAATCGTTGGACAGTGCCGCCAAGTACCTGGAGCGCCTGGAAATCGCGCACAAGGTCAGCGTAAAGGATGGCGTGTTCAGCACCACCGACCTGTCCACCGGCCAGCGCAAGCGCCTGGCCCTGGTCAACGCCTGGCTGGAGGAACGCCCGGTGCTGGTATTCGATGAGTGGGCCGCCGACCAGGACCCGGCATTCCGCCGGATCTTCTACACCGAGCTGCTGCCGGACCTCAAGCGCCTGGGCAAGACCATCATCGTGATCAGCCACGACGACCGTTATTTCGATATCGCCGACCAGCTGGTACGCCTGCGTGCCGGCCAGGTGGTGCATGCACTGGAGCCGGCGTGAATTTTGTTTTCCGGTTTTCTGAGGTAGGAACGTCTCACTAGTGGTAATGAGAACCAGCCTCAATTAACACCCAGAACTGCCCACTTAAAACCTAGAAGAGAAAGCATCCATGCCAGCACGACTCGGTCTCAGCCCACTGAGCAAAGCGCTATCCATGCGCCGGGCCCTGAACATCAACCTTCTTCCGAGCGCTTTGGCCCTGGCGGTATCGTTGCCGATCGCAGGCTATGTACAGGCTCAGGAGATCGAGTTGAATATTCCCGCACAGTCGCTGGGGAGCGCGCTGCAGGAATTCGGGCGCCAGACCAACGTGCAGGTGCTGTACAGCCCCGGCGATGTCGAGGGCAAGAACAGCCGCGCAATCAACGGCAAGATGGAGCCACAACGGGCCATCGAAACCCTGCTGGACGGAACCCAGACCACCCATAGCCTCAACGGCAACACCCTGACGGTGAGCGCTGTCGGCGCGACGGCCGGGCTGGAACTGAGCCCCACCCAGGTCACCGGCAACATGCTGGGCAACGTCACCGAAGACTCAGGCTCCTACACGCCGGGAACCATTGCTACCGCGACCCGCTTGACCCTGACCCCGCGCCAGACCCCGCAGTCGATTACGGTCATTACCCGTCAGCACATGGAAGACTTCGGCCTGAACAACGTCGATGACGTGATGCGCCACACCCCGGGCATCACCGTATCGGCCTATGACACCGAGCGTACCAACTACTATTCCCGGGGTTTCTCGGTCGACAGCTTCCAGTACGATGGCATTCCGTCTGCGGTGCGCAACGTGGGCTACTCGGCGGGCAACACCCTGAGCGACATGGCCATCTATGACCGCGTCGAAATACTCAAGGGCGCTACGGGCCTGCTCAATGGTGCGGGCTCGCTGGGTGCGACCATCAACCTGATCCGCAAGAAACCGACCTCGCAGTTCAAGGGCCATGTGGATCTGGGCGCCGGTTCCTGGGACAACTACCGCAGCGAAGTCGATGTCAGCGGCCCGCTGACCGACAGCGGCAATGTCCGCGGGCGCGCCGTGGCGGCGTACCAAGACAAAAAGTCCTTCATGGATCATTACTCGCGCAAGACCGAGACCTATTACGGCATCACCGAATTCGACCTCTCCCCCGACACGATGCTGACCCTGGGCTTCGATTACCAGGACAACACCCCGAAAGGTTCGAGCTGGTCCGGCTCCTTCCCGCTGGTCAACTCCAACGGCAGCATCAACAAGATGTCGCGTTCCTACAACAACGGTACCGACTGGAGTTCCTGGCAGCAAAACACTCGTACCGCCTTTGCCATGCTCGAACATGACATGGGTGACGGCTGGGTCACCAAGTTCCAGCTCGACCACAAGATCAACAGCTACCATGCCGACCTCGCGTCCATCCAGTTCGTGCAACCAGCGGCCGATGGCACTGCAGATATCAATGCACAGAAGTACACCGGCGAAACCAAGAGCACCACAGCCGA
This sequence comes from Pseudomonas sp. MWU13-2517, assembly GCF_023242545.1. Classification (NCBI taxonomy): domain Bacteria; kingdom Pseudomonadati; phylum Pseudomonadota; class Gammaproteobacteria; order Pseudomonadales; family Pseudomonadaceae; genus Pseudomonas; species Pseudomonas sp. MWU13-2517. The sequence goes on along the minus strand of NZ_JALMFA010000003.1, from coordinate 309,615 downwards.
CCTGTACGCCACCGGGCCTTTCAGCCTGTTCGGCCGCGACCATGAACTGGTGGTGGGCGGCTCGATCGGTACCTCGCGCTGGCAGGGCAAAGGCTACTGGTCGCCGGAATGGCCAGGCGGCAACAAAGTCGACTTCTACAACTGGAACGGCAATATCGGCAAACCTATCTACGGCCCGCCCCAGCAGTACACGGACGACACCATTCGCCAGACCGGCTACTACGTGACCACTCGCCTGAACGTGATCGATGACCTGAACGTGATTCTGGGTGGCCGCGTGGCCAATTATCACGTCACCGGCCTCAACCCTTCCTACAAGGAAACCGGTCGTTTCATCCCTTACGCGGGTGTGATCTACGACCTTAATGACAACTTCTCGGCCTACGCCAGCTACACCGACATTTTCAAACCGCAGGAAAGCTACATCAAGGATCGCGACCAGAAACTGCTGGATCCGGATGAAGGCCAGAACTACGAGGTGGGTCTCAAGGGCGAATTCTTCGACGGACGTCTGAACACCAGCATTGCCTACTTCGAGGTTCACGAGAGCAATCGCGCCATTTCGGATGACGCCTGGAACAATCAGGCCTCTGCCCCCCCCAACTACGCGTACAAGGGTTCCAAGGCCATCACCAAGGGCTACGAGGCAGAGATTTCCGGCGAGCTGAGCCCGGGCTGGCAAGTCCAGGGCGGGTACACCCACAAGGTGGTGCGCGACGACGACGACAAGAAAATCTCCACCTTCGAGCCCGAGAACCAGGTCAACCTGAACACGACCTACAAGCTCAAGGGCGATCTGGACAAATTCACCATCGGGGGCGGCGTACGCTGGCAGAGCAAGGCCTGGAACGAAATCTATAACCAGCCGCTTGACAGGAACCAAGACATCACCCAGAAATCCTACTGGCTGGTTGACCTGATGACCCGCTACCAGGTCACCAAAAACTTGTCGGCAACCGTCAACTTCAACAACATCTTCGACAAGTCCTACTACACCAACGTGGGCTTCTACAACTCGGCCATCTACGGTGAGCCGCGCAACGTGATGGTCAGCACCCGCTGGGACTTCTGATGTGAAGTCTTGATCGCCCTGAGTGATCGAACAAACGCCCGATGAGCGCCACGCGTTCATCGGGCGTTTTTTTATGCGCGCACAAACACGGCGCAAAAAAAACCGGATCAGTGATCCTAATGCCGGTCAGTTAAGGGTGAACGCCGTATGTGTGGCGAGGGAGCTTGCTCCCGTTGGGCCGCGAAGCGGCCCCGCTCTTTGTTTACACAGCATGGGACTGCTGCGCAGTCCAACGGGAGCAAGCTCCCTCGCCACAGGTTACTTTTTAGCCTTTCTCCTTTTTAACTGACTGGCATTAGGGAAGCTTGCCCCCCTATTTGATCCGGATGCGCCAGTCAGTCCGGGATTGGCAGGTTCAGGCTCTCTTTCACCTCTTCCATCACGATATAGCTCTTGGATTCGCGCACGTGGGGGAGTTTGAGCAGGATATCGCCGAGCAATTTACGGTACGACGCCATCTCCGAAATCCGCGCTTTCACCAAGTAGTCAAAGTCCCCCGACACCAGGTGGCATTCCAGTACATGGGGCAGTTTCAGTACGGCGCGGCGGAATTCTTCAAAGGTGTCGCCGGACTTGTAATCGAGGCTGATCTCGACAAATACCAGCAAACTACCCTTCAAGTGCTGCGGGTTTAGCCGTGCGTTATACCCCATGATGATCCCTTCGCGCTCCAGCCGACGCACGCGCTCGGTGCATGGCGTGGTCGACAGCCCCACCTTCTCTCCAAGCTCCGTGAACGAAATGCGCCCGTCGGTTTGCAGGATGCGCAGGATATTGCGATCGATCTTGTCCAGCTCCCGCTTGGTTTGAGTGTTGGTACGCATAGGGGATACGCCTCTGTGAAAAGGGTTACTGCCGAGAATTGTCGCCAAATATAGGCAGTTATATAGTGAAATGCACTGGTGATTGCTTTTTATACTGCGCGCATCATTGCTCGAACAACACACGTCAGCGGTCAAGCCGCGATGAGGATATAAAAATGCGCGTTCTGGTCTTGGGTAGCGGCGTCATTGGGGTGACCAGTGCCTACTATTTGGCTCGGGCCGGCTTTGAAGTGGTTGTGGTCGACCGTCAGCCTGCCGCTGCCATGGAAACCAGTTTCGCCAACGCAGGCCAGGTCTCCCCTGGTTATGCTTCGCCCTGGGCCGCGCCTGGTGTACCGCTCAAGGCTATCAAGTGGTTGTTGCAGCGCCATGCACCGCTGGCGATCAAAGCCACCGCCGATATCGACCAATACCTGTGGATGGCGCAGATGCTGCGCAACTGCACCGCCAGCCGTTACGCGGTGAACAAGGAGCGCATGGTGCGCCTGTCCGAGTACAGCCGCGACTGCCTTGATGAGCTGCGCGCCGAGACTGGCATTGCCTACGAAGGCCGAAGCCTTGGTACGACCCAACTGTTCCGCACCCAGGCCCAGCTCGATGGCGCCGCCAAGGACATCGCCGTGCTGAAAGAGTCCGGTGTGCCGTTCGAGCTGCTTGATCGTGCTGGAATCGCTCGCGTTGAGCCGGCCTTGGCAAGCGTTACGGATATCTTAGCCGGTGCCCTGCGCCTGCCGAACGACCAGACCGGCGATTGCCAGATGTTCACCACGCGCCTGGCCGAAATGTGCAGGCAGTTGGGCGTGGAGTTTCGTTTCGAACAAGATATCCAGCGCCTGGACCATGCGGGCGACCGCATCAACGGCGTTTGGATCGACGGCAAGCTGGAAACCGCCGACCGCTACGTGCTGGCCCTGGGCAGTTACTCGCCGAAGTTACTCAAGCCGCTGGGGATCAAGGCTCCGGTGTACCCGCTCAAGGGCTACTCGCTGACCGTGCCGATCACCAACCCGGCGATGGCGCCGACGTCGACTATTCTCGACGAGACCTACAAGGTCGCCATTACCCGCTTCGACAACCGCATCCGTGTAGGCGGCATGGCTGAAATAGCCGGTTTTGACCTGTCGCTTAACCCGCGTCGGCGTGAAACCCTGGAGATGATCGTCAACGACCTTTATCCTCAGGGCGGTGATCTGGCCGAAGCCACGTTCTGGACAGGCCTGCGCCCGACTACCCCTGACGGCACACCGATTGTCGGTGCCACCCCGCTCAAGAACCTGTTCCTGAATACAGGCCACGGCACCCTCGGCTGGACCATGGCCTGTGGCTCTGGTCGTTTGTTGGCCGACCTGATGGCGAAGAAAACCCCGCAGATCAGCGCCGAAGGCCTCGATATTTCCCGTTATGGCAACCACCAGGAGTCTGCAAGACATGTCAATCCAGCGCCAGCTCACCAATGAGCGCATGAGCCAGATCGTCGTTCACAACGGTACCGTGTATCTGGCAGGCCAGGTCGGCGACGACATGAGCGCCGGGATTGAACAACAGACCCGCGAGACCTTGACCAATATCGAGCGTTTGCTCGACCTGGCCGGTACCGACAAAACCAGACTGCTGTCGGTGACGATTTACTTGAAAGATATCGACGCCGATTTCGCCGGTATGAACGCGGTATGGGACAAGTGGCTGCCCAAGGGTGTCGCTCCGGCCCGTGCCACGGTTGAAGCCAAACTGTGCGAACCGGAAATTCTGGTAGAGCTGTCCGTCGTGGCCGCGTTGCCTTAACCCAGATTCCTCCCCGGTACCGATGTTATTGGTCGGTGCCGGTTTTTCTTCACTTTGCCGCCTAGAAGCCTGCCGCCATGCGTCCTGCCCGTGCCCTGATCGACCTCCAAGCCCTGCGCCACAATTACCAACTGGCCCGCGAAGTCACGGGGGCCAAGGCTCTCGCGGTGATTAAGGCTGATGCCTACGGCCATGGCGCCGTGCGTGTGGCCCAGGCGCTGGAAGCCGAGGCGGACGGGTTTGCCGTGGCGTGCATCGAAGAGGCACTGGAATTGCGCGCCGCCGGTATTCGGGCGCCGGTGCTATTGCTGGAAGGCTTTTTCGAAGCCGATGAACTGCCGCTGATCATCGAACATGATTTCTGGTGCGTGGTGCATTCGCTATGGCAACTGGACGCGATCGAGCAGACCCGCTTGAGCAAACCGCTGACGGTCTGGCTCAAGCTGGATTCGGGCATGCACCGCGTGGGCCTGCACCCCAAGGACTACCACGAGGCCTACCAGCGGCTGCTGGCCAGCGGCAACGTGGCCAAGATCGTGCTGATGAGCCATTTCGCCCGCGCCGATGAGCTTGATTGCGTCAGCAGTAATGAGCAGGTTGCGGTGTTTGATGCCGCGCGCCAAGGCTTGTCGGCCGAGGTGAGCCTGCGTAATTCGCCCTCGGTGATGGGCTGGCCGGGGGTATCCAGCGACTGGGTACGCCCGGGCATCATGTTGTATGGGGCCACGCCGTTTGGCGAAGACCAGGCCATTGCCGCACGTTTACAGCCGGTGATGACCCTGGAGTCCAAAGTCATCTGTGTGCGCGAATTGCCGGCCGGCGAGCCGGTGGGCTATGGCGCAAAATTCATCACGCCCAAGCCGATGCGCATCGGAGTGGTTGCCATGGGTTATGCCGACGGTTACCCACGTCACGCGCCCACCGGCACGCCGGTGCTGGTGGCCGGTCAGCGCAGCCAATTGCTGGGCCGTGTTTCCATGGACATGCTGTGCGTTGACCTGACGGGCGTCCCACAGGCCGGCCTTGGTTCGACGGTGGAGTTGTGGGGTAAAAACATACTGGCCAGCGACGTCGCAACCGCCGCGCAGACCATTCCCTACCAGATCTTCTGCAACCTGCGCCGCGTGCCAAGGCTCTATTGCGGCGCTTGACCGGCAGGTACGAACACAGCTGCCCGGGATTTAGGCTCAAGTGTTGTAAATACTGAACGCTGTCGCCATGATAACGCTCAATATAACAACGCCTGAATCCTAGGAGGCTCCTGCATTGGACGTCGGCGAACGACTGCAATCCATCCGTAAGCTCAAAGGTCTTTCCCAGCGTGAGCTCGCCAAGCGCGCGGGCGTCACCAACAGCACCATTTCGATGATCGAAAAAAACAGCGTCAGCCCCTCGATCAGTTCCTTGCGCAAGGTGCTGGGCGGCATCCCCATGTCCATGGTCGAGTTTTTTTCCGAGGAGATCCTCCAGGAAATACCGACCCAGATCGTCTATAAAGCCAATGAGCTGATCGACATCTCGGACGGTGCCGTCACCATGAAGCTGGTGGGTCGTGCGCACCCCAGCCGGGCGATTGCGTTTCTCAACGAAATCTACCCGCCGGGTGCCGACACCGGAGAAGAGATGCTCACCCACGAAGGCGAGGAAACCGGGATTCTGGTGGAAGGTCGCCTGGAGTTGGTGGTCGGCCTTGAAACTTTTGTGCTCGAAGCCGGCGATAGCTACTACTTTGAAAGCACCAAGCCCCATCGTTTTCGCAACCCGTTCGATGTGCCGGCGCGACTAATCAGCGCAGCCACGCCCGCGAACTTTTAAAGAAGAGGCGTCCTGCCAGCGTTGTAGAGGCGCCCGTAGCTGCATTCCGCGAGGTCGAATCTCCCTTTATTTAATAGGGTTGTTTCGGCCCGGCGGGCTAACCGTTATACTTTCGCCGCCTGCGAAACCGTGGCCGTAGGCGTGAATAGCCACCATTGAGGGTGAACGCGTGAACCTAATTATGAAAATGCTGGCTGCACCAGCAACCGTACTGGCCCTATGGGCTGTCAGCGCTCAAGCTGCGACCAATGATGAGATTGCCAAGCGCCTGGAGCCTGTCGGCCAAGTCTGTGTTCAAGGCCAGGAATGCAAGGGGATGGAGGTTGCAGTGGCTGCGGGCGGCGGTGGCGCGGCGAAAACGCCGGATGATGTCATTGCCAAGCACTGCAATGCGTGCCACGGCACCGGATTGCTGAACGCGCCGAAAATTGGCGACACGGCCGCCTGGAAAGAGCGGCTTGGCCATGTGGATGCGGTACTCGCAGAGCTCAAGATCGAGTCGCCCGAGAAAGGCACCAAAGGCTTGGCACAGGTTGCCAAGCACGGTTTGAATGCCATGCCGCCGATGGGTACCTGCGCTGATTGCAGCCTTGAAGACCTTGAAGGCGCAATCAAGAAGATGTCTGGCCTGTAATCCGCCGATCTTCGCCAAAAAGCCGCTCACCAGCGGCTTTTTTGTGCCTGCTCTTTATGATTAGGAGCTGTTCATTGCAGCAAAGACCCGGCAAGCTCGGTCCAACCCCTAATCATGGAATGTTCAGGAGGGTCGGATGGTGCAGTTGTGTTCAATCGAGCAAGCAGTTGACGAAGTACTGGCACGCTTGCCGGCGCATATCCACATGGGCATGCCCCTGGGGTTGGGCAAACCCAATCTGTTCGTCAACGCACTCTATCGGCGCATCGCCAAGCTGCCGGAGCGGTCGCTGACGATCTACACCGCCCTGAGCCTGGGCCGTCCCACGATGGGTGACGGCTTGCAGAAACGCTTTCTTGAGCCTTTTATCGGGCGCGTATTCGGCGATTACCCGGAGCTGGATTTTCTCGCTGACCTGCACAAGGACAGCTTGCCGAGCAATATTCGAGTACAGCAGTTCTTCATGCAGCCTGGCAGCCTGCTCCACAGCGCACCGGCCCAGCAGGATTACGTCAGCAGCAACTACAGCCACGCCGCGCGGGACATCAACGCCGCGGGCCTGAACTTGGTGGCACAGTTGGTGGCCAGCAGCGCTGAACATCCTGATCGCCTGAGCCTGAGCTGCAACCCCGATATCACCCTTGACCTGTTGCCGATGATCGCCAAGCGCCGCGAAGCCGGGGAGACCATCCTGATCGTGGGCCAGGTCCACACTGATTTGCCCTATATGCCCGGCGATGCCGAATTGGGCATGGACGCGTTCGATTACCTGCTTGATGAAAAGGACAGCACCACGCTGTTCTCCACACCGAATATGCCGGTGGGTTTCCAGGATCATTTTATCGGCCTGCATGCCAGCACGTTGGTGCGCGATGGCGGCACCTTGCAGATCGGCATCGGCTCCATGGGGGATGCGCTGACCGCCGCCCTGCTGGCACGCCAGGCCGATAACGAAGCCTACCGGCTACTCTTGACGGACCTGGACGTGTATCAGTGGGCACCGCTGATCAGCCGTGAGGGCGGTGTCGCGCCCTTTGCGCGGGGCCTTTATGGTTGCAGCGAAATGTTCGTCAACGGCCTGTTGGTGCTGGCCGATGCCGGGATCGTGCGGCGCAAGGTGTACCCGGATGTGGCCACCCAGGCGCAAGCCAATGCTGGCACCCTGGACGACGCCGCGCAGCCCGACGGCGTGTCGATCCACGGCGGTTTCTTCCTTGGGCCGCGCAGCTTTTACCAGCGCTTGCAGGAAATGACTCACACCAAGCGCCTTGAATTCAACATGACCCGCATCAGCTACATCAACGAACTCTATGGCCAGGAAGAGCTCAAGCGATTGCAACGGCTGGATGCTCGGTTTATCAACAGCGCGATCATGGTGACGCTGCTCGGTGCGGGCGTAGCTGACCAGTTGGAAGACGGCCGCGTGCTCAGCGGCGTGGGTGGCCAGTACAACTTTGTCGCCCAAGGCCATGCGCTCGAAGGCGCGCGTTCGATTCTGCTCCTGCGCAGCTGGCGCGAGTCGGCGGGTGAGGTCAGTTCCAATCTCGTCTGGGACTACGGCCATTGCACCATTCCGCGGCACCTGCGCGACATTGTCATCACTGAATACGGCATTGCCGACCTGCGTGGGCAGACGGACGCCAAGGTGATCGAGGCGCTGCTCAATATCAGCGATTCACGCTTTCAGGGTGACTTGATTGAGCAGGCGAAAAAGGCGGGCAAGTTGCCTCAGGATTTCCAGCTGGACCCACGTTTTACCGACAATACCCCGCAGCGGCTCAAGGACATCCAGGCGCGGCATCGGCGGTTGTTTCCCGAGTATCCACTGGGCACTGATTTCACTGACGAAGAAAGAGACCTGTTGCGCGCGTTGAACTGGCTCAAGAGCAAATTCAAGCTGACGGAGATTCTGGAGTTGGGCAGGGCTGCGCTGGATGCACCGGAGCCGGAGGCATTTCCAGAGCATCTGAAGCGCATGCGGTTGAATAAGCCGGAAGGCCTGAAAGAGGACCTGTATCAGCGCCTGCTGCTCGCCGGCCTGCAGGCCACGGCGCACTAAACAACACCACAAAACGCATGTGGGAGCGCGCTTGCTCCCACATGTTTAACCGTGCCCACACAGGATAGACACGGGGCTGCGATTACTCGATGAAGGTGACCACGCCACCGGCCAGGGATTTGACCCTTGCCAGGGACTCCACTCGGTATCCCTGCGCATCCAGCTCCGCACGGCCACCCTGGAATGACTTCTCGATCACGATCCCCAGGCCAGCCACGGTCGCGCCGGCTTGCTTGATGATCGAAATCAGCGCCTGGGACGCCTTGCCATTGGCCAGGAAATCATCGATGACCAGCACGCGGTCACTGCTGGTCAGGTGGCGCGGGGAAATGGCCACCGTGCTTTCCGTTTTCTTGGTGAAGGAGTACACCGTTGCCGAAAGCAGGTTTTCAGTCAGGGTCAGGGACTGTTGTTTGCGGGCGAAGATCACCGGCACGCCCAGGTTCAGGCCGGTCATGATCGCCGGCGCGATGCCCGAAGCTTCGATGGTGACGATCTTGGTGATGCCCGAATCCTTGAACAGCGCGGCGAATTCGTCGCCGATCAGTTTCATCAGCTGCGGGTCGATCTGGTGGTTCAGAAAGGCGTCGACCTTGAGTACCTGATCGGAAAGCACGATGCCTTCTTCGCGAATTTTCTTGTGCAGTGCTTCCACGGAAAGCTTCCTCTGTTGACGCAACACGCGTCGAAAGTAGATTAAAAAGTAGTCGATTCTAGCGCTTTAACATCGCGCGTATATCCGCCAAGGCGGTATTGCCGCGAACGGCCTTCACCTCGGTCGGGGTGTCGTCATTGCCTTCCCAGGCCAGATCATCCGGCGGTAGCTCGTCGAGGAACCGGCTGGGGGCACAATCGATGATTTCGCCGTATTGCTTGCGCTTGGCGGCAAAGGTGAAGGCCAGGGTCTGACGCGCACGGGTAATACCCACGTAGGCCAGGCGCCGTTCTTCTTCGATGGTGTCGGCTTCGATGCTGGAGCGGTGCGGGAGAATTTCCTCTTCCATGCCCATGATGAACACGTAGGGAAATTCCAGACCCTTGGAGGCATGCAAGGTCATCATTTGCACGCCTTCGGCGCCGTCTTCCTCTTCCTGTTGGCGTTCGAGCATGTCGCGCAGCACCAGCTTGCCGATGGCATCCTCGACGGTCATTTCTCCGTCTTCGTCTTTTTCCAGGGTGTTCTTCAGCGCTTCGATCAGGAACCAGACGTTGCTCATGCGGTAATCCGCGGCCTTGTCGCTGGAGCTGTTGGTGCGCAGCCAGTTCTCATAGTCGATGTCCATGACCATGCTGCGCAGGGCGCTGATCGGGTCTTCGCCGGCGCACTGCTCGCGCACCTTGTCCATGAAGCGCTTGAAGCGCGACAGGCGGTCGGTGAAGCGGGTGTCCAGATGTTCGCAGAGGCCGATTTCATCGGTGGCGGCGTACATCGAGATCTTGCGTTCGGTGGCGTAGTTGCCGAGCTTTTCAAGGGTGGTTGAGCCGATTTCGCGGCGCGGCACGTTGATCACGCGCAGGAAGGCGTTGTCGTCGTCCGGGTTCACGATCAGCCGGAAGTAGGCCATCAGGTCCTTTACTTCCTGGCGTCCGAAAAAGCTGTTGCCGCCCGACAGGCGATACGGCACCTGGTGGTGCTGCAATTTCAGTTCGATCAGTTTGGCCTGGTAGTTGCCGCGGTACAGAATCGCGAAGTCGCTGTACGGCCGGTCGGTACGCAGATGCAGGCTGAGGATTTCCACGGCCACGCGCTCGGCTTCCGCGTCTTCGTTGCGGCAACGGATCACGCGGATCTCATCGCCGTGGCCCATCTCGCTCCACAGTTGTTTTTCGAACTCGTGGGGGTTGTTGGAGATAAGCACGTTGGCGCAGCGCAGGATGCGGCTGGTGGAGCGGTAGTTCTGCTCCAGCATCACCACTTTCAAGGACGGATAGTCATCCTTGAGCAGCATCAGGTTTTCCGGACGGGCGCCGCGCCAGGCGTAGATCGACTGGTCGTCGTCGCCTACCACGGTGAACTGGTTGCGCTTGCCGATCAGCATTTTCACCAGCAGGTACTGGCTGGCGTTGGTGTCCTGGTATTCGTCTACCAGCAGGTAGCGCACCTTGTTCTGCCATTTTTCGAGGATGTCGGCATGCTCCTCGAACAATTTCACCGGCAACAGGATCAGGTCGTCGAAGTCCACCGCATTGAACGCTTTGAGCGTGCGTTGATAGTGGGTGTAGACGATGGCGGCGGTCTGTTCCTTGGGGTTGCGCGCGTTTTCCAGGGCCTGGGCCGGCAGGATCAGGTCATTTTTCCAGGCGCCGATCATGTTCTTGATCTCATCCACGCCGTCGTCGCCTGCGTACTCCTTCTGCATGATGTCGGTCATCAGCGACTTCACATCGGTTTCGTCGAAGATCGAGAAACCTGGCTTGTAGCCCAGGCGCACGTGCTCCTTGCGGATGATATTCAGGCCCAGGTTGTGGAAGGTGCATACGGTGAGGCCGCGGCCTTCGCCGCTCTTGAGCAGCGTGCCGACACGCTCTTTCATTTCCCGCGCCGCTTTATTGGTAAACGTCATGGCGACGATGTACTGCGCACGGATGCCGCAGTTCTGGATCAAGTGCGCGATCTTGCGGGTAATCACGCTGGTCTTGCCGGAGCCAGCACCGGCGAGCACCAATAGAGGGCCGCCGACGTAGTTCACGGCTTCTTGCTGCCGGGGGTTGAGTCGGGACATACGGAATTCAGGGAGTCGTTGTTCAAAAGGGCGGGCATTTTAACAGGCTCGCAGGATTCTGCTCTCACAGAACGACAGTGTGACGTACCGCTCGATCTAAATTTGCCGCTTTTGATACTTTGCCGCAGGATGTGGAAGCTTTTGCAGCTGATGTATGCAGCCTGCGCATTTGATAAGTCTTATCATGGGTGATTGTGAGGGGCAGCACGCCGTACTGCCCGCCGCCAATGAAATCTTGCAGAGTCTAGGGAGCTAGCTTGTCCACGCCTGTCGAACCCTTGCGTTTGCTGCTTCTGGCCGATGCGCCTGAGTGGGCAGCCTTGCTGCGCGAGTGCCTGGCGCCGATGGGCGATGGGGCTGTGCTGATCAGTGCTCCCAATTGGGACTCGGTGAGTCGTCTGTTCGATGACGACCACGGCGCTGTGCTATTGACCACGCCTGGCCTGCAACCCGGCCCTGGCCGTTGCAGCTTGCCCTGCGTATTGCTGCTGGAGCAGGAGCCGCTGATTTCTCCGCTGGGTGCCAGCGACTGGCTGGTGCGGGACGTATTGAATACCGATACATTGCGCCGCTGCCTGCGCCATGTCCGTGAGCGTGGTGTGCTGGAGAACACTTTGCAGCGCCTGGCCGAACAGGATCCGCTCACCGGTATCGCCAACCGCCAGGGTTTCCAGACCCTGCTGGCGGCGCGGCTGGCGGAAAACGAAGGTCGCGGCCTGGCCCTCGGCCATCTGGACCTCGATAACTTCCGTCACGCCAACGACGCTTTGGGCCATCAGGCCGGTGACCGCTTGATCCTGCAAGTGGTGTCGCGGCTCAAAAGCCAGCTCGAAGCCGGTGACCAGTTGGCACGCCTGGGCAGCGATGAGTTCGCCCTGCTGATCGACACCCGACGGGCGCCGCAACGCGCCGAGTGGATGGCCGAGCGCATCACCGAAGTGATGGCCGAGCCGTATTGGGTCGACGGCGAAAGCCTGTTGATCGGTTGCAGCCTGGGTGTGGCGCATGCCCGTGCACGCGCCGGTGCCGACCCATTGATGTGGCACGCCCACATTGCCATGCAGCAGGCCAAGAGCACCCAGGGCTGTACCTTTCATATCTTCAACGAACGCATCAACCGCAACGCCCGCAGCCTGGCGGACCTTGAAAGTGAGCTGCGCCGTGCATTGCGTCGTGACGAACTGGAGCTGCATTACCAGCCGCGACTGGATCTGGACGACGGGCATATCGTTGGCCTGGAAGCCCTGGTGCGTTGGCGCCATGGTGAGCGTGGCCTGTTGCCGCCGAGTGAATTCGTACCCTTGGCCGAACAGAGCGGTTTGATCGTGCCGCTGGGTTATTGGGTCATTTCCCGGGCCTTGCGCGACATGCAAGACCTGCGTGAACGTGGCCTGGCTGCGCTGCACATGGCGGTCAACCTGTCATTTCGCCAGTTCCAGGACAGTCAGTTGCTCTCCACACTCAGTCGGCTGATTGCCGAGCGCGGCGTGGAGGCGAAGTGGCTGGAGTTCGAACTGACCGAAACCGCTGTGATGCGTCGCAGCGATCTGGTCAAGCAGACCATGGATGCCCTGGGGCGCCTCGGCGTGCGGTTTTCCCTGGATGACTTCGGCACCGGTTTCTCATCGTTCGTACACCTCAACAGCCTGCCGATTGCCTTGTTGAAGATCGACAAGAGTTTCGTCGGTGGCATGGAAGAGCGCGAGGAGAACCGCAAGTTGGTGCACGCGATGATCAACCTGGCCCACAACCTCAATCTGGAAGTCGTGGCCGAAGGCGTGGAGACCCCTGAGCAACTGGCCTTGTTGCGCCTGTTTGGCTGCGACCAGGCCCAGGGGTACCTGATCAGCAAGCCGTTGCCGTTGCCGCAGTTGGTGGAGTACCTGACTTTCGGCAAGAGCCAGGACGCGCTGTTGGGTTAGCGTCCTCCAGCCTCTAGTCCGGCTGCATGGCCTGGAATTCGGTATGGATTTCAGGCTCCCGGCGAATCATCCGCTGCATCTTCGCTTCAAACGCCCAGGTCAGGGTGATTGCCGCGCAGGCCAGCCCCAGCGCCAGGCCCCACCACACACCGGTCGGCCCCCAGCCCAGCGTGAAGGCCATCACCCACGCCGAGGGGGCACCGATCAGCCAATAGCAGCCCAAGCCTACGAGGAAGGTGGTCTTGGCGTCCTTCAGTCCGCGGATGCAGCCCATGGCAATGGTCTGTACGCCGTCGAACAGTTCAAACCAGGCGGCGACGGCCAGCAGGCTGACGGCCAGGACGATCACGTCATGGAAAGCCGGGTCGTTGTGATCGAGGAAAAGCCCGATCAACGGGTCGGAAAACAGCCACAGTACCGCGGCAAATCCCAGCATCACCATGGCGCCAAAGCCGATACCGACGCGCCCGGCCAGGCGCGCCTGCAACAACTGCCCGGCACCGTAATGTTGGCCGATGCGCATGGTCACCGCGTATGACATTCCCGCCGGCACCATGAACGCCACCGAAACAATTTGCAGCGCGATCTGGTGCGCCGCCAACTGCGTGCTGCCCATGGTGCCCATGCACAGCGCGGCGAAGGCGAACAGCCCGACTTCCACTGCATAGGTGCCGCCAATCGGCAGGCCCAGGCGCCACAGCTCGCGCAAGTATTGAGTGTTGAGGCGTAGCAGGCCCGTACCCAAAGGGTAGGCCGCGTAAGCCCGGTTGCTGCGGATGTACCACATCAGCGCCAAGGCCATGCTGGTGGCAACGATTGCCGTGACCAGACCGATGCCCATCAAGCCCAGTTTCGGCAGGCCGAACATACCTTCGATCAATGCATGGTTGAGCAGGTAGTTGAGCACAGTGCCGCACAGGCTGATCACCATGACCGGCGTTGCTTTGCCGATGGCGCTGGTGAAGCCGCGCAGGGCCATGAAGCTCAGGTAGCCGGGCAGGGCGAACGGCAGGATAGTCAGGAACTGCCCCGCCGCATGTACGTTGGATTCGGTTTGGCCGAACAGCAACAGCACTGGCTTGAGGTTCCACAGCAGCAATGCCGCCGCCAGGGCCATCAGCCAGGCGAGCCAGAGCCCGGCCTGGGTCAGGCGGGTGGCGCCTTCGATGTCGCCCGCGCCGTGACGAATCGCAACCAGGGTGCCCACGGCGGCAATTACGCCGATGCAGAAAATCGCCACGAATGAATAACTTGCCGCACCGAGACCGCCACCGGCCAGGGCTTCGGGGCTCAGGCGGGCCATCATCAGGGTGTCGGTCAGCACCATCAGCATGTGGGCCAACTGTGAGGCAATCAGCGGCCCTGACAGCCGCAGAATGGCCCAGAGTTCGGTACGTGCCGGATGTTGCATGATCATCACGCTCGAAAAGTCAGAGAGTTGGGGAAGGGTTGATTCTCGTCGCTCTCAGCCGATTGCACAAAACGATAAATGCGATCATCTGCATGATTAAAACTCATGCCTGAAGGATTCTGGTAGGGTTTCGAGCTTGCAACGTCGGAGCTTTCCCAATGTCTCGTCGCCTACCTCCGCTTTATGCCCTGCGGGCCTTTGAGGCCGCTTCCCGGCATAACTCCTTTACCCGCGCGGCGCAGGAGCTGTCGATTACCCAGAGTGCGGTGAGCCGACACATCCGCACCCTGGAGGAGCATTTCGCCTGCCGCCTGTTCCAGCGCAGCGGTCGTACCTTGCAGCTCACCGAAGCCGCGCGCCTGTTGTTGCCCGGCGTGCGCGAAGGTTTCGCCGCCCTGGAGCGGGCGTGCGATACCTTGAACGCCGAAGATGGCATCCTGCGCATGAAGGCACCGTCCACGTTGACCATGCGCTGGCTGCTGGCGCGGCTCAGTCGTTTCCGGGCCTTGCAGCCGGGCAATGAAGTGCAACTGACCAGCGCGTGGATGAGCGTGGATGAAGTGGACTTCAATCAGGAGCCTTTCGACTGCGCGGTGTTGCTCAGCTACGGGCATTTTCCGACGGATTGGGAAGCCAGTTACTTGTTCCCCGAATTGCTGATCCCGGTGGGTGCGCCGAACTTGCTGGAGGATGGGCCTTGGGACGTCGCACGCCTGGCCGGCGCCGAACTGTTGCACCCCACCCCCGACCGCCGCGATTGGCGCAACTGGCTGGAGCGCATGGGGCTGTCATCCCAGGTGTCGCTCAAGGGCGGGCAGGTGTTCGACACTCTTGAGCTGGGCATGATCGCTGCCGCGCGGGGTTACGGTGTATCCATGGGCGACCTGTTGATGGTGGCCGAGGATGTAGCCCAGGGGCGCTTGAGCCTGCCGTGGCCAACGGCGGTGGCCAGTGGGGAAAATTACTACCTGGTGTGGCCGAAAACCCGCCCAGGTGGTGAACGCTTGCGGCGGCTGGCGGAGTTTCTTCAAGGGGAAGTCCGCGCGATGGAATTGCCACAGGTTGAGCGCCTGGATTGATTGGGGGGTGCAATCGTTTGCGCAATACCTTTGCACAGCGCTCAAGTATTGCCCGCACCCGCCGAAGAAAGGATGTTGGGACCATCGTGCTCCAACGTTACCCACTAGATAATTTGCCGAGCAGCGCTAAGAGATCAGGATGATCCTGGCCTCGGCCAGGAGCTGTCATGTCTCAACCTCGCGCTCGGATCGCCTCCCAATTAGGTCTCGCCTTGGCCGTCATTCTGGCTGTCGTCATCAGCGGCAGTACGGTCTTCGCCCTGCGTTCCCTCGACTCCGCCAACCTCGACACCCGCGAGGAACACCTGGCCAGCGAGGCGCGCCTGCTCGCCGACCAACTCAACACCTTCCACGGCACCTTGCGCGAAAGTACCCAGCGTTTGAGCGGGCTGTTTGAAAAGCGCTTCGGCGCCGGTTTGAGCGTGCGGGCGGACCAGCCGGTGACGGTGGCCGGCGTGCAAACGCCGAGCCTGTACCTGGGCGACGTTGTGTTGAACAACAACTTCGGGGAAGTGGATGAGTTCAAGCAAATGTCCGGCGGTGTGGCTACCGTATTCGTACGCAGTGGTGAGGACTTTATCCGCGTCAGTACCTCCCTGACCAAGCAGGACGGCAACCGCGCCATCGGCACCGTGCTCGATCACCAACATCCGGCGTACCAGCGCCTGCTGGCTGGGCAAGGTTATGTGGGACGTGCCGTGCTGTTCGACCGCGCCTACATGACCCAGTACACCCCGGTGCGGGACGCTGGCGGCAAAGTGATCGCCGTGTTGTTCATCGGTTTTGATTACACCGACGAACAGAAAACCCAGTTCGACAATCTCAAGCGTTTCCGGATCGGCCAGAACGGTTCCCTGGCCCTGCTCGATGAACAAAAACACTGGCTGGTACCACCGGCCGGCGTGCAGGCGCCCGATCAGGCCATTCCGGTGATGCTCGAGTTGGCGAAGGAGCCCGGCGCAGGGCAATTCTGGAGTGACAAGAACGAAGATTTCTATAGCGTCGCGGTGCCATTTGAAGGCGGCCCATGGTCGGTTGTGGCGAGCATGCCAAAATCCGAGATTCGCGCGGTAACGTGGGCGGTGGGGGTTCGCCTGATAATCGGCAGCCTGTTGGCGATGCTGCTGGCGGTGGGCGCAGTGGTGTGGTTGTTGCGCCGGAAACTGCAGCCTCTGAGTGACTTGGTGCGTCAGGCCGAAGCGCTCGGCGCTGGCGACTTGAGCGCACGCTTGAACGTGTCCAGCCACGATGAAATCGGGCAATTGGCGCGCAGCTTCAACCAGATGGGCGAAGCGCTGTCGACCATGGTTTCGCATATCCGTAAGGCGGCCGAAGAGGTCAATAGCCGTGCGCAGGCACTGTCCGGCTTGTCCGGCGGGGCGTATGACGGCATGGAGCAGCAGTCCGGCGAGATCACCAGCATGGCCGGAGCGGTGGAAGAATTCAGCGCCACTTCGTTGAACATTGCCGACAACATGGGCAATACCGAACGGCTGGCCCAGGAAAACGCCCAGCAAACCCGCATTGGCCGTGCCTCGATGCAAGAGGCTTCGTCGTCCCTTGAGCACATCGCCTCGGCGCTTAACAGCACGGCCACGGTGATCAACACCTTGGGCCAGCGCTCCCAGGAAATTGGCGGGATTGTGGGGGTAATCACCTCGATCGCCGAGCAGACCAACCTGTTGGCGCTCAATGCCGCCATCGAGGCCGCCCGGGCCGGTGAGCAGGGGCGTGGCTTTGCCGTAGTTGCCGACGAAGTGCGCAACCTGGCGTCGCGTACCCGTCAGGCCACGGACGAAATATCCGGGATGATCCAGAGCATCCAGCAGGAAACCGGCAATGCCATCAGCACGATGGAACACGGCAATGTGCTGATGCAGGAGGGCTTGGCGCGTAACGCCGATGTGGCCTCGGCCCTGGCACGTATCGACGAACAAAGCCGCTCGGCCGGGCAGCAGTTTGCGGCGATCACCACGGCGACCCAGGAGCAGAGCAGCACGGCCAACGTGCTCAGCAGCAACCTGCAGAGCATTGCGTTGGCCAACAGCGAGCAGCGCGAAGTGGTGTCGAACCTGGCAATTACCGCGAAGGAACTGGAAACCCTGGCAGCGGATTTGCGCCATGAAGTGGACCGGTTCCGTTGATTGTCCTGCCCTGGGCATCTGGCCCAGGGTGTCGCCTGGCATGTTCTAGGCGCATCAGCCCAGCGCAGTAGGGCTTAATAAGCGGTCCTAAAGGTTCATGCGCCACGCACATGAGCAGAGTGGTTGCGCTTTGCTGGCTTCACGCCGTTTATCGTTGATCGGCCGGGCTGGACGCTGCAGGCCGGTATTGCAGCGCTTCGGCAATGTGGTCGCGGCCTATTTTGCCTGAGCCTTCCAGGTCTGCCAGCGTTCGCGCAACTTTCAGCAGCCGGTGGGCTGCTCGAAGGGACAGGGTAAGCCGCTCGCAGGCACTCTCCAGCCAGGCCTCATCCGGTTTGGACAGTGCGCAATGCTGGCGTAACCTCGGCAGATCGAGAAATGCATTGGCGCAGCCCTGACGCTGCTGCTGGAGTTCCCGCGCGTCGGCTACCCGTGCTGAAGCCTTCTGCGTGGTATCGCCGGGCTGTGGCGTCGGATTAAGTGCTGTCGTTTCCCGTGCGACGGTCAGGTGCAGGTCGATGCGATCCAGCAACGGCCCTGAGAGTTTATTGCGATAGCGTTGGACCTGCTCCGATGTGCAACGGCAGCGCCCACTGGGTTCGCCCATATAGCCGCAGGGGCAAGGGTTCATGGCTGCGACCAGTTGGAAGCGGGCCGGGAAACTCACCCGGTCACGGGCGCGGGCAATCACGATATGCCCCGATTCCAGGGGTTCGCGCAGCACCTCCAGCACCTTGCGATCAAACTCCGGTAACTCATCCAGAAACAACACGCCATGATGGGCCAGGGTAATTTCGCCCGGTTGCGGTTTTGAGCCGCCGCCTACCAGCGCCGGCCCGGAAGCCGAGTGATGCGGCTGGCGAAAGGGCCGGTGCGGCCAATGGCTCAGCGGCGTCAGGCTGACCACCGACTGAATCGCTGCGACTTCCAAGGCTTCCTGTTCGTTCAACGGTGGCAATAACCCGGGCAGTCGGCTGGCGAGCAGGGTCTTGCCGGTGCCGGGCGGCCCGCTGAACAGCAGGTTATGCGCGCCCGCAGCGGCAATCAGCAGCGCGCGTTTGGCCGCAAGCTGTCCCTGTACCTCGCTCAAGTCCGGATAGGGTTTGTTCAAGCACAGCAAGCCATCCGACTTGTAGGGCTCAATCGGCACATGCCCGTTCAAATGCGCCACCACCTGCAGCAGGTGGTCCACCGCAATCACCTTCAGTCCCGAGGCCAGGCAGGCTTCTTCGGCATTCGCCCGGGGCACTATTACAGTGCGCCCGGCCTTGCGCGCTGCCAATGCCGCCGGCAGCACACCTTTGACGGCCCGCACCTCGCCGGACAGCGCCAGTTCCCCGAGGCATTCCACGTCGTCGAGCATCAATGCCGGTACTTGCATGCTGGCCGCCAGAATCCCCAAGGCAATCGCTAGATCAAAACGCCCGCCGTCCTTGGGCAGGTCGGCGGGCGCTAGGTTGAGGGTGATGCGGCGGGAGGGGTATTGCAGTGCGCAGTTGAGAATGGCGCTACGCACGCGGTCCTTGCTTTCCTTGACGGCGGTTTCCGGCAGACCCACCAGCGTCAGGGACGGCAGGCCGTTGGCCATATGCACTTCGACGGTCACGGCGGGGGCTTCGACGCCAATCTGGGCGCGGCTATGGACGATGGCGAGGGACATGCTCGTTCCTTGAGATAGGGCCACTTCTTGCGGTTTTTCAAGGGTAGACGAGGTGGGTAAGAGCGAAGCGGAGGAGGTTTTACAGAACGTATCCGGGAAGTTTCAGCGAACGATTGCAGGAGCGAACCCGGCTCGCGAAGAGCTCAAGGACGGCGCGTTTGTATTGGTTGCCCGCGTGATCCTGGACGATTTGCGCGAGCAAGGTTTGGCGTTTGTGGCGAGCGAGCTTGCTCGCGCTGGTACGCGAAGCGGCCCCAAAACCAGGCAACGCGCTCCATCTGAAGAAACATGTAGGCTGTATCGGGGCTGCTTCGCAGCCCAGCGCGAGCATGCTCGCTCGCCACAGGTTGATAGCCCCTCGCTCCTGCAGGTGCGCGCGTTACTCTTGGTTCGGCGTCAACCGCGCTTCCAGTTCTGCGACCTTCGCCTCCAAGCTTTCCAGCCGCGCCCGCGTGCGCGCAAGCACCACCATCTGGCTGTCGAACTCTTCCCGGCTGACCAGGTCGAGCTTGCTGAAGCCGCTTTGCAACAGCGCCTTGAATTGGCTTTCGATTTCATTGTGGGGCAGCGGGGTGTCGCCGCTGAGCAGGCGAGAGGCGTGGCCGCTGAGTGCGTCGAGGAGGTCTTTGGGCGCGAGCATGGGAAATATTCCGGAAAACTGTTGGGCGCCAGTGTATCACGCAGCGTCTATAGTCTTTTTCACGTCGCGAGGCGCACGCTTTTCGCGCAAGGGGGCTGGCGGCGGCGCACTGTTTTTGTGCGCATTGCTGTCGGCAAAAAGCCCCGAAGGTGGGCATAAGTGAGCAAAGGATTGATTTCGTTGTTTTTTACGGAGCTGGCAAGGTTTCTGCTTAGACGATCATGACCCATGCACTGATGCAGTCGCTGTGACGAATGCAGTGCGCCGACGGATCAGGGGTACAGGTTTCGTCACCAGTGGTTCGCTGGCGTCGCCACGGTAATTGCCGAGGCGACGATGCGTTACAAAGCCAGGCACTGCGCTTAGACTTGAGACGGGTTTGTTTTCCTGGGGCAAGTCCACCAATTCGGGAGAGAGTTTTCATGAAGCTAGTCACTGCCATCATCAAGCCGTTCAAGTTGGACGATGTACGCGAGTCACTGTCCGAGATCGGCGTGCAGGGCATTACCGTTACTGAGGTCAAAGGCTTCGGTCGGCAGAAGGGTCATACCGAGCTGTATCGCGGCGCGGAATATGTGGTTGATTTCCTGCCCAAGGTGAAGATT
Source organism: Pseudomonas sp. MWU13-2517 (assembly GCF_023242545.1). Classification (NCBI taxonomy): domain Bacteria; kingdom Pseudomonadati; phylum Pseudomonadota; class Gammaproteobacteria; order Pseudomonadales; family Pseudomonadaceae; genus Pseudomonas; species Pseudomonas sp. MWU13-2517. The sequence goes on along the minus strand of NZ_JALMFA010000003.1, from coordinate 289,245 downwards.
GATGTCGCCATTGACGACAAGGATCTTGACCGGGTTATCGAGGCGATAACCAAGGCGGCCAACACCGGCAAGATCGGTGACGGCAAGATCTTCGTGGTCAATCTGGAACAGGCTATTCGCATCCGTACCGGCGAAACCGATACCGACGCAATCTAAGCCGCCAAACCCCCAACGCCCCAGGAGAAAACAATATGACTCTGCGTAAATTCGCAGGGCTAGGAGCCCTGTTGTCCCTCGTAATGCCAGCCCTGGCATTGGCGGCGGACCCAGTACCTGCCCCAGTCCTCAATTCCGGCGACACGGCGTGGATGCTCACATCCACCGCGCTGGTGCTGTTCATGACCATTCCGGGCCTGGCGCTGTTTTACGGCGGCATGGTTCGCTCCAAAAACATTCTTTCCGTGATGATGCAGTGCTTCGCCATCACCGGGCTTGTCACCATCCTGTGGTTTGTCTACGGCTACAGCATGGCGTTCGATACCACCGGTATGGAAGCGGGCGTCGTCAACTTCAACTCCTTCGTGGGTGGCCTGTCCAAGTTGTTCCTGTCGGGCGTGACCCCTGCGAGCATCACTGGCCCAGCGGCGCTGTTCCCTGAGGCGGTGTTCGTTACCTTCCAGATGACTTTCGCCATCATTACCCCTGCGCTGATCGTCGGTGCTTTCGCCGAGCGTATGAAGTTCTCCGCGATGCTGATCTTCATGGGCGTCTGGTTCACCCTGGTCTACGCACCGATTGCCCACATGGTGTGGGGCGGTCCGGGTTCGTTGCTGGGCGATTGGGGCGTGCTGGACTTTGCCGGTGGCACCGTGGTGCACATCAACGCGGGTGTGGCCGGCCTGGTGGCGTGCCTGGTGCTCGGCAAACGTAAAGGCTTCCCGACCACCCCAATGGCACCGCACAACCTGGGTTACACCCTCGTAGGTGCGGCCATGCTGTGGGTGGGTTGGTTCGGCTTCAACGCCGGCTCCGCTGCGGCGGCCAACGGCACTGCCGGTATGGCGATGCTGGTGACCCAGATCGCTACCGCTGCTGCGGCGCTGGGCTGGATGTTCGCCGAGTGGGTCACCCACGGTAAGCCAAGCGCACTGGGCATCGCCTCGGGCGTGGTGGCTGGCCTGGTGGCAATCACCCCAGCCGCCGGTACCGTTGGCCCGATGGGCGCCCTGGTAATCGGCCTGGCTGCCGGCGTGGTGTGTTTCTTCTGCGCCACCACCCTGAAACGCAAGCTGGGTTACGACGACTCCCTGGATGCCTTCGGCGTGCACGGTATCGGCGGTATCCTGGGGGCGATCCTGACCGGTGTGTTCGCGGCACCTTCCCTGGGCGGCTTCAACGCAGCCACCACTGATATCGCGGCGCAAGTCTGGATTCAGTGCAAAGGCGTCGGCTTTACCGTGATCTACACGGCTATCGTGACCTTCATCATCCTCAAGGTGCTGGATGCGGTTATGGGCCTGCGGGTTTCCGAGGAAGAAGAGGCGGTCGGCCTCGACCTGGCGCAGCACAACGAGCGCGGCTACAACTTGTAAGTACACGAAAAAAAAATGCCCGGCTTGCCGGGCATTTTTTTGTCTGGCGTTTGTCAGTCCCAAGATGCTGTAACGGTTTTTGTGCGGACTTTGTGATGAGACGCACACGGCGCTTTTTACTGTGCGAATGTCTTACAGGCATGTAGGCGTATTCGGCACTTTGTTTTTTTCCAGAGCACGCTAGAATGCGCGCCGATGGGCGGAGAACTGTATGTGGCAACAGACCCTGATTACTTTGCGGGCCAAGCCCCGGGGCTTTCACCTGGTAACCGACGAGTTGCTGGCCGGCTTGCCTGAGTTGAAGGCATGCCGTGTGGGCCTGTTGCATCTGTGGCTGCAGCACACCTCGGCCTCGTTGACTGTCAACGAGAACGCCGATCCGGCGGTTCGCCGTGACTTCGAACGTTATTTCAACTTGCTGGTGCCGCAGGGCCAGGCAGGGTTTGAACACAACGACGAAGGTCCGGATGATCTGCCGGCGCACTTCAAGGCCAGTCTCCTGGGCTGCCAGCTGAGTTTGCCGGTCAAGGCCGGCCGCTTGGCAATGGGGACCTGGCAAGGTGTTTATCTGGGCGAGCACCGTGATCATGGCGGTGCTCGTAAAGTCCTCGCCACCTTGCACGGTGATGAGGCATAAGCCACTGGTTATCCAGTGGACGTTGATTTTTTTCCGGCAACCTTCGACAGAGGGTGAAGCTGGGCTATAACTAATCTGCTTTTCGCAAGTCATGAGGTAGAACATGAGCGACGATGATCTGGAAAACGACGACCTCGAAGTCGGTGATGACGACGAGACCGAAGAAGGTCTTGAAGCAGCGGCGGAAGACGTTGCTGACGACGACAGTGGCGATGACGTACCTGTTCCTGCGGCCAAAGGCAAAGCCAAGGCAGCTGTTTCGGTAGACGAGCTGCCGAGTGTCGAAGCCAAGAACAAAGAGCGCGATGCGCTGGCCCGTGCGATGGAAGAGTTCCTCGCTAAAGGCGGCAAAGTGCAGGAAGTCGAGGCCAATGTGGTGGCAGATCCACCCAAGAAGCCGGATAACAAGTACGGCAGCCGACCTATCTGAGGTCAGCCACCTGCTTGTAAGAAAAGCCCGCCGTCGCTGCGGGCTTTTTCATATCGGTTAGTTCCAGCTTGCCAGCAATTGCGGCAGCTTGGTCAGGTTGCGAATCTCCGCATCCGGACGCTTGTCCGCCTCCCATGCCTTGCCCGCAGGGTTGAACCACACCGCTCGAAGTCCCGCCTGCTGCGCTCCGGCAATGTCATCCCCCGGGTGATCGCCAATATGCACCGCCTGGGTTGCATCCACGCCACCCCGCTGCAACGCCTCTTGAAACAGCCGCGCATCCGGCTTGGCAATGCCGATATCTTCAGCACGCAGGGCAAAGTGGAAGTAGTCTGCCAGCCCCACACGTTGCACATCGGCGTTGCCATTAGTGATCACTCCCAGCAGGAAGTGCTGGCGCAAGGCTTGAAGCATGGGCTCGGCTTCGGGAAAAGGCGTGAGCTGATGACGCGCATGGATGAACGCTTCGAAGCATATGTCCGCCATCTGCTCGGCTTCAGGCTGCGGATAACCGGCTTCTTCAAATGCACGCAGCAACACCCGGTGGCGCAGGATGCTGATGCGGTGCTTCAACTCGGGATGCCGCTCCAGCACTTGCCGGCGCAGGTCGGCGAAATGTTCCAGCGGCAGGTCGCCGACCTTGGCCGCATGGGTCGCCAGCCATTCACGCATCGACGCTTCGGCGCTGATAATGACGGGCACGTTGTCCCACAGGGTGTCGTCCAGGTCGAAAGTAATCAGCTTGATACTCATGAGTCGCCGCCCTTGATGCGTTTGGCCCGTGGATGGGCGCTGTCGTACACCGTTGCCAGGTGTTGGAAGTCGAGGTGGGTGTAGATCTGCGTGGTCTTGATATCGGCATGGCCGAGCAGCTCCTGCACCGCCCGCAGATCCTGGGACGATTCGAGCAGATGGCTGGCAAAGGAGTGTCGCAGCATGTGTGGGTGCAGGTTCTGCCCCAACTCTCGTTCACCGGCCGCCTTGACTCGCATCTGGATCGCCCGAGGTCCGAGGCGTCGGCCCTGCTGGCTGATAAACACGGCATCGTCAGCCGGGTTGGCCAGGGCGCGCAGAGGCAGCCACAGTTGCAAGGCTTCCCGGGCTTTCCTGCCCACCGGCAGTACGCGGGTCTTGCTGCCCTTGCCGAGCACTTGCACTAGGCCGTCGGCCAGGTCCAGTTGGTCAAGGTTCAGGCCGGTCAGTTCCGACAGGCGCAGGCCCGAGGAGTAGAACAATTCAAGGATCGCCTGATCGCGATGGGCGAGGAAGTCGTCTTCAACGGCGCCATCGAGCAATTGCAGGGCGCGATCGGTGTCCAGGGTCTTGGGCAGGCGCCGTTCGCCCTTCGGCGGAGAGAGGCCGTTGGCCGGGTCGTGGTCGCACAGGCCCTCGCGATTCAGATAGTGATACAGCCCACGCACTGCTGATAGCAGGCGCGACAGGCTCCGCGAAGATTGGCCGGCCTGGTGCAGGCGGGCGATCAAGCTGCGCAGGCTCTGGATGTCCAAGGCCTTCCAGCTGGTGATCTGCTGTTTTTCGCAATGTGCCAGGACTTTGTTCAAGTCCCGTCGGTAGGCTTCCAGGGTATGGGGCGACACTTGGCGCTCGTTGCGCAGGTGAGCGCAATAAGCGTCCAGTTGCCGCTCCATGGCTAGCGTACCGCGCGCAAGGTGCTGGTGAAGCGTGGTAATACGCGGCCAAGCACTTCGGCGATGTAGGTGAGGAACAACGTGCCCACCGAACTCTTGTAGTGGGCAGGATCCCGGCTGGCGATGGCCAATACACCATGCAGGCCCTGGTGGCTGAGGGCGACCACGGCGGTGGAGCCGATCTGCTTGCGTTGTTCGGCACCAAACAGGAAATCCAGCTCGTGTTCGCGCAGGGTGCCGCTGATGGTCTTGCCTTCGGAGAGCAGGCCACCGATAGCCGTCTGTGCCTCGCTGCCGCTGACCCAGCGACCCACCGGCATCGGGTTGTCGCTGAACAGGATCAGGCTCACAAAAGGCACCTGGAAGTCCTGGCGCAGGCTGTCTTCCACGGCGATCACCGTTTCTTCCAAGCTGTTGGCGTCCATCAGGGTCAGAATCAGGCGGCGTGTCTTGTCGAACAGGCGATCATTGTCGCGGGCCACGTCCATCAGATGGGAGAGCCGATGGCGCATTTCGATGTTGCGCTCGCGCAGGATATTCATCTGGCGCTCTACCAGCGAGACGGTATCGCCGCGCTGGTGAGGGATGCGCAGGGCCGGCAGCAGTTCTTCATGGGTTACGAAGAAGTCCGGATGAGCCTCAAGGTACGCCGCGACGGCAGCGGCCTCCAGACTGTCGATCGGGGATGCTTGTGCGGGTACTTGAGGCTTATCGGTCATTGGTTTGGCTCACTCATAGACGGACCTGTCCTTCGTATACGCGCGAGGCCGGCCCGGTCATCATCACCGGGTGGCCAGGGCCTGCCCATTCGATGGACAAACGTCCGCCGGGCAGGTCGATCAGCAGCGGCGAATCCATCCACCCCTGGCTGATCGCGGCCACGGCAGCGGCGCAAGCACCGGTACCACAGGCCTGGGTTTCGCCGGCGCCGCGTTCCCACACACGCAATTGCGCGCGGGAACGGTCGATCACCTGCAGGAAGCCCACATTGACCCGCGCCGGAAAGCGCGGGTGGTGTTCGATCTTCGGCCCCAATTCATGCACGGGGGCGTTATTGATGTCATTGACCCGCAGCACTGCATGCGGGTTGCCCATGGAGACGGCAGCGATGTCGACGTTCTTGCCGTCAACGTCCAGCGCATAGCTGGCGGCCTGCTCGGTGGCCTGGAACGGAATGTCCGCCGGCACCAGGCGTGGCGCGCCCATGTTGACGCTGATCTGGCCGTCGCTGCGGACATCCAGTTCAATCACACCGCTCTTGGTCTCGACGCGAATCTGGCGCTTGGCGGTCAGGCGCTTGTCCAGCACAAAGCGCGCAAAGCAACGTGCACCGTTGCCGCACTGCTCCACTTCGGAACCGTCGGAGTTGAAGATCCGATAACGGAAATCCACCTCCGGGTTGCTCGGCGCCTCGACGATCAGCAACTGGTCGAAACCGATGCCGGTGTGACGGTCGCCCCACTGTTTGGCGTGTTTGGGCTGGATGTGCGCGTGCTGGCTGACGAGGTCGAGGACCATGAAGTCATTGCCCAGCCCGTGCATCTTGGTAAAACGCAGCAGCATGGCTTACTCCGGCAGCAGGCTTTCGCCAGCATACAACTCGGCTACCGTCTCGCGGCGACGCACTTCAAACGCTTGATCACCGTCCACCAGCACCTCGGCGGCACGGCCGCGGGTGTTGTAGTTGGAGCTCATGACAAACCCATAGGCACCCGCCGAGTGCACGACGAGCAGATCGCCTTCTTCCAGGGCCAGCTGACGATCCTTGGCCAGGAAGTCGCCGGTCTCGCAGATCGGGCCGACGATGTCGTAGGCACGGGCAACGCCCGCACGAGGCGTCACGGCGGTGACGTTCATCCAGGCCTGGTACAGCGCCGGGCGGATCAGGTCGTTCATCGCCGCGTCGACGATGGCGAAATCCTTGTGCTCGGTGTGCTTGAGGTACTCGACCTGGGTCAGCAGCACGCCGGCATTGGCGACGATGTAGCGCCCCGGCTCGAACATCAGCGTCAGGCCGCGGCCCTCGATACGCTCGATTGCTGCCTTGATGTAGTCAGATACCAGCGGCGGCTCTTCGTCGCGATAACGCACGCCCACACCACCACCGAGGTCGATGTGGCGCAGGTAGATGCCGCATTCGCTGAGACGATCGGTCAGTGCCAGCAGGCGGTCGAGGGCGTCCAGGAACGGTGGCAGCGTGGTCAGTTGCGAGCCGATGTGGCAGTCAACGCCCAGCACTTCCAGGTTTGGCAGTTGGGCGGCGCGGATGTACACGTCTTCGGCGTCGGCAATGGCGATGCCGAACTTGTTTTCTTTGAGGCCGGTGGAAATGTATGGATGGGTGCCGGCATCGACGTCCGGGTTGACGCGCAGGGAGATCGGCGCGCGAACGCCCATCTCGGCGGCGACCACTTGCAGGCGTTCAAGCTCGTCGGTGGATTCGACATTGAAACAATGCACGCCGACTTCCAGCGCACGGCGCATGTCTTCGCGGGTTTTACCAACGCCGGAAAACACGATCTTGTCAGCCTTGCCACCGGCTGCCAGTACGCGTTCCAGCTCGCCACGGGAGACGATGTCGAAACCGGCGCCCAGGCGCGCCAGGACATTCAGTACACCCAGGTTGGAGTTGGCCTTGACCGCGTAGCAAACCAGGCTCGGAGTACCTTCCAGTGCGTCGGCAAAGCTGCGGTATTGGGCCTCGATGTGCGCACGGGAGTACACATAGGTCGGGGTGCCAAAGCGCTCGGCAATCGCGGACAGCGCCATGCCTTCCGCGAACAGCTCGCCGTCCCGGTAGTTAAAAGCGTCCATGAGTTTCCCTTAGTAGGTGTCGTGCTTGTGCGCTTTGGACTGCGACGATTGCGCCTGATCATTTGGGTCTTTGCTGTCATCGGGCAGGTACAGCGGGCCTTTTTGACCACAGGCACTAACGAGGCAGGCGACCGCGACGAGCGCAGCAAGGGAAGAGATCAGGCGCTTCATGGCGAAATCCTTGAATATGCATTAATTGCGCCCGAGTATACCGACCACCCGCCAGCTTGCCTATGTGCCGGAATACCCGTCCGGCGGGGGGTTGACGTGATAGCTGGGAAGCGGGCTACGGTGGCTGAGGATTTTTCATGCAGCCATCGTGGATGAAATCGGTATTCTTTGCATTCGGAGAGGCTCGCCCGTATGGTGCGGCGCTTGAGCAGAACCAGACATTTTTGAGGTTGCCACTATGAGTTTGACCGAAGCCCGTTTTCACGACTTGGTGGATTCTACCCAGCAGGCGCTGGAAGATATTTTCGATGACAGCGGCCTGGACGTGGACCTGGAAAATTCGGCCGGCGTGCTGACCGTCAAGTTCGAGAGCGGCCAGCAGTTGATCTTCAGTCGTCAGGAGCCGCTGCGTCAGCTCTGGCTGGCGGCGCGTTCTGGTGGCGTTCACTTCGACTATGACGAAGAAAGCGGCAAATGGCAGTGCGACAAGAGTGAAGAGCTGTTGGGCGAGATGCTCACGCGCCTGGTCGACGACTATACCGGCGTCGAGCTGGACTTCGACGAGATCTGACTGTGACCCAGCCTGCACCTGTACGTCCGCCCAAGCCGCTGTTCAGTAATGTCAGCCCGGCGGTGCCGTCACCTTGTATCAGTTTGTGTCGCCTGGATGAGCAGAAGGTCTGCCTCGGCTGCTTCCGTCACGTGGAAGACATCCGCGAATGGCGCTCTGCCGACGACTCCCGGCGCCGGGTGATCTGTGCCGAAGCCGAGCAGCGTAGGGCGCGCACCTGAGGCCGTCTTGTTTATTTATGACGCTGTGGTAGTGTCCGGATACACCTCAACTCATCGAGGTCCGTGAGAACCCCGCCTTTTTTGGCGGGGTTTTGCTTTTTTGTGCAGAAAAAAGGAGTCTGCCTGAATCATGACCACCGCACCTTCCATCATCCTCACCCGTCTTGACGTGCAGCGTCTGGAGCAATTGATCGACCGTTTGGGCGACGAGTCTCCCGGCGTCGAAGCGTTGCAAGCCGAACTCGACCGCGCTGAAGACGTGGTTGGCCACGATGAAGTGCCTGCGGGTGTCGTGACCATGAACTCCAGTGTGCATTGCCGCGAACAAGGCAGCGGCAAGGACTACCACCTGACCCTGGTCTATCCGAAACATGCGAATGCCGATGAAGGCAAGATCTCAATCCTGGCGCCGGTGGGCAGTGCGTTGCTCGGCCTGCAGATAGGCCAGCACATCGACTGGCCGGCACCGGGCGGCAAGACCCTCAAGCTGGAACTGCTCAGCGTTGAAGACCAGCCCAAGGATGGCGGCGCCTTTCCTCTCTAAATCTGGTTCAGCGCCTTATTGAGCGACAGTTCAAGCTCGGCCTTGTAGCGCAGATACAGGTTGCTCGGGCTTTGCACATCACCGAGCAGGCCCGAGAGATCCAGGTCGGTGATGTAGCAGCGGTAGCGCTCGGCCTCGCGGCGTTGCCCGACGATCTCCTGGGCGACCACGGCAAACAGTTGGTCGCCAAATTCCAGTTCGGAAAACTCCCGCTGATTACAGTACAGCGTGATGCCCACCTGGCCGGGAGCAGCCTTGCCGATAATCGCCTGCACGTCATAAAACGGTTTGTTGGCCGGGGTCGAAGGTGCTGGCCGAGGCTCAATGCCGCGTGCGCGGCCGCTCCCAGACGGCAATAGTTGGTAATACAGGGTTTGCACCTCGCCCAACGGTTGCTGTGTGTCCAGGGACGAAAGGGCCTCCCGGCGATAGATGATCGATTGAAGGAAGCGTTGCAGCGGCGCCAACAGGCTCTGTTCATCATGAAAGGGCAAGCGTTGCTGCCAGAGCGCGTTGAACTCATCCAGTACATACAACTCGGCCTGGCCTTCATTGACTCGGTAGAACACTTGTACGCAATCGGCCATGCCCATGGGGAGCAGTAGCGCCAGGTCGTGACCTTCCAGGGCCATGGTGTCCAGGTGCAGCGGGCTGTAGCTGGCCAGTTCTTCGCTGAGGTAGGCGATCAGCGCGTCCTGGGTGGGTAAGGACACATGGTTGGCCTGGCCCGGCACCAGTTCCATTACGTGGTAATGCTGCTGCACCTGGAGCAGGTAGCGGTGATTGCCTCGGCCGATTAGCAGGTTTTGTGCGGTATCGAAGATTTCTTCGACGCGCTGGGCAATGAACTGTGCACGGTTGTGGCAAAAACATCGCACTCGCAGCCGGGGCAAGTGATCCGACGGCAGTTGGTTGAGGTAATCACGCAGGCAGTCGAGCAGCGCGTGGGGGCCGTCGTAGCGGCTGACCATCACCTCGTTCCAACTATTGAGCGTGACCTGGTCCAAGGTCAGCACGAGGTTGTCGCGTACGCCGGCATAGCTGAGCGAGTCGGTGCGTTCGGTGGTCATCAGGATGTTCAGGTCGCGGTGATGTTTGAGCGGGTCGACGCCAACGTTGATCAGCAACAACACTTCTTCCGGAACCGCCGAGCGCAACAGGCGCTCTTCATCGACGCTGGCCAGGGGCAGGGGAATGGTCTGTTGCAGGCTGCCCAGCAGGTTGAACAGCTCGAACTCCGTCATGTCGCTGGCGCCAGGGTGCAGCGCCAGGCGCGTGCTGCTGTCGATCACGCCATTGCGATGGCACCAGGTGAGCATTTCCAGCAAGTCGCGGCTGCGCTTGATCGGCGCGAAGTGCTCCCATTCCAGTGCCGTCAGGCTGCCGTTATACAGGCCCCAATGGTATTGGCCCGGTTCTTTGCGGTTGGGTGATTGCACCAGGGTGAGGGTGTCTTCGGCCAGGTCCGGGGCGATGCCTGGGTTGATGAACTCGACCTTGCCGGCCTTGCGTTCAAAGGCCGCATATAGGCGTCGGCCGAGTACATTGAGGTCGCGTTTGTTGATCGGGCTGGCGCTCTGCTCAGTCCGTGCGAACTGAGTCAGGAAGCGGTAGCTGTAATTCAGTTCATTGACCAGCGCCCGGCGTTCCAGCGCGACCTGGCGCACTTTCCACTGGCTGCGGCTGTCCAGCAGGGCCAGTTGACGCTGGTCCCAGCCCCACTCGTGGGCCAACCGCTCCAGCAGCAGGCGTTGCCAGCTGGGGGCGCGCTGGCCGGCGCTGAGCTTGCGGTTGACCTTCAGGTACAGCGCACGCCGCACCAGCTCAAGGCGCTCCGGCTCGTTGCGTGCCTTGAGGTATTCCTCGATGCGACGATAGACCACGATGTAGGGGTCAAGCTCATCCAGGTCCAACTGGTTGGCGAACACCGCCCGTTTGAAGCGCAGGCTCAGGCACTGTACGTTCGGATGCTCACTGGCGTAGACCTCGGTCAGTAGCAGCTTGAGCACCGACTTGTAGGGCGACTCGATGCCTTTGAACAGTTGCCACAGGCCGGCGCCAATGAACTCGCTCGGAGGAATGTGCGCCAGGTGACCGAGGTCAAGCGTGTCCTCGGCGGGGATGAACCGCTTGGAAACCAGCGCATGGGTGAACTCCGCATAGCGGGTTTCTTCATACACGGGCACCAGCCACCAGATCGGCGTGCGCCCGGCCAGCCAAATGGCGGTGCGGTAAAATTCATCCAGCAGCAGGTAATGCTGGGTGGTACCACAGTCGTCGGAGCTGAGCTGCGTATCACGTTCACCCAGGACAAAGCGCGTCGGCTCGATCAGGAAAAAGTGCGCCTCCGTGCCCATCGTCAGCGCCCAGGCTTCCAGCAGGTGGCACTTTTTGCGCAGCTCGGCCAGTTCGCTTTCGTTGAGGTCCGGGGCGTGGCACACCCACACGTCCATATCGCTTTGATCCGCCTGCGCCAGGGTACCGAGGCTGCCCATCAGGAACAGGCCGTGGATCGGTCTGGGCTGATTGACCGGGCGCGACTTGTAGGAGAACGAGCGGGTCAGGCGCTGGGCTTCGGCGAGTGCCTGGGCGTCGGGTTCGAAGTTGGACAGGCCGGCCGGCGTGCTCCCGGAGACGTAGCCAGGCAGCAGCGGATGATTGACGTGGAAAAACAGCGGCAACATCGCCAAGACGCTTTGCTGGCGTGGTGTCAGCCCTTCGACGGCCCGGGCCATGCGGCCTTCGTTGAGTGCCATGAAGCGTGCGCGCAGTTGTGCCAGCACCTTGCGGTCGATGCCTTCATCCAGGTCGGGACGGATCTCATGGGTGCGGGTCATTTCTAGTCGTTGGCTCGCAGAGCCCGACATGGGCGGCCGTGTAGGAGTTTACAGCCAGAAGCGTAGGAGGTTTAGAGGGAAAAGCTTTTGGCGCCAGAATTTTGTGACGTCCACAGCTACGCCCATGGAATCCGCAAGCGACGGATTCCATGGGCGTCATCAAGTTTTAAGCGGCTTCTTTTTTGGTCGTGTTCAGGATTGTCAGCAGATCTTGGGTGTGTTGCGCTGCGTCCCGGCCAAGGCTGGTCAGGTAGCCACCGTCAGGCTGGGTGATCAGTTCTTTTTCAAACAGGCGCTTGGCGGCGGCGATGGCAGTGGGAGCGGCGGTCTGGTGGACTTTAAGACCTTCCTGGGAGCTGCCCAGGTTGAAGAGTGCAAGGATTTCCAGTTCGGCAACCAACTCAGGGGTATACGACATAAGGACTCCAGACTTTCTAAAATTTATTAGAGGCTAGCAGGGCATAAGGTGAACGCACTTTGCCGGGCTGTCCAGTCACAAACTCTTGAGTCTTGATATGGCGCAGGTTTGTGGCAGGGAAGCCAGCTTCCCTGCCACGGACAATCCCGGGCTCACTCGTTTTCCGGCGGTAGCTCGGGCAGGGCTCGCAGGGCGGTTTCATACCATTGGGTATCGAATGCGCGGTCTTCCTCGAGCATCTTGTCGATTTCTACGGCCAATACATGGGCCATGAGATTCAGAATGTCCTCACGTTCGTAACCCACCAGTGTCAGCTTGTTGAAGGTGGCCTTGGCGGCAGGCGGGTTGTCGCTTTCGATCTGGTTTTCGATCGCCTGGGTCAGGGTACTTTCGGTGAACTCTTCTTCGTCGTTGTCGATATCGGTCGGCTCGCTCATGGCGGGTTCCTCAATGAAAGGGCGCCAGTCTACGCCCATTCAGGCAGGTGATGCTGCTGGCCAGGCCGAGGTCGACGATCTATAACAGATGCAGCCAACCCCACACCCGGCCTGGAGGCATACCCAATGCTCAAGCTTTACGGATTTTCGGTCAGTAACTACTACAACATGGTCAAACTGGCGCTGATGGAGAAAGGGCTGCCGTTCGAGGAAGTGCTGTTTTTCGCAGGGCAGACCCCAGAGGCGCTGGCTGTAAGCCCGCGTGGCAAGGTGCCGGTGCTGGGTGTGAAGCAGGGTTTCATCAACGAGACCAGTGTGATCCTTGAATATATCGAGCAAACCCAGGAAGGCCCGTCACTGTTGCCGGGCGAGCCGTTTCAGCGCGCCCAGGTGTTGGCTTTGTGTCGGGAGATTGAACTGTATATCGAGTTACCGGCCCGCGCGTGTTTCGCCGAGGCCTTTTTTGGTATGCCGGTGCCGGAGGCAATCAAGGAAAAATCCAAGGCCGAGCTGCTGTTGGGGATCGGGTCGCTGGGGCGGCACGGCAAGTTTGCACCTTATGTGGCGGGTGAGAGCTTTACGATTGCCGATCTGTATTTTATGTACAGCGTGAATCTTGCCTGTGCGGTGGGCGAAAAGCTGTTCGGTATGGATTTTCTTGAAGGTTATGCGCAGGCCAAAGCACTGCTGGAGCGACTGCACGCTATGCCCAATGCTCAGAAAGTGGCGGCGGACAGGGAAGCGGCAATGCCGGGGTTTTTGGCGATGATCGCCGCCAAGAAATAGTCAGAACTGCCGGAGTTCAACATGGGAGGAGGCAAGCCCCCTCCCACATTTTTTGGGTCATCCGAGCAAGCCCTGTTTCCCGGTAGCCTGGATCAGCGGCTGGCGAGCAGGGCCTGACCGCGCGCGACGGCTGCCTTGACCTGTGCCGGCGCAGTGCCGCCCACGTGGTTGCGGGCGTTGACCGAGCCTTCCAGGGTCAACACGGCAAACACGTCCTGCTCGATCTGGTCGCTGAACTGGCGCAGCTCTTCCAGGCTCATTTCCGCCAGGTCTTTGCCGGTGTCCACGCCGTATTTCACGGCATGCCCGACGATTTCATGGCAGTCACGGAACGGCAGGCCACGGCGCACCAGATAGTCAGCCAGGTCGGTTGCGGTGGAGAACCCGCGCAGGGCCGCTTCACGCATGATCGCTTGCTTGGGCTTGATCGCCGGGATCATGTCGGCAAAGGCGCGCAGCGAGTCGCGCAGGGTGTCGGCGGCGTCGAACAGCGGCTCCTTGTCTTCCTGATTGTCCTTGTTGTAGGCCAGTGGCTGACCTTTCATCAGGGTCAGCAGGCCCATCAGCGCGCCGAACACGCGACCGCTCTTGCCACGCACCAGCTCAGGCACGTCGGGGTTTTTCTTTTGCGGCATGATCGAGCTGCCGGTGCAGAAACGGTCTGGCAGGTCGATGAACTGAAATTGCGCGCTGGTCCAGAGCACCAGCTCTTCGGAGAACCGCGACAGGTGCATCATCGCGATGCTGGCTGCGGCGCAGAATTCGATGGCAAAGTCACGGTCCGACACGCCGTCCAGGGAGTTGCCGCCCACGGCGTCAAAACCCAGCAGCTGTGCGGTGTATTCACGATCGATCGGGTAAGTGGTGCCCGCCAGTGCGGCGCTGCCCAGAGGCATGCGGTTGGCGCGTTTGCGGCAATCCACCAGGCGCTCGTAGTCGCGGCTGAGCATTTCGAACCAGGCCAGCAGGTGGTGGCCGAAGGTCACGGGCTGCGCGGTCTGCAGGTGGGTGAAGCCGGGCATGATCGTGTCCGATTCGCGCTCGGCCTGTTCCAGCAACCCTTTTTGCAGGCGGGTGATCTCGGAGAGGATCAGGTCGATTTCGTCGCGCAGCCACAGACGGATATCGGTGGCCACTTGGTCGTTACGGCTGCGACCGGTGTGCAGTTTCTTGCCGGTCACACCGATACGATCGGTGAGGCGCGCTTCGATATTCATGTGCACGTCTTCCAGGTCGACGCGCCAGTCGAACGTACCGGCTTCGATCTCACCGCGAATGGTGGTCAGGCCGTCGATGATGCTGTCGCGCTCGGCCTCGGTCAGTACGCCGACCTTGGCCAGCATCGTGGCGTGGGCGATCGAGCCCATGATGTCGTGGCGGTACAGGCGCTGGTCGAAGGTGACGGAGGCGGTGAAGCGGGCGACGAAGGCGTCGACGGGTTCACTGAAGCGGCCGCCCCAGGACTGGTTGGTCTTGTCGGTGCTCATGGATTCGCTCGTGATCTGCTTAAAAGAGGCATGGAGGTGTGCCGGCGATAATAACAGGGTTGCTTGTGGAGGCGGTGCTGCGGGTGGTCGGCATTTTTATTTGTACAAAGGATGGCTAAGTGCCTTGCCGCCGAACGCGTCCGGGAAGAGACTGGAGCCAGATGTTTATTGAAACGATATTTGACGATTGAGCAATGTGGTCTCAGTGAGCGTCTACAGTTGCACTGATAGAGCGTGAATGCACCAAAGTCGGGTGATGCGGTCGAAGCCCGGACTATCCATTAAAAAGGGGGGTATTCGGATTGTGTATCAGTAAACCCTACGACGATGCCCTAAGGCGGCCGGTCTTGGGCGCAATTGAACAGGTCCGGGTAAATATGAGTGCCACTCTTGGGGCACTTTTTGCCGCTCGCGCTAGTCTTAGCGTGGATCGCTGTGACGCAAGTCACCGCACCTGTCTACGTTATCCTTGTGCGAGACTCACGCAGGAATCCAGCGCAATATGAATGTCCTGATCGTTGATGACGAACCCCAAGCCCGCGAACGACTGAGCCGTCTGGTCAGTGAGCTCGAGGGATATACCGTCCTTGAACCGAGCGCCACCAACGGCGAGGAGGCGTTGACGCTGATCGACAGCCTCAAGCCGGATGTGGTGTTACTCGATATCCGTATGCCGGGCCTGGATGGCCTGCAAGTCGCCGCGCGATTGAGCGAGCGCGAGTCGCCACCCGCGGTGGTGTTGTGCGCCGCTCAAGAGGAGTTCGCCGCGCAGACGCTTGAAGCCAGTGGCGTCAGTTTCGTGGTCAAGCCGGTGACTGCCGAAGCCTTGCTCAAGGCCCTGAAAAAGGCCGAGCGCCCGAATCGCGTCCAACTCGGTGCCCTGACCCTGCCCGCTGCCCAAAGTGGCAACGGCCCTCGCAGCCATATCAGTGCGCGGACCCGTAAGGGCATCGAGCTGATTCCCTTGGGCCAGGTGGTCTACTTTATTGCCGATCACAAGTACGTGACCCTGCGGCACGAGACGGGCGAAGTGTTGCTTGATGAGCCCCTCAAGGCCCTAGAGGATGAGTTCGGCGACCGCTTCGTGCGTATCCACCGCAACGCGTTGGTGGCCCGTGAGCGGATAGAGCGCCTGCAGCGCACACCCCTTGGGCACTTTCAGCTGTTTTTGAAAGGGCTTAACGGTGATGCCTTGATCGTCAGCCGACGCCATGTCGCTGGCGTGCGCAAGATGATGCAGCAGCTTTAGCCCAGGGGCTGCGGCGAGGTTTTCAATTCCGATCCCGGTGCGATGCGGCCAGGGAGGCCCCGCACTTGCTGATTCAAATCAAAGCGTGTCTGCCTGAGCTGTTATTATCTGCCGTATCTATTCAGTACGGATTGATCCATGTCCTCTCGCGAAATCCGCATCGCCACCCGTAAAAGCGCCTTGGCCTTGTGGCAGGCCGAATACGTCAAAGCACGCCTTGAACAGGCCCATCCGGGTCTCAAGGTGACCCTGGTGCCCATGGTCAGTCGCGGCGACAAGCTGCTGGATTCGCCACTGTCGAAGATCGGCGGCAAGGGTTTGTTCGTCAAGGAATTGGAAACGGCGCTGCTGGAAAATGAAGCCGACATCGCCGTGCACTCAATGAAAGACGTGCCTATGGACTTCCCCGAAGGCCTGGGCCTGTATTGCATCTGCGAGCGCGAAGACCCGCGTGATGCGTTTGTTTCCAATACCTTCAAGTCCCTGGACGAATTGCCGTTGGGCAGTATCGTGGGCACCTCCAGCCTGCGTCGTCAGGCGCAGTTGTTGACCCGTCGTCCGGACCTGCAAATCCGCTTCTTGCGCGGCAACGTCAACACCCGTCTGGCCAAGCTGGATGCCGGTGAGTATGACGCAATCATCCTCGCAGCTGCCGGTTTGATCCGGCTGGGCTTCGAAGATCGCATCACTTCGGCGATCAGTATCGAAGACAGCTTGCCCGCAGGCGGGCAGGGTGCCGTAGGTATCGAATGCCGTACTGCCGACAGTGAAATTCACACCCTGCTCAAACCCCTTGATCATCCTGATACGGAAGTCCGTGTCACGGCTGAGCGCGCCCTGAACAAGCACCTCAACGGTGGTTGCCAAGTGCCCATTGCCTGTTACGCGGTTCTGGAAGGTGAAAACCTTTGGTTGCGTGGCTTGGTAGGCGACCCCGACGGCGGTACGTTGCTCACCGCTCAAGCGCGTGGGCCACAGCGTGACGCCACAACCTTGGGCATCCAGGTGGCCGAGGAACTGTTGGCCAAGGGCGCCGGCGCCATTTTGCAAAAAGTCTACGGTGAGGCGGGCCCGCAGTGACCCAGTGGCGTGTGCTGCTGACGCGGCCTGCTGAAGAGTCGATGGCGCTGGCGGCGTCATTGTCCGAGGCCGGCGTTTTCAGCAGCAGCCTGCCTTTGCTGGATATCGAAGCGCTGCCGGTCACGGCTGAGCAACAGGCTGTTTTCAGGGGCCTGGGCCGTTATTGCGCGGTGATTGTGGTAAGCAAGCCTGCCGCGCGTCTCGCCTTGCAGCAACTCGATCGTGCCTGGCCGCAATTGCCCTGGTTCAGCGTCGGCGCCGCCACCTCACAGGTACTGGCCGATCACGGCCTGAACGTTCAATATCCGCACACCGGCGACGACAGTGAGGCCTTGCTTGCAATGCCCACCTTGCGCGAGGCTGTCGCAGGCCCGGATGCCCGTGTACTGATCCTGCGAGGTGAAGGCGGCCGAGAGCTGCTGGCTGAGCGTTTGCGCGAACAAGGTGCTAGTGTCGACTATCTGGAGTTGTACCGCCGTTTCTTGCCGGCTTATGACGCTGGGGTGCTGATGCAGCGCATCCAGTTGGAACGCTTGAACGGCGTGGTGGTCAGCAGTGGGCAGGGTTTTTTGCACCTGCAAGCCCTGGCCGGGCCGGATTGGCCACAGGTGGCACGGCTGCCATTGTTCGTACCCAGCCCGCGAGTCTATGAGATGGCGCGGGCCGCAGGTGCAGAAAAAGTTGTGGATTGTCGTGGCGCGAGTGCCGCGGCTTTGTTAGTGGCGTTACGGAGCCATTCCGTTCCCACTCTCTGATACGCAAAGGACGGATACGTGAGCGAAACAGCCTTGCCTAAAGATGAAGCTCAGCCCGCGCTCGATGCGCAGGTTGCACCGGTCACCGCGCCGCGCCGTGGCAATGGCCTGGCAATCGTCGCCTTGCTGCTTGGCGCCGCGGGTGTTGCCGCCGGCGGCTGGGGGATCTGGCAGGTCCGTAGCCTGCAGGCCAGCAACCAGCAGCAGTTGAGCCAGGTGCAGACCCTCGACGACCAGTCCCAATCCTTCAAGCAGAGCCAGCAACAGCTGGCGGCGCGTCTGGCACAATTGCCCAGTGCTGACGAGCTGGAGGAACGTCGCCGCCTGGTGGCTCAGTTACAAGGTGATCAGCAGCGTTTGAGCCAGCGTCTGGAGACGGTGCTGGGCGCCAGTCGCAAGGATTGGCGCCTGGCCGAAGCCGAGCACCTGATCCGTCTGGCCAGTTTGCGTTTGTCCGCCCTGCAGGACATCAACAGTGCTCAGTCACTGGTCCAGGGTGCCGACGAAATTCTTCGCGAACAGAGCGATCCCGGTTCCTTCGCCGCCCGCGAGCAACTGGCCAAGAGCCTTGCCGCACTGCGTAGTACCGAGCAGCCAGACCGCACCGGGCTCTATCTGCGATTGGCAGCGCTGCGTGACCAGATCGTACAGCTGGCGGCTGTCGCACCGGAGTACCAGCTCACCGAGCCGGCCTCCCAGGGGCGCCCGACCACCGATACGGAAAACCGCTTGAGTCAATGGTGGGAGCAGATTTCCCGCTACTTCCGCATCGACTTCAACCCTGACGACAACATTCGCCCGCTGCTGGCTGGCCAAGGCTTGAACCAGGTGCGTCTGGCCCTGAGTCTGGCTCTTGAGCAAGCCCAATGGGCGGCGCTCAACGGTGAGGCTGCGGTGTACAGCCGCTCCCTGGGCGAAGCGCGCAGCGTGCTGCAGGACAATTTCAACCAGGACAACCCGCAGAGCAAAGCGATGCTGGCGCGTATTGCCGAACTGGAGCCCAAGGCTGTGTCGGTGGTGACGCCGGACCTGGCCGCAAGCCTCGCGGCGGTGCAGGCGTACCTTGAGCGCCGTCATCTGTCTGCCGATGAAGCCAAGGCGTCGGCGGGCACGCCGGCGACCCAGGAGTAGAGTCGATGAAGCGTTTCTATGTGATCCTGGTGCTGGCGATTGCAATCGCTCTGGCATTGGCCGTGGGCATTTCGAAACACACCGGCTACGTGCTGATTACCTATCCCCATGTGCTGCATTACGAATCGAGCTTGTGGGCCACGCTGGTGGCGGTGTTTGCCATCGGCCTGGCGATCTACCTGATCCGTGTTTTATGGAGCCTGGTCACCACCTCCGGGGGCGTGGTCAACCCATGGTCGCGGCGCAATCGCAGTCGCCGTGTACAGATTGCGATCGAACAGGGCCAGATGGACCTTGCCGAGGGCCGCTGGGCCAGCGCCGAGCGCCATCTGTATCGCGCCGCCGAGGCGGAGCGCCAACCATTGCTGTATTACCTTGGCGCAGCACGTGCGGCCAATGAGCAGGGGCGTTACGAAGAGGCCGACGGTTTGCTGGAACGTGCCTTGGAGCGCCAGCCTCAGGCGGAACTTGCCATTGCCTTGAGCCATGCGCAATTGCAGATGGACCGTGGCGATACTGACGGCGCCCTGGTCACGTTGCAGGCAATGCATGAGCGTCACCCCCATAACGCGCAGGTATTGCGCCAGTTGCAGCGCCTGCATCAGCAGCGAGGCGATTGGTCGTCGGTAATTCGCTTGTTACCGGAGCTGCGTAAGGACAAGGTGCTTCCCGCCAGCGAACTGGCTGAATTGGAGCGTCGCGCCTGGGGTGAAAACCTGGGTGTGGCGGCCCAGCGTGAAGAGCGGGGCGAAGCCGGCTTGCAGTCGCTTGAGCGGGCCTGGGAGCAGCTGACTTCCGCCCAGCGTCAGGAACCGCAACTGGTGTTGGCTTACGCCGACCAACTGCGTCGACTGGGCGCTGACGCCAAAGCCGAAGAAGTGCTGCGCGGTGCGATCAAGCGTGGCTACGACAGTCACCTTATTCGCCTTTATGGGTTATTGCGCGGCAGTGACCCGGCCCGTCAGCTGAAGTTTGCCGAAAGCTGGCTTAAGGATCATACGGATGATGCCAGCCTGCTGCTGACGCTGGGACGCCTATGCCTGCAAAACAGTTTGTGGGGCAAGGCGCGTGACTATCTGGAAAGCAGCCTGCAGGTGCAGCGTAACCCTGAGGCATGTGCCGAGCTGGCCCGTCTGCTGGCCCAATTGGGTGATACCGAGCGCAGTAACCAACTGTTTCAGGAAGGCCTGGGGTTGCTCGACAACCGCCTCCTGGCCTCTCCATTGCCCGTACCTGCGCGGGTTTGACGTTAGAAAAAGGTGAAGGGTTGGCGTGGAGCTATCTGACAGCCAGCCCTGAACGCTCAACCCTGAACTCTGCGCAAACCCCCGCTGCAAATGTCTTGCTGTTCAATTCCTACGTGTAATTGTGGGGTTTCCTCCAGGTTCTTACGGGATATCCCTACGGTTTCGCGGAATTGTCTGCTCTGGGACGTATTGAAAGGGGTCGGGCCTTTCCTCTACCGTAGCGTCCTATCTCTCGCGGTACGGATAAACAATGTCTTTGGCCCCTTTACGCTCTATGTTTTTCCTGGCGTTCATGGTTGGTGCGCTGACGTTGGGCGCGTCTTTCTACCTGGAATATGGCGCGCTGTTACAGCCTTGCTTCCTGTGCCAGGTACAACGGTTGTTTCTCGCCATCTATGCACTGATCAGCTTGATCGCGGCCCTTCATAACCCGGGGCGCTCCGGCCTTTACCTGTACGGACTGGCGAGCATGGGGTGTGCGTGTTTCGGCGCCATCACCGCCGTGCGCCAGGTATTGCTGCAGAACGCGCCATCGGACCAGATTCAGAATTGCTGGCCGAGCCTTCAGTACATGATTGAAAACCTTTCCTTTTGGCAGGCGGTACGGTCGGTCTTCAACGGCACCGTCGATTGCGTTGAGATCAACTGGACGCTGTTCGACCTGAGCCTTCCCGAATGGAGCTTATTGTTCTTTTCAGCGATGCTTGTTTTGGGATTCATGCAGTTTTCACGGTTGTTGTTCAGCCAACGTTTGCGCATTGCGCTGCCATGAATATGGGGTTCGGGTTGTAGGACGGGATTAAACACTTGTATGAACTTTCTCTCCTGCGTACCTTGAAGCCATAGTCATGCGGGCATAATCTGGCCCGCACGCGTTATCAAATCTGTTTATCGGACGCGGCCTTGTCCGGCTGCTGCTTTATCCTTGAATGTTGCATGGGCACAAGGCAGCAGCGCCCCTATAGGGAAGAGAGATCATCATGCTGGAAAGTTGTCAGAATGCTCAGGAACGCTGGGGTGGGGTGCACAAGCTGATCGACAGCTGGCTGAAGGCACGTCACGAACTGGTTCGGGCCTTTGATGCTCTCGGTGCCAAGCCCGAAGCACTGGCTGAGAACCGCGAACCGTTGCAAGACTTCTGCGGTGTATTGGTGGACTACGTGTCTGCCGGCCATTTTGGCGTCTACGAGCAACTGACCAAGGAGGCGCAAGCCTTTGATGATCAGCGTGGTCTGGAGCTGGCGGAGACGATCTACCCGCGTATTGATGCCATTACCGAGAGCCTGCTGGCGTTCACCGACCTGTGTGATGCCGGTAAATGTGTTGCGGCAAAATTCAAAGAGTTGGGCGCGCTGTTGCATGAGCGTTTTGAGCTGGAAGACTGCCTGATCGAAGTGCTGCACAACGCTCACATGCAAGAACCTGCTACCCAGGCCTGACCCCTCGATAGCAGTACAGAAAACGGTGCGCATGGCGCACCGTTTTTTATTGGGTCAGCGGCGAGTACCGAGCAATTCGATCTCGAATACCAACGGTGTATATGGTGGAATCAACTCACCGGCGCCGTCTGCGCCATAAGCCTGTGCAGATGGAATTACCAAGCGCCATTTCGCGCCTACCGGCATCTGTTGCAGTGCAGAACTCCAGCCACTGATCACACTGTCCAGACGGAACCACTGCGGCTGTGTGCTTTGATCGAACACCGTTCCATCGGGCAGCCGCCCTACATATTTCACCTGCACCTCATCAGTGGCTGACGGTTTGTTACCCGTGCCCGGTACCAACTCGGTGAGGAGGATGCCATCCGCCAACTCGCGTACGCCCTTGGCTGCTTTTTCCCGAGTCAGAAATTGCTGTTCGGTGGCGAGTGCTTTTTCGCTTTGCGGAGCTTGGGCGTCGGCCGTGCTCTGCGCTTCATGCTGGGCGAGGATCTGTTCGATGCGCGTGTTATCCAGCGCCAGCGGTTTGCCTTGATAGGCTTGCTTGAGGCCGTCGACGAGCGCCTGGATCTGCAGGTCGGGGACTTCCTGGCGCAGACGTTCGCCGAGGCTTGCACCCAGGCTGTACGCGAGATCGTGCGGGTCGGGCGCGATGGTTTTGGAGGAGGGCTGCTCGCTCGCATTGGCCATGCAAATCCCCAAGCCAAGCACTAGAAAAAGGTAACGCGACATGGGCATTCTCCCGGCGAAAGTGCGACGGATTATGCCAGTGTGAGTGGGTAAAAAGTGCCGTGGTTTTTCGTTATATCGATAAGAATTTTCTCACGTTGCAACGCAAGGCAAATGATACTGTCAACATGCCCTAGCGGCGGTAAGAGCAGAGGGCTAGTATGAGCCGCACCCACGTCAGCCAGGAGGTAAACCATGTCGGCCAAACAGAAGCCTGTAAATACCCCGTTGCACTTACTCCAACAACTTTCGGGCAGCCTGCTCGAACATCTGGAAAGCGCGTGTTCCCAAGCCTTGGCCGATGCAGAAAAACTGCTCGCCAAGCTGGAAAAACAACGCGGTAAAGCGCAAGAAAAACTGCACAAATCCCGCACCAAACTGCAAGACGCCGCGACTGCCGGCAAGGCCAAGGCTCAAGCCAAAGCCAAAGACGCTGTCAAAGAACTCGAGGACTTGCTCGACGCCCTCAAGGATCGCCAGGCTGAAACCCGCACCTATATTTCCCAACTCAAAAAAGATGCTCAGGAAAGCCTGAAATTGGCTCAGGGCGTTGGTCGTGTGAAGGAAGCCGTCGCTAAAGCACTGGGCGCTCGTACCCCTGCAAAAGCGGTTGCAGCGAGCACGGCGAAAAAGCCGGCGAGCAAAGCGGTTGCCACTAAAGCACCTGCTAAAGCGGTAGCCAAGCCAGTGACCAAAACTGCTGCTGCAAAACCAGCGGCCAAGCCAGCTGCCAAAACTGCTGCTGCAAAACCAGCCGCTAAGCCAGTTGCCAAAACTGCTGCTGCGAAACCAGCGGCCAAGCCAGCTGCTAAAACTGCTGCTGCAAAACCAGCCGCTAAGCCAGTTGCCAAAACTGCTGCTGCGAAACCAGCGGCCAAGCCAGCTGCCAAAACTGCTGCTGCAAAACCAGCGGCCAAGCCAGTTGCTAAAACTGCTGCTACAAAACCAGCGGCCAAGCCAGTTGCTAAAACTGCTGCTGCAAAACCAGCCGCTAAGCCAGCTGCCAAAACTGCTGCTGCAAAACCAGCGGTCAAGCCAGTTGCCAAAACTGCTGCTGCAAAACCAGCGGCCAAGCCAGCTGCTAAAACTGCTGCTGCAAAACCAGCCGCTAAGCCAGCCGCCAAACCTGCTGCTGCAAAACCAGCGGCCAAGCCAGCTGCCAAACCTGCTGCTGCGAAACCAGCCGCTAAGCCAGCCGCCAAACCTGCTGCTGCAAAACCAGCCGCTAAGCCAGCTGCCAAACCTGCCGCCGCAACACCCGCACCGGTCAAGCCAGCAACACCTGCTGCTGCCCCGGCAACGTCTGCCTCCCCCTCCGCTTCGGCCAGCAGCACTCCTGCACCGGCAGCGCCAAGCACCACTCCAACCAGCGCTTCCTAAGTGCTGGTGACCACGGCGCGCAGTTGCAGCGCGTCGTGGTCAAGATTGGCGGTATCCTCAGCCGCCAGTCTTTCCAGCCATGGCTGGTGACCTGCTCCCATCTCCGTCGGCCACTCCTGTGACAACGCTTCCAGGCGTGCCAGCAGCTCGCGTTCCGCCTCCAGTTCCAGGGCTTTGACCCGCTCGCGTAACGACGCCAACGGTTCATCCTGTTGCGACAACGCTCGCCATTGCACGCGCATCTGCCGCAACGGTTTAACCACTTGTGTCTGCCAAGGTCCGGCGATTTGTTTCAGAGCCTCAATTCGCTCGGTGCGCACGGCCACCCCCCGCTGCTCCAGCCATGCCCCACAGAGCAACAGGCACACATCCGCTCCCTGCTCCTGCAAGCGCAGGCAAGCGGCTTCGACGCCCGGGCGGGCGTAAGTCGAAAGGGCAAAGCTCCACAGGTCAGCGCACATATTCACACCCAAGCCAGCGGTCAACGAAGCTGGTAGACTCCGCCGCCATTATGATCCGACTTCAAAGCCTAACATTACAGCGTGGCCCGCAACGTCTTCTCGAAGACGCCGAGCTGACCCTGCACGCCGGTCACAAAGCCGGCCTGATCGGTGCCAACGGCGCCGGAAAATCCACGTTGTTCGCCCTGTTGCTGGGTGAGCTGACCCCTGATTCCGGGGACTGTCTGCTGCCGGCCGACTGGCGCATCGCCCATATGCGCCAGGAGGTCGACACCCTGGACCGCATTGCGATCGACTACGTGCTCGATGGCGACCTGCGTCTGCGCCAGGTGCAACACGACCTGGCCGAGGCCGAGAAAGCCCAGGACGGCGCCGCCCAGGCCCGCCTCCACGCGGAACTCGACAGTGCCGACGGTTACACCGCCGACGCTCGCGCTCGCAAGATGCTCGCCGGCCTCGGTTTTACCAACGAACAGATGGACCGCCCGGTTGCCGACTTCTCCGGTGGCTGGCGCATGCGCCTGAACCTGGCCCAGGCGCTGATGTGCCCTTCGGATCTGTTGCTGCTCGACGAACCGACCAACCACTTGGACCTCGATGCGATCCTGTGGCTGGAGGATTTCCTCAAGAGTTATCAGGGCACCTTGTTGCTGATTTCCCACGACCGGGACTTCCTCGACTCCGTGGTCGATAACATCGCCCACGTCGAACAGAAGAAAATCACCCTCTACCGTGGCGGCTACACCGCGTTCGAACGTGCGCGTGCCGAACGTCTGGCCCAGCAGCAGCAGGCCTACGAGAAGCAGCAGGCGCAGCGTGCGCACATGGAAAGCTATATCGCCCGGTTCAAGGCCCAGGCCACCAAGGCCCGCCAGGCCCAGAGCCGGATCAAAGCCCTGGAGCGCATGGAAGAGCTGTCGGCGGCCCACGTCGATTCGCCGTTCGATTTCGTGTTCCGCGAGTCGGTGAAGATTTCGAGCCCGCTGCTGGACCTCTCGGATGCCCGCCTGGGTTATGGCGACAAAACCATCCTGGAGAAGGTCAAGCTGCAGCTCACTCCCGGTGCCCGCATCGGTTTGCTCGGCCCCAACGGCGCGGGCAAGTCGACGCTGATCAAGAACCTGTCCGGGGAGCTGTCGCCTTTGTCGGGTCGCCTGACCCGCGGCGAAAACACCGTGGTGGGCTACTTTGCCCAGCATCAACTGGACTCCCTGGACGCCAAGGCCAGCCCTTTGCTGCACCTGCAACGCCTGGCGCCAACCGAGCGCGAGCAGACCTTGCGCGATTTCCTCGGGGGATTCGACTTCCGCGGTGCGCGCATCGACGAGCCGGTGCTGAACTTCTCCGGCGGCGAAAAAGCCCGCCTGGCCCTGGCGTTGATCGCCTGGGACCGCCCCAACCTGTTGCTGCTCGACGAACCTACCAACCACCTGGACCTTGAAATGCGCCTGGCGTTGACCATGGCCTTGCAGGAGTTCAGCGGTGCGGTACTGGTGGTGTCTCACGATCGTCATTTGCTCAAGAGCACTACCGACAACTTCCTGCTGGTAGCTGACGGCAAGGTTGAAGAGTTCGATGGCGACCTGGACGACTACGCCCGCTGGCTGACGGACTACCGTCTGCGTAACGCCCCGGCCAGCAACACGCCCGTCAACCCGGACAAGACCGACAAGAAGGCCCAGCGCCAGGCTGCCGCCGCACTGCGGCAACAGTTGGCGCCGCACAAGCGTGAAGCCGACAAGCTGGAAGCTGAACTGGGCAAGGTGCACGAGCGCCTGGCCAGTATCGAGGCCAGCCTGGGCGACAGCGCCGTGTATGAGGCCGCACGCAAGGACGAGCTGCGTGACCTGCTGGCCGAACAGGCCAAGCTCAAGGTGCGTGAAGGGCAGTTGGAAGAAGCCTGGATGGAAGCCCTCGAACTGCTGGAAACCTTGCAAGCGGAGCTGGAGGCACTGTCCTGATGGAAGCGCTGCAATTGCCGCTGCCGGCGCAGTGGGTCGAGCCGGTGTGGATTGGCGTGCAGATCCTGCTGATCCTGTTGGCCGGCTACCTCGCTCAACGCTTTGTGGCCAAAGGGCTCACCCGTCTGGGTGAGCGCTACCCATTCCCGCCGCAACTGCTGATGCCCCTGCGCGGTGGTCTGCGTTGGCTGATCATGGGCAGCGCGCTGATCTTCGTGTTGGGTCGCCTGGGTGTCTCCGCCACGGTGTTGTGGACGGCGCTGTCGGGGTTTGTCGCGGTCGCCGCCGTGGCGTTTTTTGCCATGTGGTCGGTACTGTCCAACCTGCTGTGCGCGATCTTGATTTTCACCGTCGGGCCCTTCCGCCTGGGTGACATCGTCGAGCTGGTGGACACCCTCGACAAGCCGGGCGTGAAGGGACGTGTGGTGGCGATCAACCTGCTCTACACCACGCTGATCGAGTTGGAAGAAGCAGGAACTCACGGCGCGATAGTGCAGGTGCCCAACAGTTTGTTCTTCCAGCGCTCGGTGCGACGCTGGAACACGCCTGCATAGAAATTTATAGCCAGCCTTCGGTGGTCGGAGTTAGCTTAGCGCTTACGACGAATTTGCAACGAGGTGTGTAATGGCATTCGATACATGGCTGGCCTTTTTCCTGGCCAGTTGGATCATTTCCCTTTCCCCTGGCGCAGGTGCCATTGCCTCGATGTCCAGCGGCCTGCAATACGGCTTTTTACGTGGCTACTGGAATGCCCTGGGCCTGCAAATTGGCCTGGCGATGCAGATCGCCGTGGTCGCGGGGGGCCTGGGTGCCATTCTGGCGACGTCTTCCACAGCGTTTTACGCCATCAAATGGTTTGGCGTGGCGTACCTGGTGTACCTGGCGATCAAGCAATGGCGCGCCTTGCCCATGGACATGACCGATGACGCGGCAGTGCGCCCGATCGGCAAGCCGTTGGCGATGATGTTCCGGGGGTTCCTGGTCAACGCCAGCAACCCCAAGGCGCTGGTGTTCATGCTGGCGGTACTGCCACAGTTCGTGAACCCGCAAGCACCGTTGCTGGTCCAGTACCTGATCCTGGGCGCGACGATGATCAGCGTCGATATGATCGTGATGGCCGGTTACACGGGGCTGGCGTCGAAAGTCCTGCGCCTGTTGCGTACGCCGAAACAGCAAAAACGCATGAACCGGACGTTTGCCGGGTTGTTCGTGGGCGCGGCGGGTTTCCTGGCCAGCCTGCACCGCGCAACGGCGTAATCGACGAAGCCAATTAAAAATGTGGGAGGGAGCAAACCCTCCCACATGCGGTTGCTATTGCCTGTAGCGTTGAAACTCGGCGCAATACCTTCGGGGCTTTATCCCAGCACGATTATTTCACCTGCGCTTCTTGATCCTGTGCAGTATTCCAGAAAACAACCACCTCGCTTTAAACCCCCGCCCTCAACACATCAAGTCACTTACGCCTTGAGTCAAACCCTCTAAAGCACAACAATGTGTTACTTCGTATTTACCTTTGAGATTCATTCATGATTGCCCCCTTCCGTTTTCTCGCCTGGTTGATGTTGCCGGCGCTGATGTCGTGCAGTTTCAATCTGCTGGCCGCGACTGCCGAGGGCGCCCCCCAAGCCCTGCATCTGCTGGACTATATTGGTGCCGACTACCCTCCGACGGTGGAGGCCGGCAAGGTGGTTGATGACTCGGAATTCCGCGAACAGGTTGAGTTTCTGGGGGTACTGCAAGGCTTGGTAGCGCAGTTGCCGGAACGGCCTGAACGCGCGGAGTTGATCAAAGGCGTCGATGAATTGCTGGCGGCGGTTACCGCCCATGAAGACGGTGTGGCGGTCGCCCATCAGGCTCGTCAACTGGGCGCCAAACTGGCGGTGGCTTATGAAGTCAGCCAGGCACCGGCCATTACACCCGACCCGACCCGCGGCGCACCGCTATATGCCCAGCATTGTTCGGTGTGCCACGGCACTGCCGGTGCCGGTGATGGGCCTGCCAGCACGGGCATGACCCCGCCACCCGCCAACCTGCGCGATGCCGCGCGTCTGGACCGCCTGAGCCTCTACGCGATCTACAACACCCTCGGCCTGGGCGTTGAAGGCACTGACATGCCGTCCTTTGCCGATCAATTGGACGACCGTCAGCGCTGGGACCTGGCCACCTACATCGCAGGTTTCACCGCCGACCCGGCCGCCGCCAAAAGCGAGCAAGTGTTCAACCTTGCCGACCTGGCTCGCCAGACCCCCAATGAAGTGCTGGCTGCAGACGGCCCGACTGTCGCCGCAACCTTCCGCGCCCAGCGCGCGCAACCGCCGCAGGTCAAGCGTGGCCCGGCGCAGTTGCTCGACTACACCGCCGCCACCCTGGACAAGAGTCTCGTCGCGTTCCGCAACGGTGAGCACGAGCAGGCCTACGACCTTTCGGTAGCGGCTTACCTGGAGGGTTTCGAGCTGGTGGAAAGCTCCCTGGATAACGTCGACGCCAACGTGCGCAAGGACACCGAAAAGGCGTTGATGGCCTATCGACAGTCGCTGCAGGATGGTTTGCCGATCGAGCAGGTGCAGCAACGCCTGGATGTGGCCAAGGGCAAACTCAGCGAATCTGCCGGCCTGTTGGGCGGTGACGGCCTGAGCTGGTCACTGAGTTACATCTCGGGCTTGCTGATCCTGTTGCGCGAAGGCCTGGAGGCGATCCTGGTACTGGCGGCGATCCTTGCATTCCTGCGCAACACCGGTCAGCAATCGGCCGTGCGCAGCGTCAACGTCGGTTGGGGCTTGGCGTTATTGGCCGGCCTGGGCACCTGGGCCTTGGCGGCGTATGTGATTGACGTGAGCGGCGCCCAGCGCGAATTGCTTGAAGGCTGCACGGCATTGTTCGCCAGTGTGATGGTGTTGTGGCTGGGCGTGTGGATGCATGACCGCCGCCACGCGGCCGCCTGGCAGGATTACATCAAGAGCAGCCTGGTGGGCGGCGGTGGGCGTTTTGGTTTTGCCGTGCTGGCTTTCTTCTCGGTCTATCGCGAGCTGTTCGAAGTGATCCTGTTCTACGAAACCTTGTGGTTGCAAGCAGGCCCGGCCGGGCACAACGCCGTGTTGGCCGGCGGTGCCACGGCGCTGGTGCTGCTGGTGGGCTTGGCCTGGGTGATCTTGCGCGGCTCGGCGAAGCTGCCATTGGCGCTGTTTTTTGGCATCAATGCGGCACTATTGTGCGCGCTGTCGGTGGTATTCGCCGGGCATGGTGTGAAGGCTTTGCAGGAAGCGGGCATCTTCGGCACCCGGCCGGTGGCGTTTTTTGACTTCGACTGGTTGGGCATTCATGCCGATGCGTACTCGCTGAGTGCGCAGGCCGTGGCGATTCTGGCGATTATGGTGCTGTATGGCCGTAGTCGCCTGGCGGAAAAGCGTCGAGTGGTTGCCTGACGCTGCAATGAGCGGGCTTGCCCCGCGCCGGGGTAGCGAAGCCGCCCTGATCCAGCCAGCGCGGTGATTCAGCTAAAACGCGATTGCTGGGTTGGGGGCGGCTTGCTAGCCGGCGTGGAATAAGCCCGCGCGCCCCAACGTAGGTGCCCGACGGCCCGATCAATCGTTCTCGTGGGTAAGCTCCAACACCCGGTCCACCAGCTTGTTGATGCCAGAAGCGACTTCACTGATGCGTTTGCCGAGCATATAGGCCGGCGTGCTCACCAGCTTGCGTGCCTTGTCCTCAACGATATCTTCCACCGAGCATTCCTGGTGGGTGGCGCCCATCTTGTCCAGGGCCGCTGCCGTGTCAGGGCAATTGCCGATGGTGCAGGTCACGCCGGGGCCGTAGATCTTGGCGGCCAGGGCAGGGGAGATGCAGATCAGGCCGACTGGTTTTCCGGCTTCTGCAAAGGCTTCCGCCAGTTCCAGCAACTGCGGGTTGACGGTGCAAGCGGCGCCTTCCACGGCAAAGTCCGACAGGTTCTTGGCTGCGCCAAATCCGCCCGGCACAATCA
Source organism: Pseudomonas sp. MWU13-2517 (assembly GCF_023242545.1). Classification (NCBI taxonomy): domain Bacteria; kingdom Pseudomonadati; phylum Pseudomonadota; class Gammaproteobacteria; order Pseudomonadales; family Pseudomonadaceae; genus Pseudomonas; species Pseudomonas sp. MWU13-2517. The sequence continues at coordinate 259,300 of NZ_JALMFA010000003.1, read as the reverse complement.
GCGCGTCAAAGTCGTCGACGCTCGCCTCGCGTATGTCCTTCACCTCGCCACGGGCGATGCGGGCCGACTCCACCAGCACATTGCGTGACTCGGGCATCTCTTCGCCAGTGAGGTGGTTGATCACATGCCGTTGCGCTATATCCGGGGCAAAACATTGAACCTGAGCGCCACGCTGGTCGAGACGCAGCAGGGTGATCACGCTTTCGTGGATTTCTGCGCCGTCGTATACGCCACAGCCGGAAAGGATCACTGCGATCTTTTTGCTCATGAGTATTTCTCCCTATTTCGTGGCGTTAAATGTCTACTAATTTGTCACCTGTTGCCAATGGGATCTCCTGCCGCTACACCTAATCTTGATGTAACAAAAAACATCGGACTAGCCCATGGACTTCGTGCCTTACGCGGTACCGTTCTTCATCGCCTTGATCGTGATCGAGCTGCTCGCCGACCGCTGGCGTGGCGCGCGCAACTATCGCGTGGCGGACGCCATCAACAGCCTCAGCACCGGTGTGTTGTCTACTACCACGGGGCTTCTGACCAAGGGCGTAGGGTTGCTGACGTACGCCTTCGCCCTTGAGCACCTGGCGTTGATCGAACTCTCGGCCCACAGCGTGTGGACCTGGGTGTTCGCCTTCGTGTTCTACGACTTCTGCTACTACTGGCTCCACCGTATGGGGCATGAGCGCAATATCCTGTGGGCCGCGCACTCGGTGCACCATCAGAGCGAGGACTACAACCTCACCACCGCACTGCGTCAGACCAGTACCGGCTTTCTGTTGAGCTGGATCTTCTATCTGCCCCTGGCTGTACTGGGTGTGCCGCTGGTGGTGTTTATCAGCGTGGCGTCGCTCAACCTGCTGTACCAATTCTGGGTGCACACCCGTCATGTGCCCAAGCTCGGCTGGTTCGAGTGGTTCTTCGTCACGCCATCCAATCATCGCGCCCACCATGCACAGAACGCGCTCTACATGGATCGCAATTACGGCGGCGTGTTCATTATTTGGGACCGGCTGTTCGGCTCTTTCCAAGAGGAGGACGATAACGAGCCGGTGATCTTTGGGGTTACCACGCCCCTGGCCAGTTGGAACCCGCTCTGGGCCAACCTGCAGTTTTATGCACAGCTGTGGAGTGATGCGCGGCGTACCGAGCGCTGGTGGGACAAGCTGCGAATTTGGTTCATGCGCACCGGCTGGCGTCCTGCGGATGTGAAAGCCAAGTATCCGCTGGCCAAACATGACCTGAGCCAGTTCCGCAAATTCGAAGTACCGTTGGACGCGCGGCAGCAGGTCTATATCGCCCTGCAATTTGCCGCGTATGTAGGGTTTGGCAGTTATTTGATGAATTTCGGCGAGGGGTTGCCCACGGCGGCGTTGATTCTGGGGTGGGGGGCCATGGCGTTGGGGCTCTTTACCTTGGGCGTGGCCCTGGAGAATCGCCCGTGGGCGCTGAAGGCCGAGCTCTCACGCTTGGTGCTGAATGTACCGCTGGTATGGCTGGCGCCGGCTGTCGGGTTATGGCCGGCCAGCAACCTGGGCTGGCTGGGCCTGCTGAGCTACAGCCTGCTCAGCGTGATTGGCCTCTACTGCTGCAGAGGCCCGGTTACTCGACTGGTGTCTTAGGCGTCTCGACAGGGGCCTGCTCGGCCGCGAGCCGGGCCTTGGCCTCGGCGCAGGCCTCGCGGGCGATGCGCGCGTTTTTGATCCGACGACGCAACCACAGGCCGAAGCCCAATACCAACAACGCGCCCAATACCCACAGCTCGTATTTCTTGATGCTGCCCAGCATGCCCTCCAGCACCGCGCCGAAGTGATACGCCGCAGCGCCCAGGGCCACCGCCCAGATAGCGGCCCCAATACCGTTGAGGAGCAGGTAGCGCAGCGGCGGGTAACCGGAAAGGCCGATCGCCACGGGCATTACCGTGCGCAACCCGTAGACGAAGCGAAAGCTCAGCACCCAGATATCCGGATGTTTGCGGATATGCTCCAGGGCCTTGTCGCCCATCAATTGCCAGCGCGGCTTGCGCGCCAACAGCTTGCGACCGTGCTTGCGGCCCATGTAATACCAAAGCTGGTCGCCGGCGTAGCTGCCGAAAAAGGCAACGACCATCACCAGGTTGATATCCATGTATCCACGAAAAGCCAGGAAGCCTGCGAGAACCAGAATGGTCTCGCCTTCGAAGAAGGTGCCCAGGAAGAGCGCAAAGTAGCCGAAGTCATGCAGAAATTGTTGAAGCATGGTCTGGGGGTGCTGGCGAAATGAACGCGCAGCCTACGCCTTCGTGAACATTCATGAAAGTATCGAGATGTGTCACGAAGTGAACAAATCCTACATAAACGACGAATGCGACTACAGGTCGCATCGATAAGCACAACTGTCATTCCTTCGTCATAATGGCCGCTTATAACTGCAACGCTCGCCCGTAAACGCGGGCTCAGGAGTCTGTCGTGAGCTTTACCCCTGCCCATCGCCTGTTTCCCGCCACCCGTCTGCGTCGCAATCGTCGTGATGATTTTTCCCGCCGCCTGGTGCGTGAAAATGTACTGACGACGAATGATCTGATCCTGCCGGTCTTTGTGCTTGGCGGGGAAAATCGTCGGGAGGCGGTGGCGTCGATGCCGGGTGTGGAGCGCTTGACCATTGATTTGCTGCTTGAAGAAGCAGCCCATTGGGTTGAATTGGGGATTCCAGCGTTGGCGCTGTTCCCCGTGACCCCGTCTGAACTCAAGTCCCTGGATGCTGCCGAAGCCTGGAACCCGGACGGGATTGCCCAGCGCGCCACCCGTGCCCTGCGCGAACGTTTCCCGCAGTTGGGTGTGATCACCGACGTGGCCCTGGACCCGTTCACCACCCACGGGCAGGATGGCATTCTTGACGAAGAAGGCTATGTTCAGAACGACATTACTGTCGATGCGTTGGTCAAGCAGGCGTTGTCCCATGCAGCGGCAGGCGCCCAGGTTGTCGCGCCGTCGGACATGATGGATGGCCGCATCCAGGCGATTCGTGAAGCTCTGGAACTGGCCGGCCATGTCAATGTGCGGATCATGGCCTATTCGGCCAAATACGCCAGCGCCTACTACGGCCCGTTCCGCGATGCGGTGGGCTCTGCCCTTAACCTGGGCAAGGCCAACAAGGCTTCGTACCAGATGGACCCGGCCAACAGCCATGAAGCCCTGCACGAAGTGGCGGCCGACCTGGCTGAAGGTGCCGACATGGTGATGGTCAAGCCAGGGATGCCTTACCTGGACATCCTTTACCGGGTCAAAGAGGAATTCAAAGTGCCGACCTTTGTGTACCAGGTCAGCGGTGAATACGCCATGCACATGGCCGCGATCCAGAACGGTTGGTTGAGTGAAGGGGTGATCCTCGAATCCCTGACAGCCTTTAAACGTGCCGGCGCCGATGGCATTCTGACCTACTTCGCCGCCCGCGCTGCCCAATTGCTTAGAGAGCAACAATAGCCCTCACAGGAACACTCGATGAATACCGAAGGACTTACAGAAGTTGCCGTAAAAGACGCTCATCCGGTGGTTGAACAAGTCACCGAGACGCCGCCGGAACTTGAGCCAGCACCGCCTGCCGCGGTGACCGAGCCACCGGTAGCGGCCCCGGTCGCTGCGGTAACCAACCTGGATGACAGCAGCCTGTACATCCACCGCGAGCTGTCACAGCTGCAATTCAACATCCGTGTGCTGGAGCAGGCGCTGGATGAGTCCTACCCGCTGCTGGAGCGGCTCAAGTTCCTGCTGATCTTCTCCAGCAACCTGGACGAGTTCTTCGAAATTCGCGTCGCCGGCCTCAAGAAGCAGATCACCTTCGCCCGTGAGCAAGCCGGTGCCGACGGGTTGCAGCCGCATCAGGCCCTGGCGCGGATCAGCGAGCTGGTACACGGCCATGTGGATCGCCAGTACGCGATCCTCAACGACATCCTGCTGCCGGAATTGGAAAAACATCAGGTCCGCTTCATCCGTCGTCGTCACTGGACCACCAAGATCAAGACGTGGGTGCGCCGTTACTTCCGCGACGAGATTTCACCGATCATCACCCCTATCGGTCTCGACCCGACGCACCCGTTCCCGTTGCTGGTGAACAAAAGCCTGAACTTCATCGTGGAACTCGAAGGCATCGACGCTTTCGGTCGCGATTCTGGCCTGGCGATTATCCCGGCGCCACGCTTGCTGCCACGGATCATCAAGGTACCGGAAGAGGTGGGGGGGGCTGGCGACAACTATGTATTCCTGTCGTCGATGATCCATGCCCACGCCGATGACCTGTTTCAAGGCATGAAGGTCAAGGGCTGCTACCAGTTCCGCCTGACCCGTAACGCCGACCTCGCGCTGGATTCCGAAGACGTCGAAGACTTGGCCCGCGCCTTGCGCGGTGAGCTGTTCTCGCGGCGCTACGGCGATGCGGTGCGCCTGGAAGTGGCCGACACCTGCCCGAAACACCTGTCGGACTACTTGCTCAAGCAGTTCAACCTGAGTGAGACCGAGCTGTACCAGGTCAATGGCCCAGTGAACCTGACGCGCCTGTTCAGCATTACCGGCCTGGACAGCCACCCTGAGCTGCAATACACGCCGTTCACTCCGCAGATCCCGAAACTGCTGCAAAACAGCGAGAACATTTTCAATGTGGTGAGCAAGCAGGACATCCTGCTGCTGCACCCGTTCGAGTCCTTCACCCCGGTGGTCGACTTGTTGCGCCAGGCTGCCAAAGACCCGCACGTGCTGGCTGTGCGCCAGACGCTGTACCGTTCCGGCGCCAACTCGGAAATCGTTGACGCATTGGTCGATGCTGCACGTAACGGCAAGGAGGTCACCGCCGTGATCGAATTGCGCGCGCGCTTTGACGAAGAGTCCAACCTGCAACTGGCCAGCCGCCTGCAGGCGGCCGGTGCGGTGGTGATCTACGGCGTGGTCGGCTTCAAGACCCACGCCAAAATGATGCTGATCCTGCGCCGCGAAGCCGGTGAGATCGTCCGTTACGCGCACTTGGGTACCGGTAACTACCACGCCGGCAACGCCAAGCTCTACACCGACTACAGCCTGCTCACTTCCGACGATGCGTTGTGTGAAGACGTCGGCAAGTTATTCAGCCAGTTGATCGGCATGGGCAAGACCTTGCGCATGAAGAAGCTGCTGCACGCGCCGTTCACGCTCAAGAAGGGCATGCTCGACATGATTGCCCGGGAAACCCAGTTCGCCCTCGATGGCAAGCCGGCGCACATCATCGCCAAATTCAACTCGCTGACCGATCCGAAGATCATCCGTGCGCTGTACAAGGCCAGTCAGTCCGGCGTGCGCATCGACCTGGTGGTGCGTGGCATGTGCTGCCTGCGCCCGGGCATCGTGGGTGTTTCGCATAACATCCATGTGCGTTCGATCATTGGCCGCTTCCTGGAGCACACGCGAGTGTTCTACTTCCTCAACGGTGGCGAGGAGCAGATGTTCCTCTCCAGTGCCGACTGGATGGAGCGCAACCTCGATAAGCGTGTAGAGACGTGCTTCCCGGTGGAAGGCAAGAAGCTGATCATGCGGGTCAAGAAGGAGCTGGAAAGCTACCTCACCGACAACACCCACAGCTGGAGCCTGCAATCGGACGGCCGCTACGTGCGCAACACACCAACCGGCAACCAGAACCCGCGCAGTGCGCAGGCGACGTTGCTGGAGAGGCTGGGCAGCCCGATTCTGTCGGTAAACTAAAACCCGACACTGTCCCAAAAATGTGAGAGGGGGCTTGCTCCCGATCGCGGTGGTTCAGTCAACGTATTCAGTGACTGACATACCGTCATCGGGAGCAAGCCCCCTCTCACATTTGTCTTTCAGTGTTGTTCAGATCGGGTCAGCGCACGTTGAGGCTGAACCCCACCCGCGTCAGCCACTCCGCTTCCTGGGCGAAATCCGCCTGGGTCAACTGGTTCTCATCCAGCCAGCCGTTGGGGAACACGACGTCCAGGCTATCGCCGTTGGCGCTCAGGGTCACTTGGGGCATTTCCTGGGTGCCACGGATGTGGTGGAACAGGATCGCAAAGCGCAGCAGCGCACACAGGCGTATCAGCTTGATGCCTTCGTCACCGAATTCGGCAAACTTGTCCTTGGGAATATTACGACGATGGCCACGCACCAGGAGTGCGAGCATCTGCTGGTCTTCGCGGGAGAACCCGGCAAGGTCGGAGTGCTCGATAAGGTAGGCGCCGTGCTTGTGGTAATGGTAGTGGGCGATGTCCAGGCCCACCTCATGCACCTTGGCGGCCCAGCCGAGCAACTCGCGCCATACGCCGTCTTCCAGGTCCCAGTCCGCGGCCACCTGATCAAAGGCATGCAGAGCCTTGCGTTCCACGCGAATCGCCTGTTCCAGGTCGACGTGGTAGCGCTCCATCAACGAGCTGAGGGTGCGCTCGCGTACGTCCTCGTGGTGATGGCGACCCAACAGGTCGTAGAGCACGCCTTCGCGCAGGGCGCCATCGCAGTGGTCCATGCGTTGTAGCTCGAGGGCGTCGAAGATCGCTTCGAGAATCGCAAGGCCGGCTGGGAAGATGGTGCGACGGTCGGGCTTGATGCCATCGAAATCGATTTTCTCGGCATCGCCCAGCTTGAACAGCTTGCGCTTGAGCCACGCCAACCCTTCGGCGTTGACCTCGCCGGTGCCATGGCCGCCGGCTTTCAAGGCCAGGCCGATGGCGCGGATGGTGCCGGACGAGCCGATGGCTTCATCCCAGGTCAGGCGATGCAGGGCGTGCTCGATGCTCATGATCTCCAGCCGCGCCGCCGTGTAGGCCTGGGCGTAGCGTGCCGGGGTGATCTTGCCGTCCTTGAAATAGCGCTGGGTGTAACTGACGCAGCCCATCTGCAGGCTTTCACGCAGCAACGGCTCGAAGCGCTGGCCGATGATGAACTCGGTACTGCCGCCGCCGATGTCCGCCACCAGGCGCTTGCCGGGCGTATCAGCCAGGGTGTGAGAGACGCCCAGGTAGATCAGGCGGGCTTCTTCACGGCCGGAGATGACTTCTACCGGGTGCCCGAGGATTTCTTCGGCGCGATGGATGAATTCGTTGCGGTTACGCGCTTCGCGTAGTGCGTTGGTGCCCACGATCCGTACGGAGCCCGAGGGCATTCCGTTGATCAGTTGCGCAAAGCGCTTGAGACAATCGAGCCCGCGCTGCATGGATTCTTCATTGAGCTGGCGCTCATCGTCGATCCCGGCAGCCAGTTGTACTTTCTCGCCGAGCCGTTCAAGGATGCGGATCTCGCCGTTCTGGGCCTTGGCCACGACCATGTGAAAGCTGTTGGAGCCCAGGTCGATGGCGGCGATCAGTGACAGATTCTTGGCTTGGGATTGCGGCATGGTTTGGGGTCTCGGTCGATAACCTTGCCATCGTGCCACGATCGACCGCTGGAGCCAACGCGTTGTGCTTCGGGAATTTCTCTGAGACTGCTTGTAGGGCTTTACTGTAGGAAATGTAGGTTGTCTTCCCGAGCTTCTATCGAAGGACTTCTAGGCAATGTAGGAAGCTTTAACTAATGCAGGTTTTAAGTTTGATTATCACTTTGCCTACAATCCAAATGCCGGGTTTTTATTGTTTATATCAATTAAGCCTACCGTAGAGAGGTGCCACGCTGACATTTTATTTTTACCGCTCCCACAATAATTGAAGTGCCGTCTTATTCTTTAGTCAAGTACCAAGCAGACAGACTGTCACTCGGCAATTTTGCCGTGGTGTTATTTATTTATGGATTGTCTTGTAAAGAAAAATAAATACACCTGATAAATTTCTGTGACAGGTTGAATATGAAAAAAATTGTTGGATTGACTCTTGGTATCGCTTGCCTGGCCGCGACCCTCAACGCACAGGCGTCCACTACTGCCGAACTGATCGTCAGGGGCACGATCAAACCGGCCGCGTGTAACCTCAGCATGACCGGTGGCGGCATTATCAACTACGGCGAAATTCCTTCGGGTCAACTGCTCCCGACGGCATTCAACCCACTCGCGGAAAAGACCACCCCCCTGACCGTCAGTTGCGGTACTACGCCCGCCAAGTTCGGGCTGAAATTTATCGACCTGCAGGCGGGCAGCAAAGTACCTGGGATCCTGAATGCGCTTGGGGCGGGCTATACCGAGACACACAACTTCGGCCTGGGCCTGGCGGCCGGCCGCAAGACCGGTGGTTTTGCCGTCACCCTGAAGGACCTCAGGGCGTCGACCACGGTGCTCAATCCCATCATGCGTATCGGCAGCGGTGCCTGGCAGAACAGTGATGGAAAAGTCGCGCAGTCGCCTTCCCAATACTCCTGGCGATCCAGTGTAACTGTCGTTCCCGCCCCGATCGCGCAGTTGACCGGGACTATCGCTGTCAGGGCGGTCATCAATAAAGGCCAGGATCTGGACCTCAGCCGTGACATTACCCTTGATGGGCGCGCCACACTTGAACTGAGCTACATCTAAGCGACTGAAATACAGCCGACCAGGAAACTGACTGTTTCTTGTCGGCTGTTTTTAAGTGGGCGTCAGTTGATTAATCGTCACTTCTAAGTCGTGGAGCGTACTGGGTGCCCAGTCTTTCAGTAATAAATAATGCGTGGTTGTTATGTGCAGGTTTTTTCTTGAGTTCTATTGGCGTAGCAACTGCGGAAGGTATGTTGCCGGAAACGACAGTGGTCATGCTTTATGAAGCACAGGGCGAAGCCACGATAAACATAAAAAATACCGATGCAATGCCGGCCCTGCTTCATTCGGTGATTGAAAACATTCCCGAGGATATGGAACCGCTATTGATTGTTACACCGCCGATTACCCGTGTGGAGGCCGGTGAGACTCAGTTGGTACGGTTCATCAGTACCCTGAAGACGTCCCTCAAGACCCAGCGCTTGAAGCGAGTGACCTTCGAGGGTATTCCTCAGGCGCGCGCGACGGATGGTGCGACCATCGGTATCACCCTGCGGCAGAATTTACCGCTGATCCTGCACCCACGGGACTTGCCGGTGCATCAAACCCCTTGGGAACTACTGAAGTGGGTGCAAGCAGGGGCGCATCTCAAGGTTCACAACGAAAGTCCTTATGTGGTGCGCCTGGCGCCGGAGGTGCAATTACTTCCACGAGGCACCCCGGCTACTTTGCCGCGTACCTACATTTTGCCGGGTGAAACCCTGACGGTGGAGGTTGAAGGTGTGCTGGAAGGCTTGACGGGGGTCGAGATTCAACCGGCCACGGTCTACGGGTTTTCGGCGGATACCTACCGAGCCCCGATCAGCACCAGTGGGGGTTGATCGATCCATGACATCGAGTAACAGGCTTGTCGCATCGTTATGGCCCAGGCGGCCCACCTTGTTTGTGGGGGTTGCGACGCTCTGGAGCTTGCCCGGTTTTGTCCCCGCGCTGGAGTTGGGGGAAGGTTTTGACCTGGCGGCACTCACCACCCACGGTATCGATCCGAAGGTGTCCGATTACTTTCGCAGTGCGGCGCGTTTTCGCGAAGGCACGCATGTGGTGGGACTGCGCGTTAATGGAAGCCCGCTCGGGCTGGTTGATGCGCAGTTCGACTCTCAAGGGCAGCTGTGTTTCACCGCCGGCTTGCTGGAGAAAGCCGGTCTGGTAAACCCTGGTGGCACCGTCCATGAAGGTGTCGCCTCGGGGCCTGCCTGCCAGGATTTCCTTGGCGCCTTTCCGACGACAATGGTGCGGCTTCGGCCCGGCAGCAATGAAGTAGCACTGGTCGTGCCTACTCAGTCGCTGCGTGAACCGCAATGGGAGGCCGCCGCGTTTTCCCGAGGCGGAGCTGCTGCTCTGTTCAACTATGACGTGCAGGGGTTCGACAGCCATTCGCGCGGCGGGCCGAGCCGATTCGTTTCGGCCTATACCGAGGCGGGTTTCAACTTGGGCGACTGGATTGTTCGCAGTCGCCAGTTCTATGTGTCCGACAATGGGAACGCCAGAACCGAGCACCTGTATGCCTATGCACAGCGGGATATCGCTGCGTTGCAGTCGACTTTCCAGGCCGGCCAGATCTCCAGTAATAACCCGCTGTTTGGCGGTATCCAGTTGTCCGGTGTGCAGTTCTCGCCTGATGGCCAGTCACGCGTGCCGTCAGGCAGCAACAGTGCCGTGGTGGAGGGGCTGGCCCAAAGCCAGTCGCGAATTGAGGTGCGCCAATCGGGGGTGTTGGTCCACAGCACGCTGGTGCCCGAAGGGCCTTTCAGGCTCACAGGCTTGCCTCTGCTCAATGGCACCAGCGACCTGGAGGTCAGCGTCATCGATGTGCGGGGGGCCAAGCGTAACTTCGTGGTGCCCGCGGCTTCGTTCGCGGGGGCGGCCCCGGCGGCACCCGGTTACTATTTCTCCCTGGGCAAGGTACGTGAGAACGCGCTTGATGAGGCTCCGACGCCTGTCGTCGCCATGGGCAGCGGTACGTGGGGTTTGGGGCGCGATTCGTCGGCGGGATTCGGTTTGTTGAGCACCGATGAGTATTGGTCGGCGGGCGGTGCTCTGAGCAGTGTATTTTTCCAGCGGGTTTCCGTTGGAGCACGCCACAACCTGTCCCGGGGCAATCGCGGCGCGGTATCCGGTTCACGCAGCAGCGTAACCGTGAGCAGCCCGGTGGCCGCCAACATTGACCTCAACCTCAGTTCGACCCTGCAGACCCGAGGTTACCGCGAGGTCCTTGAAGCGGGCCGCCCAGCCAGGGCCGATGAGCTGGGTTCGCGCTTCAAGCATCAGTACACGGCGGGTATGAGCTGGGTTGAACCCACGTTGGGGGTATTTTCGCTGGGCTATACCCGCAGTGCTCAATTTGACGGGCAAACCACCGAGCATGTATTTGCCGCATGGAACAAGTCGTTTCGCTATGCCGATGTGGCATTGGTCGCGGATTCGCAGGTAGGCGGCTCTCAGGCCCGCTTTAATGCCGCGCGCGATGACCGCCGCGGTGAGCGTGGCCTGGATAATGACTTGTCCATGCGACTGCAGGTCAGTGTGCCCCTGGGGGGCGAGCGTCGCGTGAACAGTTACGTCAGTCGTCGCGGGAATCAGGCCCGTGCCGGTACCGCGTTCAGTGAGCGGGTCAATGATTACGTGCGCTACGAAGTGGGCACCGAGCGTGACTTCAGTCACCGGGAGCAGTCGGTTCGTGGCCAGCTGGACCTGATGCCCCGTTATACCCGACTCGGCCTGGGTGTCAGCCGGGATGGCCAGACCACCAGCTATACAGGGCAGTTGCAAGGCGGCGTCGTGGCTCACGAAGGCGGGCTGACATTCTCGCCTTATACCGTGCAGGACACGTTTGGGATCGCCTCGGTGGGCGACATCGGCGCTGCGAGAATCGACACCCCGCAAGGGCCTGTCTGGACCGATTTCAAAGGGCAGGCGGTGATCCCGGGCCTGCCCGCGTACACCAGCAGCCGCATCGAAGTGCAAACCCAGTCCCTGCCCAAGCGTGTTGACTTGAAGAACGGCACGCAAGTGCTCGTCGCAGGGCGAGGGTCGGTCAATACCGTGGCTTTCGAGGTCGTCAAAGTGCGCCGCGTATTACTGACTGCCAGCGACCAACAGGGTCGACCTCTGCCCCAGGGCGCTTCGGTGTTCGACAAGCACAATCGTTTTCTGACCAGTGTGGTGGGAGAGGGCATGATTTTCCTGAACGACCTCAACGACGCGCAAAATTTGCGGGTTTCCATGTCGGACTCGTCCTCCTGTGTGTTGAACCTTGCCTCAAAGGCCCAGCCCGACAATGACAAGTTCTATGAGACAGCCTCGGCGGTGTGCCATGGCCGTTAAGCTGAAATGCACAGGATTCGCACTGTTCTGCGCAGTGTGGATGGTCCAGGGGGCTCGGGCAGAAAACTGTCGGCTATCGCTGAGTCAGTCGCGTATCGACTACGGCGTTGTTCACCGTGAGGCATTGCTCGAAAGCCCCTCGGTGACGCTTGGTACGCGCACGCTGCACTTGAACGTGCTGTGTGCAGAGCCTTCGGCAATCGCGTTGCGATTTATTGGCGCGGCAGATGGGCAAGGTTTTCGGTTTGGCCAGCAAGGGCGCCTGCGCCTGAGTCTCAAGCATGCCCGGATGGATGGGCGCGCCGTCGACTGGGCGCTGGCACACCTGCCCGGTGAAGCTGCGCGCGGGCAGTTATTACCGGGCCAGGTCCTGGTGGCAGGAGCGGTAGGTAAACGGCTGACGGCCCAGGTCGATGTCGACACCGATGTGCCGGCCGATGCCTTCCAGGTGCGCTATCAGACGGTACTGGAAAGCCAGGGCAGTTTCGAACTGGTCAGTCCGGCTGTTCCACTGAGCCGATGAAATTGGCGAACTCCGGGGTTTGCGGGTTGGCAAACAATACCTTGGGGTCGCCCACTTCATGCACCTTGCCCTGGTGCATGAACACCAGCTTGTCGCCGACTTCCCGGGCAAAGCGCATTTCGTGGGTCACCATGATCAAGGTCATGCCGTCCTTGGCCAGTTGGCGCACTACGCTGAGTACTTCATTGACCAGCTCCGGGTCGAGGGCCGAGGTGATCTCATCGCACAACAACACTTTGGGCGACATGGCCAGGGCCCGGGCAATCGCTACTCGCTGTTGTTGACCGCCGGAGAGGCGATCAGGGAATGCGTCGAACTTTTCCCCGAGACCCACGCGCTCCAGCATCTGCCTGGCCAGTTGTACCGCCTTGGCCTTCGGCACTTTCTGCACCACCTGGGGCGCCAGCATCACATTCTCACCCACCGTCAGGTGCGGGAACAGGTTGAATTGCTGGAACACCATGCCGACTTTCTGCCGCAGGCTGCGCAGGTCGGCACGAGCGGCGTCGAGGTACTCGCCATCGACTTCGATCACGCCATCGTTAATCGACTCCAGGCCATTGAGGGTGCGCAGCAGGGTGGATTTGCCCGAGCCGCTGCGGCCAATGATGGCTACTACTTGGCCTTCATCCACCGTCAGGTCGATGCCTTTGAGTACGTGATGATCGCCGTAATACTTATGCAGGGCGGAAATTCTAAGCAGAGGCATGCAGTCTCCTTTCCAGGTAGCGCGCACTGAGGGACAAGGGGTAGCAGAGCAAAAAGTAACCAAGGGCCACCAGGCCGTAGACCATGAAGGGCTCGAAGGTGGCGTTGGCGAGCATGCCGCCGGTCTTGGTCAATTCGGTGAAGCCGATGATCGAGGTCACGGCGGTGCCTTTCACCACTTGCACCGAGAAACCCACGGTGGGCGCCACCGCAATGCGCAAGGCCTGGGGCAGGATCACGTAGCGCAGTTGTTCAAGTGGGTTCAGCGCCAGGCTGGCCGACGCTTCCCACTGCCCATGGGCGATGGAGTCGACGCAACCGCGCCAGATTTCGGCGAGGTAGGCACTGGTAAACAGGGTCAGGGCAATCGCCGCCGCCAACCACGGTGAGATGTCCACACCGAGCAGGGCTATACCGAAAAACACCAGGAACAGTTGCATCAGCAGCGGCGTGCCTTGGAACAGTTCGATGTAGGTACGGGCGACATTGCGCGGGAAGGCTTTACGGCTGATGCGCATCGTCATGACCAGCAGGCCGATCACGCCACCGCCGAGAAACGCCACCAGCGACAACAACAAGGTCCACTGCAGGCCGGTGGCCAGGTTGCGCACGATATCCCAGAAGGAAAAATCACTCATCGACTGTTCCTCATCACAAATCGGTAACCGATCCAGTTGAGCAACTGACGAATCATCAGCGCCATGCACAGATATACCAGGGTGGTCAGGGCATAGGTTTCAAACGCGCGGAAGTTGCGCGACTGGATAAAGTTGGCGGCAAAGCTGAGTTCCTCGGTGGCAATCTGCGAACACACCGCCGAACCGAGCATCACGATAATGATCTGGCTGCTCAAGGCCGGCCACACCTTGCCCAGCGCCGGCAGCAGCACCACATGGCGGAACGCTTCGAAGCGCGTCATCGCCAGCGCGGCGGCGGCTTCCAGTTGCCCGCGAGGGATGGCCTGGATACCGGCGCGGATGATCTCGGTTGAGTAAGCGCCGAGGTTGATCACCATTGCCAGCACGGCGGCTTGCCACTCGGTGATTTTCAGCCCCAGGGACGGCAGGCCGAAAAAGATGAAAAACAACTGCACCAGGAACGGCGTGTTGCGGATCAACTCGACATACACACCGAACAGCCAGGCGAATGGCTGAATTTTCCACGCCCGCACCACGGCGCCGACGATGCCCAGGGCCACCCCCAGGATCGCGCCGATGGCCGTCAGTTCAAGGGTGAACAACGCGCCACGCAACAGCAGGTCGGTATTGGCCAGCACCGGCACAAAGTCGAATTGATAGGCCATGGATCAGCTCCGCTTCAGAGATCGGCAGGCAACGGCTCTTTGAGCCACTGCATCGCGTTCTTTTCCAGGCTGCCGTCGGCCTTGGCCGCGACCAGAATCTGATTGACCTTCTCCAGCAAGGCCGGCTCGTTTTTGTTCACGCCCACGTACACCGGCGAGTCCTTGAGTTTCACCTTCAGCGCCGGTACGCGTTTCGGGTTGCGCTCGCTGATTGCCACCATGACCACGTTGCCGCTGGCGATCAGGTCGACCTGGCCGGCCAGGTAGGCGGCGATGGTCGAGTTGTTGTCTTCGAAGCGTTTAATGGTGGCTTCCTTGGGGGCCACGGCGGTCAGCGCGATGTCTTCAATGGCGCCACGGGTCACGCTGATGGTCTTGCCCTTGAGGTCGTCGGTGGTACTGATGGGTGCGTCAGGCGGACCGAACACGGCGAGGTAGAACGGTGCGTAGGCCTTGGAGAAATCAATGACCTTTTCCCGCTCGGCATTCTTGCCAAGGCTGGAAATCACCAGATCGACCTTGCCGGTGGTGAGAAACGGGATGCGGTTGGTGCTGTTGACCGGGGTCAGCTCGAGCTTGACCTTGAGTTGGTCGGCCAGCAGTTTGGCGGTGTCGATGTCCAGGCCGCGTGGCTTCATGTCGGGGCCGACCGAGCCGAAGGGTGGGAAATCCTGGGGTACGGCGACCTTGAGGGTGCCGCGGGCAACGATATCGTCCAGACCGTTGGCCTGGGCGGGTGCCTGGCCCAGCATCAGGCTGGCAAACAAGGCAGTGAGCAGGGCGCTGTAGCGCTTGGTCATGGCAACTCTCCGGAAGAGACGAGGGAATGTTCTGTTTTGAGCTATTGCATGGCCCATGCCATGACGGTGCAGATGGCCTGGATCACTGGAATTTGCTGAGTTATGTGGTCTTACTGGTCTGAACAGTTGGCTGGCGATTCGCACTCTTTTCGGGCGTTCACAAAACCGCGCGGGCTCCTTTGGGGCGTGGCTTGCCGGGGGCTGCGAATAGCTTTACAACTAGGCGCTCAGTTGTCTGGAACCTTGAGTCTTCTATGAATTCCATCGCCCAAGCCGTACCGGAAGCGGCCCTGCAGGCCATCCGCAAACTGATCAAGGAACAGGGCTTTGCGGCCGGTGATGCGCTGCCGTCCCAGCGTGACCTGGCGCTGCAGTTGGGGGTGAGCCGAGCGTCGTTACGTGAGGCGTTGTCATCCTTGAGTGCCTTGGGCGTGGTCAGTGTGCAGCCGGGGAAAGGCGTGTTCGTGCAAGAGGTACAGGAGGCGCCGGGGTTTGCCTGGCCCTTCGCCGCCCAGGCCACCCCTTCGGATATCTTCCAATTGCGCTATGCCCTGGAAGGGTTTGCCGCAGGGTTGGCGGCGGTCATGTTGACGATCGATGAGTTGGACACGCTGGAAGATAACCTTGAGGCGATGCGCAAGGTGCTCAAGGCGGGTGATTTTGAAGCCGCCGCCCGGTTGGACTTCGAATTTCATCAGCGCATCTTGCTGGCCAGCGGCAACCAGGCGATGGTGAGCATTCTTAGTGCCAGCGCCGATGTATTCCTGGAAAGTCAGAAACTACCGTTCATCCGGCCAGAGCGTGCCATGGAGACCTGGCAGGAGCACCGCAGGATCCTGCGTGCCCTGGCCCGGCGCGCCAGTGCGGCGGCACAGAAAACCATGCAGGAACACGTGCGCAATGCGGCATTGCGCACCGGTATCGCCTTCGTCACTCCCGTGACGCCGTGAGTTGGCCTATACCCAAACTCATGCATCATCATAGGAAGACTCAATCAGAGGCGGCTTCCTGAACGGGGGAAGGGCGGCTATGATGGGCAACGTTTTTTTTGCTTACAATCCGGAGACATCCATGAGCAACGATCTTATCAAGCACGTCACGGACGCGACCTTTGAGGCCGAAGTACTCAAGGCTCAAGGCCCGGTGCTGGTTGACTACTGGGCTGAATGGTGCGGCCCTTGCAAAATGATCGCTCCTGTCCTGGACGACATTGCGACCACCTACGAAGGCAAGTTGACCATTGCCAAATTGAACATCGACGACAACCAGGAAACCCCGGCCAAGCACGGCGTGCGTGGTATTCCAACGTTGATGCTGTTCAAGAACGGCAACGTCGAAGCCACCAAGGTAGGCGCGCTGTCGAAGTCTCAGTTGCAAGCTTTCCTCGACGCCAACATCTAAGCGCCGACAAAAAAGCCCCGCAAATTGCGGGGCTTTTTCGTGAAACAGGGCTAGACGCTCCCAAATTCAGGTGGTACATTCGGCCCCGCACTGGTTTCTCCACTGCCCCCTGCAAGCCGTCGCCGACGCATTCCTTTTCGATTAGTACGCGATCCTGTCGCCTTCTCTGCGGCGCGGCCTCATTAAGCCAAAAGCTTAATTTCCCCCCTCCATAAATGATTACGTCATTCCTATATGAATCTGACTGAACTCAAGCAAAAGCCGATTACCGAACTGCTCGAATTGGCCGAACAGATGGGCATAGAAAATATGGCCCGTTCGCGCAAGCAGGACGTGATTTTCTCCCTGCTGAAAAAGCACGCGAAAAGCGGCGAGGAAATCTCCGGTGATGGCGTGCTGGAGATTCTCCAGGACGGCTTCGGCTTCCTCCGCTCTGCAGACGCTTCCTATCTCGCCGGCCCAGACGATATTTATGTCTCGCCGAGCCAGATCCGTCGCTTCAACTTGCGCACCGGTGACACCATCGTTGGCAAGATCCGTCCCCCGAAGGAAGGCGAGCGTTATTTCGCCCTGCTCAAGGTCGACACGATCAACTTCGATCGCCCCGAGAACGCGAAAAACAAGATTCTCTTCGAGAACCTGACCCCGCTGTTCCCGACTGTGCGCATGAAGATGGAGGCCGGTAACGGTTCCACCGAAGACTTGACCGGTCGTGTGATCGACCTGTGCGCCCCGATCGGCAAAGGCCAGCGTGGTCTGATCGTCGCACCGCCGAAAGCCGGTAAGACCATCATGCTGCAGAACATTGCAGCGAACATCGCGCGTAACAATCCTGAAGTTCACCTGATCGTGCTGCTGATCGATGAGCGCCCGGAAGAAGTGACTGAAATGCAGCGCACCGTGCGCGGCGAAGTGGTTGCCTCGACGTTCGATGAGCCGCCAACCCGCCACGTGCAGGTTGCCGAAATGGTGATCGAGAAGGCCAAGCGCCTGGTTGAACACAAGAAGGACGTGGTGATCCTGCTCGACTCCATCACCCGTCTGGCCCGTGCCTACAACACCGTGATCCCGAGCTCCGGCAAGGTATTGACCGGTGGTGTCGATGCTCACGCCCTGGAGAAACCGAAACGTTTCTTCGGTGCTGCGCGGAACATCGAAGAAGGCGGCTCGCTGACCATTATCGCCACCGCGCTGGTTGAAACCGGCTCGAAGATGGACGAAGTGATCTACGAGGAGTTCAAGGGTACCGGCAACATGGAACTGCCCCTGGACCGTCGCATTGCCGAGAAGCGTGTGTTCCCGGCGATCAACATCAACCGTTCCGGCACCCGCCGTGAAGAGTTGCTGACAGCCGACGACGAACTGCAACGCATGTGGATTCTGCGCAAGTTGCTGCACCCGATGGACGAAGTAGCCGCCATCGAGTTCCTCGTCGACAAGCTGAAAACCACCAAGACCAACGACGAGTTCTTCTTGTCGATGAAGCGCAAGTAATACGACGTTTCAGGTCCGAAAAAATGGCGCCCTTAGGGGCGCCATTTTTTTTGCATCGAAATTGAGCTTTTTCATCGCATAAGTGTCCGTTAAGTACCAAAAGTTTTACGCACAGCTACGCTCATCCCTTTCGCAACAGACTGACCATCACTTTATGACCACTCTTGCATACCGAAGAGACATCGACGGGCTGCGTGCCATTGCTGTCCTCGCAGTCGTGTTGTTTCACTTCGGCGTTCCTGGCGTTACCGGCGGTTTTGTCGGTGTTGACGTATTTTTCGTCATTTCCGGATTTCTGATCACTTCCATTATCTGGCGCGAACGCCAGGCGGGGCGTTTCAGTTTCATCGACTTCTGGGCGCGCCGTGCCCGACGCATCCTGCCGGCGCTGTTCGTGATGATGGCCGCGACATTGGCGGTGGGCTGGTTTCTGCTGGCACCCAAGGACTATGAGGAGTTGGGGCGCTCCGCGCATTATCAGGTGATATTCACGTCTAACCTGCTGTTTTCCCGGCAGCATGGTTACTTCGATGCGTCGTCCGACATCAAGCCCCTGCTGCACACGTGGTCGTTGGCCGTGGAGGAGCAGTTCTACATTTTCTTCCCGCTGTTGCTGACGTTGCTCTCAAGCCGCTTGAAACACTGGCGCGTGGCACTCTTCGGTGTATTGCTGGCATCGTTTGGCATGAGCGTCTGGGCGGTGTCCCATGAGCCACAAAAGGCGTTCTTCCTGTTGCATCTGCGAGCCTGGGAACTGCTGGCCGGTGCCATGCTGGCGGTACTGCCCATGCGCGACTGGCGGGCCTCACCGGCTCTGGCTCAAGGGGTCAGCCTGGTTTCCCTGGGGTTGATACTGATTGCGGTGTTCGGTTTCGACGCAACCACGCCATTCCCAGGCGCCACTGCGTTGCTGCCGGTGCTGGGCGTGGTCGGGTTGATCTGGGCCAACGGCCAGCAGTACACCTGGGTCGGACGACTGTTGAGTTCGCGGGTGATGGTGGGCATCGGGCTGATCTCTTATTCCTGGTACCTGTGGCACTGGCCGGTGTTTGTCTATGCCACCTACGCCGCAGTGGATGGTTTGAGCCCACTGGAGCTGGCTGGGCTGATGTTGCTTTCATTGGTACTGGGCTACCTGTCATGGCGCTTTGTGGAAGCACCGTTCCGGGAAAAACGCTTGCTCGCCGGACGCAAGGCGATCCTGGCCGCTGCCGGCGCCGGCATCCTGTGCCTTGGCCTGACCGGCGTGGCGATTCGTACATCCGACGGTGTGCCTTCACGCCTGTCCGAACAAGCGCTGCAGTTTGCCCGGGCCAAGACATGGAGCCCGGAGCTGCTGGCCTGCATGGCGGATAAGGACACTCCCGACGAGCGGCTGTTCTGCCACTTCGGCCCTAAAGATGCCTCGTTATCGGCTCTGGTATGGGGCGACAGCCATGCCACCGCGTTGATTCCGGCCCTCAAAGAGGGCGCCAAGCGCCACGATATCAGCCTGGTCGAAGCCAGCTTTGCAGGTTGCATACCCTTGGATGGCCTGGAAAATATTGCCCGGTGCGCGCATTTCAACCAGCGCGTCGAGAAGGCGATGACCGAGCAACGCTTCAGCGATGTAGTGCTGGCGGCGCGTTGGAGTTTGTACCTTTACGGGCAGATGTCGGGTGACACGGAGCATGCGCTCAAGGACCCCGTTACCGGCAAGTACGTGCGTGCCGTCGCCGAACAACGGTTTGCCGACGGCCTGCGCGAGCGCATCCGTGGGTTGCGTGCGGCCGGGCATCGGGTCTGGCTGGTCAAGGAAGTGCCGCTGCAGGAAATCATCGTGCCTTACCGCCTCAGTCGCTTGGCGATGATGAACCGCCCAGTGGACGGCGAGGGGCTCGCCCTGGCGGAACACACCAAGCGTCAGGCGTTTATTACCGGGTTGTTTGACCAACTGGCTGCCGCCGATAGCGGCGTGGCAGTGCTGGACCCTGCGCCATTGCTGTGCGGTGCCGATGGGTTGTGTCGGGTAGAGCTCAATGGCCAGTCGTTGTACACCGACGACAACCATATCTCCGACGTAGGCGCCCGGCACATTGAAGCCTTCCTGGAACCTCTGTTCCGTTCGCTGCAATCACGGGGGCTGACGGCCAATTAAGCTGCCAGCCGCCCTCAGAGCAGGTAGGATGTACGCCTATTTTACGGGTGGCATGGTTAATGAAATTCAAGGATCTTCGGGATTTCGTGCAGCAACTTGAGCAGCGCGGAGAGTTGAAACGTATCCAGATGCCGATTTCCCCGGTGCTGGAAATGACTGAGATTTGCGACCGCACCTTGCGTAACAAGGGCCCGGCGCTGCTGTTCGAGAAGCCGACCGGGTTTGATATCCCGGTGCTTGGCAACCTGTTCGGCACGCCCGAGCGCGTGGCCTTTGGCATGGGCGCCGAGTCGGTCAGCGAGCTGCGCGAAATCGGCAAACTGTTGGCCTTCCTCAAAGAGCCCGAGCCACCGAAGGGCTTGAAGGATGCCTGGTCGAAACTGCCGATCTTCCGCAAGATCATTGCCATGGCGCCCAAAGTGGTCAAGGACGCGGTCTGCCAGGAAGTGGTCATCGAAGGCGATGATGTCGACCTGGCCATGCTGCCGGTGCAGACCTGCTGGCCCGGCGACGTCGGCCCGCTGATCACCTGGGGCCTGACCGTCACCAAAGGCCCGAACAAAGACCGCCAGAACCTGGGTATCTATCGTCAGCAAGTGATCGGCCGCAACAAGGTCATCATGCGTTGGCTGAGCCACCGTGGCGGCGCCCTGGATTACCGTGAATGGTGCGAAAAACACCCGGGCAAGCCGTTCCCGGTCTCCGTGGCCTTGGGCGCTGACCCGGCGACCATCCTGGGCGCGGTAACTCCGGTGCCCGACAGCTTGTCCGAATACGCCTTTGCCGGTCTGCTGCGCGGTAACCGCACCGAACTGGTGAAGTGCCGTGGCAATGACCTGCAAGTACCGGCCACTGCGGAAATCATTCTTGAAGGCGTGATTCATCCGGGCGAAATGGCCGATGAAGGCCCCTACGGCGACCACACCGGTTACTACAACGAAGTCGACAGCTTCCCGGTGTTCACCGTGGAGCGCATCACTCACCGGATCAAGCCGATCTACCACAGCACGTACACCGGCCGTCCGCCGGATGAGCCGGCCATTCTCGGCGTGGCACTCAACGAAGTGTTCGTGCCGATCCTGCAAAAACAATTCCCGGAAATCACCGACTTCTACCTGCCGCCGGAAGGCTGCTCGTATCGCATGGCCGTCGTGACCATGAAAAAGTCGTACCCAGGCCATGCCAAGCGGGTAATGCTGGGTGTGTGGTCGTTTTTGCGACAGTTCATGTACACCAAGTTCGTTATCGTCACCGACGACGACATCAATGCCCGCGACTGGAACGACGTGATCTGGGCCATCACCACGCGCATGGACCCCAAGCGCGATACGGTGATGATCGATAATACGCCGATCGATTACCTCGACTTCGCCTCGCCGGTATCGGGCCTGGGGTCGAAGATGGGGTTGGACGCCACCCACAAATGGCCGGGTGAAACCACCCGCGAGTGGGGCCGTGTAATCGTCAAGGATGAAGCCGTCACTGCCCGTGTCGATGCGATCTGGAAAGAATTGGGAATAGATTGATGCGTGTAACCCTGCAACCTTCCGGCGCGGTGCTGGAGCTGGTCCCTGGCGAGCGAATCCTCGAAGGCGCGCGCCGCCTCGGCTACGAGTGCCCCCAGGCCTGTCGCAACGGCGTATGCCATGTGTGTGCGGCGCTGTTGGTGGAGGGCCGGGTACAGCAGGCCGGCGAGGTACGTGACCATGGTGAGTTTTACACTTGCATCGCCGAACCGCTGGAAGATTGCATTGTGTTGTGGGATGGCGTGCTGGCGCCGGGAGAGTTGCCGTTGCGCAAATTGTCGTGCCAGTTGAGTGAGTGCGTGGAAGTGGGCGGCGATGTATGGCGTGTCCGCCTGCGTGCGCCGGCCGGCAAGGCGGTGCGTTACCACGCCGGCCAGTACCTGATGATCGAGCGGGAGAACGGCGAGAAATCGGCATTCTCCCTGGCTTCAGCACCCCACGCCGGGCGCGATCTGGAGCTGCATGTACTGGCCCGGGAGGACAGTGCCCGCAACCTGCTGGAACAATTGCAGCGCAACCAGATGGCGCGCGTCGAGCTGCCATTTGGTGACACCCACCTGGCCGAGTTGCCCGACGGGCCGCTGGTGCTGATTGCCGCCGGCACCGGCATGGCGCAGATGCACAGCCTGATCGAGCATTGCCGTGCCTCCGGTTTCAAGCACCCGGTGCATCTCTATTGGGGCGTGCGCCGCCCGGAAGATTTCTACGAAATCGAACACTGGGCACAGTGGCAGCAACTGCCCAACCTGTTCCTGCACAAGGTTGTCAGCGACCTGTGCGGCTGGGAAGGGCGCTGCGGGTTGCTGCACGAAGCCGTGTGTGAGGACATTGCCGACCTCAAGACCGTACATGTCTACGCCAGCGGCTCGCCGGCCATGATCTATGGCACTTTGGATGCGCTGGTCGACGCCGGTATGGATGCGCATCAGATGCGTGCCGACGTGTTTGCCTACGCACCGCGCCCTTAAAAGCGCACGCCGGCCGTGAGCATTGCTGCATTGAAGCCCAGCAGTACGAACTCACTGGCGACCGGGCCGGCATGCACGCCCACTGAAGGGATGATCGCCGGTGCCACGCCAAATTTGTTGAGCGGGATTTTGTCGCGGTATTGGCCGCGATAACCCTGAAGTGCGCCCGCCGTCACCTTCACATAGAGCGGTGAATCAGCAATGTCGTAGCGCTTGCCGGCGTAGACATAGTAAGAACGCTGGCTGAACGAGTTGCGAAACGTTGCTGCGCCATACACCTGCCCTGACGCTTCATTGCGCTCCAGGTTGATCAAATCCTGATGATTATTGTGCTGTGGATCCGGTGAAAAATGCCGGGTGTACAGGCTGGTCTGTGCGTACCAGAAGCTTTTTTCGTCTTCGGTGGCCAGCGCTGTTGTGGCCGGCGCCAATAGCAGCAGGCTGGTAAAAAGGTATTTCATGGTTCGACCTCGTTAGTCGTTTGAAGGGGCGGCTAGGGTGGGTCGCTGAACGTCTACAGTTTGACGGTTGGCGTTCCGAGTGGCCTGAACCTGAGCTGAAAGCAAGGTTGCCTATGCTTATGCAATTTGGTTATTTTTTCAGTAGAAGAGATCTTATTAAGCTATAAGCAACGGACTACCGACTTTCTTCCAATAACCAATAAATGACCGCCACCGCCGCCAGCCGGATCGATCGCAAGAACTCGGAGCATTGAAGTTCCGGGTAGATTCCAAGGGGAGCGGTATGGGGAGCTACAAGAAGCAAGCGCTGTACACAGCGATTTTGTCGGCCAATTTGCTGACCGCTGTGGGATTCAACTCAGCCCTGGCGGCCGAAACACCCGCCGCCGAGGCACCCAGACTGGACACCGTGATCGTCACCGGCACTCGCGCCCAGGAGCGCACCGCCAGTGCATCACTGTCGCCTGTCGACGTAATTTCCGGCGAAGCCCTGCGCAGCACCGGCTCCGATGAGTTGGGAGCGGTACTCGCGCGGTTGATTCCATCGATCAACTTCCCCCGTCCGAGCCTGGTGGATGGTGCCGAGCTGGTGCGCCCGGCGCAGCTACGCGGCCTGTCGCCGGATCAAGTACTGGTGCTGGTCAATGGTAAACGCCGTCACACCAGTGCTTTCGTCAATCTTGGCGGTGCCGTGGGGCGTGGCTCGGCACCGGCGGATTTGAATGCGATCCCGCTGTCGGCGGTAGACCATATCGAAGTGCTGCGCGATGGCGCGTCCGCCCGCTACGGCTCGGATGCGATTGCCGGGGTGATCAATGTGATCCTCAAGCACGCTGACCACGGCGGTTCGATCTCCAGCAAGTTCGGTGAGTACAAAAAAGGCGATGGTATCCAGCGCAACCTCAGCGGCAACACCGGGCTGGCGCTGGGCGATAACGGCTTTATCAACCTCTCGGGCGAAGGGGCCGACAACGATTACACCAACCGCGCCGGCCATGATTTCCGGCCCGGCAGCGTAGGCTCCACGACCTATGGCCAGCGCGTGTTCCGCCAGGGCGAGCCGGCCACTGATGAAGGCAAGTTCCAGTTCAACGCCGAATACGCTTTCAGCGATGCGGCCGAACTCTACAGCTTCGGCGGCTACAGCAAGCGGCGCGGCGAGACGGCGGCGTTCTACCGGGCGAGCAATGCGTACAACAACATTGCAGCGCTCAACCCCAATGGCTACCTGCCGTTGATCAAAGGCAACCTGGAAGACACCTCTTTGGTCGTCGGCTTGCGCGGCTTACTGGCCTACGACTGGCATTACGACCTGTCGGCCAACTACGGCAAGAACCAGTACGAACTGGGCACCGAGACCATCAACACCTCTCTCGGCCTGGCCACACCGCGCAAATTCAACAATGGCACCCTGAGCAACGATCAGCGCCAAGTCAGCCTGGACCTGTCCCGTGAGTTCGATGTGGGCTTCTTACCCTATCCCGTCTCGGTGGCGTTTGGCGGCGAATACCTGCGCCAGGGCTATCAAATCGAAGCGGGCGAGCCGGCCTCCTACTATCAGACCGGCAGTTCGGGCCTCGGTGGGTTCCGCGATGCCGATGCCGGCAGCACCTCCCGTCACAACTGGGCCCAATACCTGGACCTGGAAACCCAGTTCACCGAAAAACTCAGCGCCTCGGCCGCTGTGCGGCATGAGGATTACAGCGACTTCGGCTCCAACGTCAGCGGCTCGCTTTCAGCCCGTTATGACTTCACCCCGCAAGTGGCGTTGCGCGGTAGCATCTCCAACGGCTTCCGCGCGCCGTCCCTGGCCCAACAGAACTTTGCCTACACCTCATCGCAGCTGATTGGCAGCACCATCCAGGAGGCCGGCACCTTCCCGGCCAATAGCCAAGTCGCCCGCCTGCTCGGCGCCGAAGACCTGAAGCCTGAGAAATCGCGCAACTACAGTCTCGGCCTGGTGTTGGAGCCTGCCGATGACCTGACCGTGACGCTTGATGTGTACCGCATCGATATCCGTGACCGCATCAGCCTGTCGTCCAACCTCAACCTGAACCCGGCGACTATCGCCTACCTGCAAGCCAACGGTGTCGGCAACATCAACTACACCAGCGCCCGTTACTTCACCAACGCTACCGATACCAGCACTGACGGCGTCGATCTGGTGGCCAACTACCGCTATCTATTTGATAACGGCATTCGCTGGAACAGCACCGTCGGCTACAACTACAACCACACCAAGGTCACCGATGTGAAAGCCAACCCGGCGATTCTGGACAGTCTGGGAGCCAACCTGGTGCGGGTAGACCGTCGTGAGCGCATCGGTTTGCTCGGCGATACCACACCGCAGCACAAACTGAGCCTGGGTAACGATTTCACCTATGGCAACTGGGCGCTGCACAGCAACCTGGTGCGTTATGGCGAGTTCACCAGTTACCAGGCGGACAAGGTCAACGACCAAACCTTCAAGGCCGCCTGGGTGCTCGACCTGTCGGCGGACTACAAGTTGAAGAACTGGACCTTCACCCTGGGTGGCGACAACATCACCGACAAATACCCGGAGAAGGTCAACGCTTACGCCAGCAGCGGCGGCAACCTCGCCTACAGCACTTTTTCGCCGTACGGTTACAGCGGCGCGTTTTATTACGGTAAAGTTGCTTACAACTGGTAATACACAGGAGGCGCACTGCTTTTCGCCATGACCGCCATTGAAACCGATCTTTTGCAATTGGCTTACCCTCCGCGGCTCGATCTTGGGCCGCAACTCACTCACGAACAGTTGATGAGCTCCATGCAGGCCACTATGGCTCGGCATAAGGGAGGGCCGGTCTGGCTATTTGCTTACGGTTCGCTGATCTGGCGCCCTGAATGTTCGTCGACCGAACGGGTGCGGGCGCGGGTCCACGGTTATCACCGGGGCTTGTACCTGTGGTCGCACGAGCACCGCGGCACCCCGGAGTTGCCGGGGTTGGTGTTTGGCCTGGATCGCGGTGGTTCCTGCAGCGGGTTTGCCTACCGCTTGCCGGAAGATCAATTGGAAGCTTCGTTGTACGCCCTGTGGCAGCGCGAAATGCCTTACCCCTCGTACCGGCCGCATTGGCTCAGTTGCCGCCTGGAAGATGGCAGCCAGGTACAGGCGTTGGGGTTTGTGTTGGAGCGGCATTTGCCCAGTTACGCCGGCAACTTGCCCGATATCGTGCTCAATCATGTGCTGCAAAGCGCTTGCGGGCGTTACGGCACCACTCGCGATTATGTCGAGCAGACCGTGAACGCCCTGCGTAGCCACGCCATGCCAGACAAGAATCTGGAGGCGCGGCTCAAGCGTTGTGCCAAGGATTGCTTAGGCGGCAGCTGACCGCGCCTCGCTGACACTGTTGGTGTGCCACAGCGTTGGAATAAGGAACGCGATGGCCAATAGGCACGCGCCCACCAACAACACAAACCCACCATTCCAGCCGAAATGGTCAACGGTGTAGCCCATGGCGGCGCTCGCCGCCACCGAACCACCCAGGTAACCGAACAGCCCCGTGAAGCCCGCAGCGGTTCCCGCGGCTTTTTTCGGTGCCAGTTCCAGCGCCTGCAGGCCGATCAGCATCACCGGGCCATAAATCAGGAAGCCAATGGAGAACAGCGCAATCATGTCGATGGTTGGGTTGCCTGGCGGGTTGAGCCAGTAAACCAGCGTCGCCACGGTCACCAGCGCCATGAACACCACGCCGGTCAGGCCGCGGTTTCCACGGAAGATCTTGTCCGACATCCAGCCGCACAGCAGCGTGCCGGGAATACCGGCCCACTCATAGAAGAAGTACGCCCACGAGGTTTTATCCACGTCGAAGTGCTTGGCTTCCTTGAGGTAAGTCGGTGCCCAGTCCAGTACGCCGTAGCGCAGCAGGTAGACAAACACGTTGGCGAAGGCGATGTACCACAGCATTTTGTTGCGCAGCACGTACTTGACGAAGATTTCCTTGGCGCTGAATTCTTCTTCGTGGCTGGTGCTGTAGCCTTCCGGGTAATCGTTCTTGTATTGCTCGATGGGCGGCAGGCCCACCGATTGCGGGGTATCGCGCATGGTGATGAAGGCGAAGGCCGCCACCAGCAATGCGACGGTGGCCGGGACATAGAACGCCGCGTGCCAGTCGTTGAACCAGGCCATGCCCAGCAGAAACAGCGGGCCGATCATGCCGCCGCCGACGTTATGCGCCACGTTCCACACCGACACCACGCGGCCGCGTTCTTTCTGCGACCACCAGTGCACCATGGTCCGCCCGCTGGGTGGCCAGCCCATGCCCTGCGCCCAGCCGTTGATGAACAGTAGAATGAACATCATGGTCACGCTGGACGTGGCCCAAGGTGCGAAACCGAAAATGAACATCACCCCCGCTGAAACCAGCAGGCCGAAGGTCAGGAAGTAGCGCGGGTTGGAGCGGTCGGACACCAGGCCCATCAGGAACTTGGACAAGCCGTAGGCAATCGCGATGGCCGACATCGCCAGGCCCAGTTCGCCACGGGTATAACCCTCGTCGATCAGGTAGGGCATGGCCAGGGAGAAGTTTTTGCGCAGCAGGTAGTACCCGGCGTAACCGAAGAAAATACCGGCGAAAATCTGCCAGCGCAGCCGTCGGTAGGTACTGTCTATTTTTTCTTCAGGCAGGGGCGCCTGGTGTGCGGCAGGACGAAAGAAAGCAAACATTCAAGAGCTCCAAATTTCTTGTTTTGACTGCGGATGCGAATGTTACAGTTTCGTTACCGAAAATAGCATTGCCTCTTATCCGCAAACACACGAAAACGGAGCGATTGCATGTTCTCTTACGAACATGTCGCTAATAGGTAAGTGTCGGTCGTGATTGGGGTCTTGTGAACATGGGGGGAGCCAATGTGGGAGGGACCGTGCTCCCACATCTGACCGGTTTCACATCGGTTAGCGGGTCTGGACGACGACCTTTCCCACCGCCTTGCGCTGCCCCAGGTCATTGATTGCCTGGGCCGCTTGTTCGAGTGGATACAACTTTGACACCAACGGCTTCAACTTGCCTTCTGCATACCAAGTGAACAACTGCTGAAAGTTCGCCGTATTGTCCTGTGGCTGACGCTGGGCGAACGAGCCCCAGAACACGCCGACCACGGCCGCGCCCTTGAGCAAGGCCAGGTTGACCGGCAGTTCGGGAATGCGCCCGCTGGCGAAACCCACCACCAACAGCCGACCATTCCAGGCGATGGAGCGAACGGCCTGGTCAAACAGATCACCGCCCACCGGGTCGTAAATCACATCGACGCCGTTACCGTTGGTCAGGCGCTTGATTTCCTCCTTGAGACTCGCCTCGCTGTAGTTGATCAACTCATCGGCGCCGGCGGCCTTGGCCACGGCCAGTTTATCGGCGCTGCTGGCGGCGGCGATCACCCGGGCACCCATGGCTTTGCCGATCTCCACGGCAGCCAGGCCCACGCCACCGGAGGCACCGAGCACCAGCAGGGTTTCGCCGGGCTGCAGGTTGGCGCGTTGTTTCAGGGCGTGCATCGAGGTGCCGTAGGTCATGCTGAACGCGGCGGCGGTGCTGAAATCCATGCTCGGCGGAATCGGCAGCACGTTGTAGCCCGGCACCGCGACTTGCTCGGCAAAGCTGCCCCAGCCCGTCAACGCCATGACCCGGTCACCGACTTTTAAGTGGCTGACTTTTTCACCGACCTCACTGACCACGCCCGCTGCCTCGCCACCCGGCGAGAATGGGAAGGGCGGCTTGAACTGGTATTTACCCTCGATGATCAAGGTGTCCGGAAAGTTCACCCCCGCAGCGTGCACGTCCAGCAGGATCTCATTCTTCTTGATCGCCGGGCTCTCGATCTCTTCCAGCACCAGGGTTTCGGCGGGGCCGAAGGCTTTGCACAGCACAGCTTTCATCGGACTATTCCTTTTGGCGTCGTGGCCGATAAGTGTAGGAGGGTACGACCGTGGGTCAACGAGCATGCCCGGGCCTGATAAGTCGCCATAAGCTTGTGCTCAGCCTTGCTAGCGTTATGCTACCGGGCAACCGAATGTGAGGATTGAACTGTGAAAGCGTGGATTTTGTTGATGTTGGCCCTGACCTTGCCGATGGCGGCCCAGGCCGAAGAAGCCAAAGAAGCCAAAGAAGGCGAGGCGCCGAAGGTCAGCTATATCAGCTTGACCCCGCCGTTCGTGGGCAACTACGGCCTGGACGGCACGGCGAAACTCAAGGTATTCAAGGCCGATATCGCCCTGCGCGTGACCGGACCTGAAGCCGCCGCTGCGGTCAAAGCCAACGACGCGTTGATTCGTAACCAATTGGTGGCGCTGTTCACCCAGCAGACCAGCGAAGCCATGAGCACGGTCGAAGGCAAGGAAAAACTGCGCCAGGAAGCCTTGAAGCAAACCCAGCAAGTCATGAACGACGAAACCGGTAAGCCGGTGGTGGAAGACCTGTTGTTCAATAACCTGATCATTCAGTAGTCGCTGCGCGACTATCGGGGCAAACCTCTCCCAGACTTGACGGTGTGAACCGATCAAATGCGGGATGCACTTGCCCCTATGACGGCGGTACAGACGCCTCAGGAAGCCAGGCTTTTACGGAACCTGGCCAGCGCCACCGCAAAGAACACCAGCCCTATCCCCGCCAGCGCCAACAGATCCGGCCACACCACACTCACGCCTGCATCCCTGAACAGAATCGCCGCGCTCAGGCTGACAAAATGCGTCGACGGTGAACCCTGCATCACCCACTGCAACCATTCGGGCATGCTGTCCAGCGGCGTACTGCCGCCGGACAGCAACAGCATCGGGATGATCACCGGGATCGCCAGCAAGCCGAATTGTGGTGTCGAGCGCGCGAGGGTGGCGAGGAAAATCCCCAAGGCGGTGCTGGCAAACAGATACAGCGCGGTGACCAGCAGGAACAGGCTCAGGGAGCCGGCCAGCGGCACGCCGAGCAGGCCCTTGACCACCCATTCCACGGACAGCCAGGTACACAGCACCACCACCAGCATGTTGCTCCAGATTTTCGCCAGCATGATTTCCAGAGCGGTGAGCGGCAGCACCAGCAAGTGGTCGAGGGTACCGTGTTCGCGCTCACGCAGCAGCGCGGTGCCGGTCAGTACGATGGCGAGGATGGTGATGTTGTTGACGATCTGGATCACTGCCAGGAACCAGCCACCTTCCAGGTTGGTGTTGAACAATGCACGCGTTGTCAGTTGCGCCGGCGCCTTGCTGACGGCATCGGCCTGGCCGCTGTAGCGCTGCAACTCGCGCTGGAAAATCCTGCCGATATAGCCAGCGCCCATGAATGCCTGGCTCATTGCCGTGGCGTCGACGTTCACCTGTATGCCCGGCTGGCGACCGGCCAGCAGGTCCGACTGGAAGTTGGCTGGCACATTGATCACGAAGGTGTAGGCGCCACTGTCCATGGCCTTGTCCAACTGATCGTAGGCCAGCGGCACGGGTGACTGGAACTCGGGCGGCTGCAACGCTTCGGCCATCTGCCGCGAGAGCGCGCTGTGGTCTTCATCGACAATGGCGACGCTGGCGTTGTGTACACCGATCACCGAGCCGGCGGCGGGCATGTAGATGGCCACGGTGAAGGCATAGAACAGAAACAGCAGCAACACGCTGTCGTGGCGCAGGCTGGTCAGTTCCTTGATACCCAGGCGCAGGATATGCGCGAATGTGTGCATCAGGCCTCCTGCTTCTTGAGCATGAACAGGCTCAACCCGGTGAACCCGACGAAAAACCCGAACAGCGCCAGGCACTGCGGCCATAACTGGCGCAGGTCCAGGGCTTTGGTGAAGGTGCCGACGGCGATGTCCAGGAAGTGTCCCGCCGGGAACAGCGTGCCCATCAACGCGGCGGCGCCTTCAAGGGATGAGCGCGGCACGATCAACCCGGAAAACTGGATGGTCGGCAGGCTGGTGATGATCATGGTGCCGAGGATCGCTGCGATCTGGGTGCGAGTGAATGCGGAAATCAGCAGCCCCATGCTGGTGGTGGCCAGTACATACAGCAAACCGCCGAACGCCAGGGCCACGCCGCTGCCCTTGAAGGGTACGCCGAACAACCAGCGGTTCATCGCCACCAGCAGCGCCAGGTTGACCAGGCTTACGGCCAGGTACGGTGCTTGTTTGCCCAGCAGGAACTCCAGGCGGGTCAGGGGCGTGGCATAGAAGTTGGTGATCGAGCCCAGCTCTTTTTCGCGCACGATGCCCAGGGCGGTGAGCATGGCCGGGATAAACGCCAGAATCAGTGCCATTACCCCTGGGCCGATGGCATTCACGCTGACCACGTCCTGGTTATAGCGAAAGCGCGTTTCCAGCTTGGCTGCGGCCTGGTTGCTGCGGGGCAGGCTGCTCAGTTCGGCCAACTGTTGGAGATTGCCTTGGTGCACCGCTTCTACATAATTGCGGCTGGTTTCCGCGCGAAACGGCATGCCGCCGTCGAGCCATGCGGCCACCGTGGGCTGGCGCCCGGCATAGAGGTCGCGGCCAAAACCGGGTGGGATCTCCAGAGCCAGTTTGATTTCCGAACGTTGCAGGCGTCGGTGCAATTCGTTGGCGTCGTGAATCGGCGCGTGTTCGGCGAAGTAGCGCGAGCTGCGGAAGGCTTCCAGGTAGGCGCGGCTTTGTGGGCTTTGGTCTTGGTCGTAGACGGCGAAGGCGAGGTTTTCCACATCCAGGGAAATGCCATAACCGAAGATCACCATCATGAACATCGCGCCGAGCAGGGCGAAGGCCATGCGCACTTTGTCGCGCAGCAGTTCCTTACCTTCGCGGGTGGCCACGGCCAGTAGCCGGGCCAGGCTGAAGCCGCGCTTGCCGACGGGCGGTGCGCTGGCTTCGCTGACGGTTGCAGTGGGCGCTTGGGGCTCGGGGTCACCTTGGGCCTGTTCCAGGCAGGTGACGAATGCCGCTTCGAGGGTCTCGCCGTGGAACTGCCGTTGCAGTGCCTGCGGTGTGTCACAGGCCAGCACTTTCCCCGCATGCATCAGGGAAATACGGTCGCAGCGCTGGGCTTCGTTCATGAAGTGGGTGGACAGGAAGATCGTCACGCCCTGTTCCCGGGACAGCTCGATCAGCAGTCGCCAGAAATCGTCCCGTGCGGCCGGGTCTACGCCCGAGGTGGGTTCATCGAGGATCAGTACTTCCGGGCGATGCAGCACCGCTACGGCCAACGATAAACGCTGGCGCAGCCCGAGTGGCAGCTCGCCGCAGGGTTGCTCGGCCACATCGCCCAGGTCGAAGCGCTGCACCAGTTCATCAATGCGTGGGCCGCTGTCGGCCTTGGACAAGTCGAACAATTGCGCATGAAGCACCAGGTTTTGCCGCACGCTGAGTTCGCCATACAGCGAGAAGCTTTGCGACATGAACCCCACGCGCTTGCGGGTCGCCAGGTCCTTGGCGTTCACCGGGTTGCCCAGGAGTGTCGCGCTGCCTTCGGTGGCCGGAATCAACCCGGTGAGTACTTTCATGGTGCTGGTCTTGCCGCAGCCATTGGAGCCGAGGAAACCGAAAATTTCGCCACGACCGATGGCGAAACTGACTTTATTGACGGCGGTGAAGTCGCCGAAGCGCAAGGTCAGGTCGTGGGCTTCAATGGCGATGGCTGCGTTGTCGGCTGAACGCGGTGGAATCACCAGGGGTTGGTTGTCGTGGGCGCCGTCACCCTGGAAGTGGGTAAAGGCGTCATCCAGTTTGCCGCTGGGTGTGGCGGCTGCGAGCTCGCGGCTCAGGCCATCGGCGATCAGCGTGCCGCGATCGAGCATCAGGCAGTGTTCGAACTGTTCGGCTTCTTCCATATAGGCCGTGGCCACCATCAGCGTCAGTTGCGGGCGTTCGCTACGTACGGTTTCGACCAGCTCCCAGAAGCGCCGGCGTGACAGTGGGTCGACGCCGGTCGTGGGTTCGTCGAGGATCAACACGTCCGGGTCATGGATCAGCGCGCAACACAGGCCGAGCTTTTGTTTCATGCCGCCGGAAAGTTTACCGGCCGGGCGCTCGGCGAAGCGCGCGAGGTCGGTGGCCAGCAGCAGGTTGTGCATGCGCTGCTCGCAATCGGCTTTGGACAGGCCGAACAGCGTGGCGAAGAAGCGGATGTTTTCGCGGATGGACAGTTCGGGATACAGGTTGCCACCCAGGCCCTGGGGCATGAAGGCGATGCGCGGGTACAGGCTGTTACGGTGGCGGCGGTCTGCGATGGAACCGCCGAGTACGTCCAGCTGGCCTTCCTGGAGTTTCTTGACGCCGGCGATCAGCCCCAGCAAGCTCGATTTGCCCGCGCCATCCGGGCCGATCAGCCCGCAGCGGGTGCCGGCCGGCAGGCTGAAGGCGATGTTGACCAGTGCCTGTTGCTTGCCGTAGCGGTGGTTGATTCCTGTGGCCTGCAGCGCCAGGCCGGTCATTGCAGGTTGGCCGGCCAGGCGATGTCAGCCGTGCGCACATAGCCGGCCCCGGGCATGCCCGGTTTGGCTTGAGGCACGGCGGTGGGCTGGGTCAGGTGCAGTTTGACGCGGAACACCAGCTTCTGGCGCTCGTCGCGGGTCTCCACCTCTTTGGGCGTGAACTGGGATTTGGCGGCCACAAAGCTGATTCTTGCCGGAAGCGGCTGCTGAGGGAGAGCGTCAAGCACGATGCGTGCTTCACTGCCGACGGTCAGGCGCCCGGTGACGGAGGCGGGCAGATACAGGTTCATGTACTGATCGTTCGGATCGATCAGTAACAACACGCGCCCGCCCGCGCCCAGCACTTCGCCGGGTTCGGCCAGGCGTAGTTGAATAATCCCGTCGATAGGCGCGCGCAGGCTGCTGTCATCGATCTCGCTGGTGAGCTGGGCGACTTGAGCCTCGGCGGCGCCGATGGCGGCTTTCACCGAATTGACCTGGGCTTGTGCGGCAATCACCGCCGCATTGCCGGTGTTTTGGCGCGCCTGCTGCTGGTCGATCAACTGGCTGCTGGCAAAGCCTCGCTTGTACAACTCCTGAGTGCGCCTGAGTTCCTGGTTGGCCAGCAGTTGCTCGCTTTGGCGCAGCTGCACGTTGGCCTCGGCAGCCGCGAAATTTTCCTTGGCGCGCAGCACTTCGGCTTCGGCCTGGGCGCGTTGGGCCTCGAGGGTGCGGGTGTCCATGCGCGCCAGCAGTTGGCCTTTGAGCACTTTGTCGCCTTCGTCCACCCGGACTTCGGCCAGGCGCCCGGGAATTTTCGCGGCGATCTGCACTTCGGTGGATTCCAGGCGGCCATTGCCCATGCTCAAACCGGCAGGCAGGCGGTCCTGGGTGGAGCGCCAGTAACCGAAGCCACCGGCCCCGATCAGCAGGGCTATCAGTGCAATGGCAAATAGGCGGGACAGGGTGTGGTTCGTTGACATGGCTGCATCCTGCGGCATTAGCGTCCTAGTTTGACCGGTGTGCCCTGAGGAGGGCTTGATGCCGGTCAGTTAAAGCAGATTGATCACGGTGGCCCATTGCTCTGGCGTGACGGCCATCACTGAAAGGCGACTGCCTTTTTGTACCAGCGGCAGTTCGGCGAGGGCCGCTTGTTGTTTCAGATAGCCGAGGCCCAACACTTTGGGAAAGGTTTTCACGTGGGCCACATCGATCGCGCTCCACGGGTTTTTCTCTGCGGTGGCCTTGGCGTCGAAATAATGGCTTTCAGGTTCCAGCGCAGTCGGGTCCGGATAGGCCGCTGCGGTGATTTTGCCGATGCCGGCAATACCCGGCTCCGGGCAACTGGAGTGGTAGAAGAAAAACTCATCGCCCACGGCCATGCTTCTCAGGAAATTGCGCGCCTGATAGTTACGCACCCCGTCCCAGCGGGCTTCGCCCAACTTTTCCAGACCGTTGATGGAGAGTTCATCGGGCTCGGATTTCATCAGCCAATAGGCCATTTTTAAGCTCCTGGAAAAGGCATTGGGCAAGTTGTCAGGCAATTCCATGACAAACCGACAGTCGGTTGGCGTCAAGGTTTGCGTGTTGGTTCACGTTAACGCAAAATGCCGGGATTTTAAGCTTGACGCAGCTGCAACGGACTACTTTTGAACGTTGTTGTCATCGTGTACGAGGTGCCTGAAGGGGGGCAATCGATGCAACGTAAACCGGATTTACTATGGATTTTGGTTATTTTGTTTGGTCTGGGCGTCGTGACCACCGGGTATGCCCAGAGCTTGTGGTCGAACAAGACCGATGCGCCGGTTGAATTGGCTCAGCAGCAACCATTCAAGCGTTGACCCTTCCTTTCAAGGCGCCGCTGTCTGCAGCGGCGTTTCTGCGACATACCACTGCCTATCGGTAACGGTGCCCGCCAGCGGCACATCCCAGCTTGCCTGTGCCAGGCGCTCGACTTTCTGACATTCGTGGGCCAACCCCAACAGCGTCGGCTTGCGCCAACTCCGGCGGCGTGACAGGTAAGCCAGGCTGCGATCATAAAACCCGCCGCCCATGCCCAGGCGCCCGCCGGCATCATCGAACCCCACCAGGGGTAACAGCACCAGATCCAACGCCCAGACCTGACGCTGGCGGTTGGCATTCACCTGTGGCTCAAGAATGCGAAAGCGGTTGGGTGACAACTTATCTCCGGGCCGCACGCGCTGGAACACCATCTTGGTACGCGGCCAGGCGCTCAGCACCGGCAGATAAGTGGCCTTGCCCCGACGTTGAGCGGCGCGCAGCAGCAGGCGTGGATCGATTTCACCGTCAGTCGGCAGGTACAGGGAGATATGTCTGGCCCGGCGAAACAGCGGGTGCTGTGCCAGTTGCCGATACACGCCAAGGGCGGCTTTGCGCTGCTCGCTCGGCGATAGCTCGCGGCGGGCCTTGCGCAACATGCGTCGAAGTTGCGGACGGGAGAGCGGCGCAGGTTCGGTCATGGTTTTTTCGGCTCATAAAACAATGCCAGTCCTGAGACTGGCATTGAGTTTGGGAATTCAGGCTCCCCGACAGAGCCGCTGTCGACTTAGCCCTTGAACCCGAAAGTTCAAGGTGGAAGAAGCAGTAGGCTTTAAGGCTTTCCGTCTAGCGGACATGCACACCAGCCCAACGTGCAACTTCCAGGGTAGTGCGAATCGGCTCAGGGACATCGCCGACTGGCAAACACGCCAGGGAGTGGGGCGAGTATACCTTAAACCGAGGCGTCAATCAGCCCTTGGGTGCGTCCGAATCGCTGGAAAGCACCAGATCCACACGTTCCAGCAGGTCACGCACCTGTTCGCGCGTCGACCCGCTGGCCTGCACGTCAGGCCGTTCCTGCTTATGCAGCAAGTCGTGGGTGATATTCAGCGCGGCCATCACCGCGATGCGGTCG
The DNA here is from genome assembly GCF_023242545.1 of Pseudomonas sp. MWU13-2517. NCBI lineage: Bacteria > Pseudomonadati > Pseudomonadota > Gammaproteobacteria > Pseudomonadales > Pseudomonadaceae > Pseudomonas > Pseudomonas sp. MWU13-2517. The sequence goes on along the minus strand of NZ_JALMFA010000003.1, from coordinate 222,923 downwards.
GCACCGATCACTTTGCCGCTGCTGCGGATTTCACGCATCTTGCCGTCCAGGTAGCGGGCGGCGCTTACCAGGTTGTTGCGCTCTTCCTGGGGGCAGATGATCGAATATTCTTTGTCGAGGATCTGCACGGTTACGCTATTGCTTGAACTCATGAGTCTTGCTCCAGGGCCTTCAGGCGCGAAATCATCGATTCGACCTTACGCCGGGCGATTTCGTTTTTTTCAATGAGGTGAGCGCGTTCCTCGCGCCAGGTCTTTTCCTGAGCTAATAGGAGTCCGTTTTGACTCTTAAGTTGCTCGACCCGATCAATGAGTAGTTCGAGTCTGGCCATCAGCGCTTGCAGGTCGGTGTCTTCCATTGGGTTCCACTGGATTTGTCTGATGAATGGCAACTTCAGGATAAACGATCTGACGCCCTCGATAGTCTTGGTACGTCTGCCGGTGCTAGGATACAGCGCTTCATTCTAGACATTGCGCCGTCTGGCGCCTAGCTCACCATGCCTATTCAGAACTCCCCGTATGACGCTTTCTCCAAACTGCTGAGCACCAGCGGCCATCCTTGCTCGCCTGCCGAACTGCACGGCGTGCTGGTAGGTCGCAGCTGCACCGGTGTCGGCTTTGACGCGGACAATTGGCTGGCCGATGTGGCCGAACTGCTCGAGAAAGAGCCAGAAGATAACGTGCGCAACGCGCTGATCGGCCTGCAGGAAATGGTCAAGGGCGAGCTGACGGGTGACGATGTCACTGTGGTCCTGCTGCTGCCGACCGACGACGCGCCACTTACCGAGCGCGCCGCAGCGCTGGGCCAATGGTGCCAGGGCTTCCTCCATGGCTTTGGCGTCAACGCCGCCGGCCTGGAATTGAGCGCCGACGCCAAGGAAGTGCTGCAGGACCTGGCGGCCATCTCCCAGGTGCAAGACGCCCTGGAAGAATCCGAAGACGGTGAAAGCGACTACATGGAGGTGATGGAATACCTGCGCGTCGCGCCGCTGCTACTGTTCACCGAGACCCGCAAGTCCGCTGAGCCAGCTGCCCCCAAGCCTTCGCTGCATTAAGAAAGGACGCCCATCTGCCCATGATCCATATCCCCAGAGCGGAATACACCCGACGCCGCAAGGCGCTCATGGCGCAGATGGAACCCAACAGCATCGCGATCCTGCCGGCTGCGGCCGTGGCGATCCGCAACCGTGATGTCGAGCACGTATACCGCCAGGACAGCGACTTCCAGTACCTGAGCGGCTTTCCCGAGCCGGAAGCGGTGATCGTGCTGATGCCCGGCCGCCTGCACGGCGAGTACGTGCTGTTTTGTCGCGAGCGCAATGCCGAGCGCGAATTGTGGGACGGCCTGCGTGCCGGCACCGAAGGCGCAATCCGTGACTTCGGCGCCGACGATGCCTTCCCTATCACCGATATCGACGACATCCTGCCCGGCCTCATCGAAGGCCGCGACCGGGTGTATTCGGCTATGGGCAGCAACGCCGAGTTCGACCGGCATGTGATGGAGTGGATCAACGTGATCCGCTCCAAAGCGCACCTGGGTGCCCAGCCGCCGAACGAATTTGTTGCCCTGGATCATCTGCTCCACGACATGCGCCTGTATAAATCGGCGGCAGAAGTGAAGGTGATGCGTGAAGCGGCGCGTATCTCCTGTGCGGCCCACGTGAAGGCGATGCAGGCCAGCCGCGCCGGTTTGCATGAGTTCAGCCTGGAAGCCGAGCTGGATTACGAGTTCCGCAAGGGTGGCGCCAAGATGCCGGCCTATGGCTCCATCGTCGCCGCCGGGCGTAACAGCTGCATCCTGCATTATCAGCAGAACGACGCGGTGTTGAAGGACGGTGACCTGGTGCTGATCGACGCCGGTTGCGAGATCGACTGCTATGCCAGTGATATCACCCGCACCTGGCCGGTCAACGGCAGGTTTTCGCCCGAGCAAAAGGCGATCTACGAAATTGTGCTGGCCTCCCAGGAAGCCGCCTTTGCCGAGATCGCGCCGAACAAGCATTGGAACCAGGCCCATGAGGCGACGGTGCGCGTCATCACCACCGGGCTGGTGAAGCTGGGGTTGTTGCAGGGTGACGTCGACGAACTGATCGCCAGCGAAGCCTACCGCGCTTTTTACATGCATCGCGCCGGCCATTGGCTGGGCATGGATGTGCACGATGTGGGCGAGTACAAGGTGGGCGGTGAATGGCGTGTGTTGGAAGTCGGCATGGCGTTGACCGTTGAACCGGGGATTTATATTTCGCCGGACAACCAGAATGTGGCAAAGAAGTGGCGTGGCATTGGCGTACGCATCGAGGACGACGTGGTAGTGACCAAGCAAGGCTGTGAGATCCTGACCGGCGGCGTGCCCAAGACGGTCGCCGACATTGAAGCATTGATGGCGGCTGCCCGATGAGCCGGGTCAACCTGGCCATTATCGGCGGCGGCCTGGTGGGGGCCAGCCTGGCGCTGGCCTTGCAGGCCGGGGCCAAGGCGCTGGGCTGGAAGATCGTGCTGATCGAGCCGTTCGCGCCCGGTGACACTTACCAGCCGAGCTATGACGCGCGTTCATCGGCGTTGTCGTTTGGTGCCCGGCAGATTTATCAGCGCCTGGGCGTGTGGCAGGAAATTTCCCGCCGCGCCGAGCCGATCAAGCAGATTCATGTGTCGGACCGGGGGCGTTTCTCCACTGCGCGGTTGTCCGCCATGGAGGAGGGCGTACCTGCCCTGGGTTACGTGGTGGAAAACGCCTGGCTCGGCCAATGCCTGTGGCAAGGTCTGGACAAAGACGTGATCAGCTGGCGCTGCCCTGCGGAAGTCACCCGCATGGAGCCGTTGCCCGACGGCTATCGCCTGACGCTCAACGATGAAACCGTACTGGAGTGCGACCTGGCCGTACTGGCTGACGGCGGCCGCTCCGGCTTGCGCGAGCAACTGGGCATCGGCGTCAAAACCCGTCCGTATAACCAGAGCGCCCTGATCGCCAACATCACCCCGAGCGAAGCCCACAACGGCGAGGCCTTCGAACGCTTCACCGATGAAGGCCCGATGGCCCTGCTGCCGCTGCCGGACAACCGTTGTGCACTGGTCTGGACGCGCCTTGGCATGGACGCCCAGCGCCTGGCCACCCTCGACGAGCGCAGTTTCCTGAGCGAACTGCAGGGCGTGTTCGGCTACCGCCTGGGCACACTCAAGCAAGTCGGCGCCCGTCATCTGTACCCGCTGACGCTGGTGGAGGCCGAAGAGCAGGTACGCTCGCACCTGGTCATCCTCGGTAACGCTGCCCACAGCCTGCACCCGATTGCCGGGCAAGGGTTCAACCTGTCCCTGCGCGATGCCAGTGCCCTGGCCGAGGCGCTGTTGGCCGGGCCGGCTGTACCAGGCGACCTGGCGACCTTGCAGCGCTATCGCGAGCGCCAGCGCCTGGACCAGAACCTGACCGTGGGTTTCTCCGACCAGGTCACGCGCCTGTTTGGCAGTACACAGTCGGTAGTGGCCTTGGGCCGCAACCTGGGCCTGCTGGGACTGGATCTGCTGCCACCGGCCAAACGCTGGTTCGCCCGTCAGGCCATGGGCCTGGGCACGCGTCCCGATGTTTGAACCACTCCTTATTCGCGGCCTGTGCCGCACACGAGACAAGGCTTAAAGCATGGACATGCGCGCAGATGTGCTGATTGTCGGGGCCGGAATGGTCGGAAGCGCCCTGGCGCTGGCGTTGCAGGGCAGTGGCCTGCAGGTGCTGCTGCTCGATGGCAGCCCGCTGAGTGTCAAGCCATTCGAGTGCGAGGCCGCCTTCGAGCCTCGCGTGAGCGCCTTGTCGGCCGCCAGCCAGCGCATCCTTGAGCGGCTTGGTGTATGGGAGGGCATCGTCGAGCGGCGTGCCAGCCCGTACGGCGAGATGCAGGTGTGGGATGGCAGCGGCACGGGGCAGATCCACTTTTCGGCGGCCAGTGTGCACGCCGAAGTGCTCGGGCATATCGTCGAGAACCGCGTGGTTCAGGATGCCTTGCTCGACCGCTTGCATGATTGCGACCTGGGCCTGTTGGCCAATGCACGCCTGGAGCAGATGCGTCGCTCCGGTGATGACTGGCTGCTGACCCTGGCCGATGGCCGCACGTTGCGTGCGCCGCTGGTGATCGCCGCCGATGGCGCCAACTCCGCCGTGCGTCGCCTGACCGGCACGGCGACCCGTGAATGGGATTACTTGCATAACGCCATTGTCACCAGCGTGCGCAGCAGCCAATCGCACCAGCGCACGGCGTGGCAGCGATTTACCGATACCGGGCCACTGGCGTTCCTGCCTTTGGTGCGTGATGGGCAGGAGGATTGGTGTTCGATCGTCTGGTCGACCACGCCGGCTGAGTCCGAGCGCTTGATGGCGCTGGATGATGAACGCTTCTGCCGTGAACTGGAGCGCGCCTTTGAAGGGCGACTCGGCACGGTGCTCAGCGCCGATCCACGTGTCTGCGTGCCGTTGCGCCAGCGTCATGCCAAGCGCTATGTGGCCGAGGGCCTGGCATTGATCGGCGACGCGGCCCATGTGATCCACCCGTTGGCGGGGCAGGGTGTGAACCTGGGCTTCCTCGATGCGGCGGTGCTGGCCGAAGTGTTGCTGTCGGCCACCGAACGCGGTGAGCGCCTGGCGGATGTAAAGGTACTGAGTCGTTACGAGCGTCGGCGCATGCCGCATAACCTGGCGTTGATGGCGGCAATGGAGGGCTTTGAGCGCTTGTTCCAGGCTGATCAGCTGCCGTTGCGCTGGCTGCGTAATGCTGGCTTGAAAATGGTCGATCAGATGCCCGAGGCCAAGGCGGTGTTTGTGCGCCAGGCCCTGGGCTTGAGTGGCGATCTGCCGGAGCTGGCCAGGCCCTGAGGCCGCTGTGCAACATCTGGTAACGCCTCCGCTGAGCGCTACCAAATGTGAGTCCTTATCATTTGCTTTCTTTTTGCAAATGAGAGACCGCACCCATGTTGGCACCCAAGCGCCTCCTGACTGCCCTGGCACTCACCCTCATCGGCAGCACTACCGTGCAGGCCGCCGACGAAGTCGTGGTCTACTCCTCGCGCATCGACGAACTGATCAAGCCGGTGTTCGACGCCTACACCCGCAAGACCGGCGTTCAGGTGAAGTTCATCACCGACAAGGAAGCTCCGTTGATGCAGCGCATCAAGGCCGAAGGTGAAAACGCCACCGCCGACCTGTTGCTCACCGTTGACGCCGGCAACCTCTGGCAAGCCGAACAAATGGGCATCCTGCAGCCGTTCACCTCCGAGGTGATCAGCAAGAACATCCCTCTGCAATACCGCTCCTCTGCCCATGCCTGGACAGGCTTGAGCCTGCGCGCCCGGACCATCGCCTATTCCACCGAACGTGTAAAAAACGGCGACCTGACCACCTACGAAGCCCTCGCCGACAAACAATGGGAAGGTCGTCTGTGCCTGCGCACGGCGAAGAAGGTCTACAACCAGTCGCTGACCGCCACATTGATCGAAACCCATGGCGCGGCCAAGACCGAAGAAATCGTCAAGGGCTGGGTCAATAACCTGTCCACCGACGTGTTCTCCGATGACATCGCAGTGCTCGAAGCCATCAACGCCGGGCAGTGCGACGTGGGTATCGTCAACACCTACTATTACGGCCGCCTGCACCAGCAGAACCCGAACCTGGCGGTGAAACTGTTCTGGCCGAACCAGGGTGACCGTGGCGTGCATGTGAACCTGTCGGGTATCGGCCTGACTAAGCACGCGCCCCACCCGGAAGCGGCCAAGGCGCTGGTGGAGTGGATGACCACGCCTGAGGCGCAGAAGATCTTTGCTGACGTGAACCAGGAGTTCCCGGCCAACCCGGCGGTGCCACCTTCGGCCGAGGTGGCGACCTGGGGCAAGTTCGTGGCGGACACCCTGCCGGTGGAAGTGGCGGGCAAGCGTCAGGCCGAGGCCATTCGGCTGATGGATCGCGCCGGCTGGAACTAAGCCGCGCTGCAGTTCCAACTGCGCGAAGGGGCTTGTCCCCGATGGCGATGGATCAGCCCCTGACAGGTGGGCTGGGACTTCGCCATCGGGAGCAAGCCCCTTTCCACATTGGATTGAAATGATTTCAAGCTATTCATTGATTGAGAACTGACTTTGGCCCATCCCGCCCAACGCCGCTGGTACCTGCCGGTCTTCACCGTAGCCGCCCTGGTGTTGCTGCCGCTGAGCGTTCTGCTGTTGTCCTGGCAAAGCATCGACCTGCAGATTTGGTCTCACCTCTGGCAGACCCAGATGCCACGCCTGCTGGGCAACACCTTGACCCTGGTGTTGGGCGTGGGTGCCGGCGTGACGCTGCTGGGTGTCAGCCTGGCGTGGTTGACCAGCTTGTGTGAGTTTCCCGGGCGGCGCTGGCTCGACTGGGCGCTGATGCTGCCCTTTGCGATTCCGGCCTACGTGCTGGCCTTTGTGTTTGTTGGCCTGCTGGACTTCGCAGGCCCGGTGCAAACCCTGCTGCGCGAGTGGTTTGGTGCGGGGTTGCGCCTGCCACGCGTACGCTCCACCAGCGGCGTGATTATCGTGTTGGTGCTGGTGTTCTACCCGTATGTGTACCTGCTGGCGCGCACCGCGTTTCTCGCCCAGGGCAAAGGCCTGATGGAAGCGGCGCGTGTGCTGGGGCAGTCGCCGTGGCAAGCGTTCTGGCGTGTGGCGTTGCCCATGGCCAGGCCTGCGATTGGTGCGGGTGTCGCCTTGGCGCTGATGGAGACCCTGGCGGATTTCGGCGCGGTGTCGGTGTTCAATTTCGACACCTTCACCACAGCGATCTACAAGACCTGGTACGGTTTCTTCAGCCTGTCCGGCGCGGCGCAGCTTGCCAGCTTGTTGCTGCTGGTCGTCATGGTGGTGCTGTATGGCGAACGGCGCGCCCGGGGTGCGAGTCGACCGAGCAACGAGCGGCCGCGGGGCAAGGCGCTGTATCACCTGCACGGATTCAAGGCCGTGGCGGCCAGCGGCTGGTGCGTGCTGGTGTTCGCTTGCGCGTTTGTGATCCCGATGCTGCAACTGATTGCCTGGTTCTGGCAGCGAGGCCGCTTCGACTTGGATGAACGCTACGCCGGGCTGATTGTTCACACCCTTTACCTGGGGGGCACTGCAGCGCTGATTACGGTCAGCGTGGCGTTGATATTGGCCTTCGCCAACCGGCTGGCACCGACACGAACGATTCGCTCCGGCATCAGCCTGGCCAATGTCGGCTATGCCTTGCCGGGCTCGGTGCTGGCAGTGTCGATCATGCTGGCGTTCAGTTATCTGGACCGCGAGCTGGTGGTGCCGCTGTCGGGCTGGTTGGGGGGGGCGGGCAAGCCATTGTTGCTGGGCAGCTTGTTGGCATTGGTGCTGGCGTATCTGGTGCGCTTTCTGGCGGTGGCCTACGGTCCTTTGGACAGCAGCCTGGCGCGAATCCGCCCATCGTTGCCGGAAGCGGCGCGCAGCCTCGGTGTCAGTGGCCCGCGACTGTTTTGCAAAGTGTATCTGCCGTTATTGCTTCCTGGAGCGTTGAGCGCGGCGCTGCTGGTGTTCGTGGATGTCCTCAAGGAAATGCCCGCTACCCTGCTGATGCGCCCGTTCGGCTGGGACACCTTGGCGGTGCGTATCTTTGAAATGACCAGTGAAGGCGAGTGGGCACGGGCCTCTTTGCCGGCGCTGACACTGGTATTGGTTGGCCTGTTGCCGGTCATTGGGTTGATTCGCAGGTCTGCACGACAAATCGGTTAGGTGTCAGTGCTACGGCTTGCAGCTACAATGCGCGGCATTCGGTGCGCTTCGTCTTTCGGAGCGGGTCGCTGGACGTGGCTGCAGGCCTTGTAATTCGAGGCTTCAGGCGCGAACAGCTGCTCCGCGCACCTTCGCCAAGCCCGGAAGGAGAAACCCATGGGACAGCGTACGCCTCTGTATGACCTGCATCTCGCCCTCGGCGCGAAAATGGTCGATTTTGGCGGTTGGGATATGCCCCTGCATTACGGTTCGCAAGTTGAAGAACACCATCAGGTGCGACGCGACTGCGGGGTGTTCGATGTATCCCATATGACCGTGATCGATGTCACAGGCCTACAGGCCAAGGAATGGCTGCAGTATCTGCTGGCCAATGATGTGGATCGTTTGCATGGCTGCGGCCGTGCGTTGTACAGCGCGATGCTCAACGAGCAGGGCGGCGTGGTCGACGATATGATCGTCTACCGCACCGAAACCGGTTATCGGCTGGTGTTCAACGCCGCCACCCGTGACCAGGACATGGCCTGGATACGGGCGCAGCTGGGCAGCTTTTCAGTGCAACTGCAGGAGCGGTCCGAGTTGGCCATGCTGGCTATCCAAGGCCCGCATGCCCGGCAGAAAATCGCCGAACTGGTTACCCAGTCGCGCAGCACCTTGATCCACCAGCTCAAGCCCTTTGAGGGGCAGGCCGACGGCGACTGGTTTATTGCCCGCACGGGTTATACCGGCGAAGACGGCCTGGAAATTGTCCTGCCCGCCGATCAGGCGCCGGGCTTTTTCAACGACCTGGTGGGCGCCGGCATCTCACCCATCGGCCTTGGGGCCCGCGATACGCTGCGCCTGGAAGCCGGTATGAACCTGTATGGCCAGGATATTCACCTGGGCGTTTCACCGCTCGTGGCCAATATGGGCTGGAGCATTGCCTGGGAGCCTGCCGAACGCAACTTCATCGGCCGCGCTGCACTGGAGGCGGAAAAAGCCGCGGGTGTGCAGTTCAAATTGGTCGGGCTGGTGCTGGAGGAACGCGGGGTTTTGCGCGCTCATCAAGTGGTTCGTATCGCCAATGTTGGCGAAGGAGAGATCACCAGTGGTAGTTTCTCTCCTACGCTGAGCAAATCCATTGCCTTGGCACGTGTACCGACGGCCACCGCCGATCGGGCCGAAGTGGAAATCCGCGGCAAGTGGTACCCGGTTCGAGTGGTCAAGCCGACCTTCGTGCGCCATGGCAAAACCTTGATCTAACCTATTTCCGGCAGGCCGAAGGCCGCTGACATTTCTTCTTGAGGACACAGACTATGAGCGATATCCCTGCCGAACTGCGTTTTGCCGAAAGTCACGAATGGGCCCGTCTGGAAGCGGACGGCACGGTGACCGTCGGGATCTCCGACCATGCTCAGGAAGCTCTGGGTGATGTGGTGTTCGTTGAGCTGACTGAAGTTGGCAACGTGTTTGCCGCAGAGGCTCAGGCGGGTGTGGTTGAATCGGTGAAAGCGGCTTCGGATATCTACTCGCCGATTGCTGGCGAGGTGATCGCGGTGAACGAAGAACTGAGCACTGAACCAGAACGCTTGAACACCGATCCGTACGGTGCCTGGATCTTCAAGCTCAAGCCAAGCAACCCGGCTGATCTGGAAAAACTGCTGGATGCTGCTGGCTACAAAGCCGCCATCGGCGAGTGATGCTGACGCTGGAGCCGGGCAATCCGGCTCCAGCAACTTGCCTTCAGCGCTGCAATACCGCTTTTACAGCGGCTACCGACCGCTCTACGTCCGCCTCTGTCATCGCCGTGAACATCGGCAACGACACGATCAAACGCCCAACACGCTCGGCTACCGGGAACATGCCTTCCTTGAACCCCTGTGCCCGATACAGGCTCAGCAGGTGGATCGGCGGGTAGTGGTAGCCAATGCCGACGCCGTGGGCCTGCATTTGCTCCATGAATGTCGCGCGCGCCGGCAGGCCATCCTGACGTTCAGGCAGTACCAGTTGGAACAGGTGCCAGTTACTGTTTTCGAAATCGGCTGGCGGCAGTTGCGCGCCGTATTTTTCTTCGAAGTCACTGCCGAAGCATTTGAAGTAGTGCCGTGCCAGGTTCTGGCGATGTGCGGTGATCTTCTCGATATGAGCGAATTGCCCCAGGCCGATGGCGGCGGCGATATCGGTCATATTGAACTTGCCACCCAACACATCCACATCCAGGCCGTCGAAACCCGTGCGGGTCACGCCCTGCAGGCGATATTTCTCCGCCAGACGCGCTTCCTCGGCGTTGTTCAATACCAGGCAACCGCCTTCAGAAGAGGTGATGTTTTTGTTGGCCTGGAAGCTGAACGACACGAAGTCACCGGTAGCGCCGATGCGCTCGCCGTCCCAACTGGAGCCCAGCGCCTGAGCGGCGTCTTCGATGATGCGCAGGTTGTACTTGTTCGCCAGCGCATAAAGCATTGGCATGTCCAGGGGCAAGCCCGCCAGGTACACCGGAATGATCGCCTTGGTGCGCGGTGTAATGGCTGCTTCTACCTGGGCCAGGTCGATATTGCGAGTGACCGGGTCGATATCGGCAAACACCGGCGTGGCGCCTACTTCCAGGATCACGTTGGCTGTAGCGACCCAGGAGATCGGGGTGGTGATGACTTCATCGCCGGCACCGATACCGGCGATGCGCAAGGCGATCTCCATGGTGCAGGTCCCCGAGTTGAACGTGCGCACCGGGCGGCCACCGAAGTATTCCGATAACTGAGCCTCGAATGCCTGCACCTTCGGCCCGCTGGTGATCCAGCCGGAGCGCAGTACATCGCCGACTGCCGCGATGGTGGCTTCATCAATGGTAGGTTTGGAAAACGGCAGGAAGGGCTGTTGGCTCATGACGAAGAAGGCATCCGTTTCAGGTAGGCGATGAGTAATAGACGTATCAGTACCGCATGGTTGCACGGTTTGACTGAATATAGCCTGTCACGCGTGAATGAATCGTCATGATACGGACAAAAAAATGCCGCTTCAAAAAGCGGCATTTTTTCAGGCAGTGCTATTACTCGGCAATGGCATTCTTCGCCAGGATCGCATTGGCCAGTTCCATGTCGGTAGCCTTCAGGCCAGGGTTGTCGGCACGGACTTTCTGCATGGCGGCTTCCAGGTAGGGGCCGCGGATACCACCGTCGCTGGCGACGAAGCTGCCGGCGTCGTCTTGAGCAGCAACGACCATCTTGTGGTCTTTGAAGGTCAGGTACGTCGAGCCGGTGGTAGCGCCCGATGAGATGACGTTGCGCCAGAAGCTGTCGGCCATGGCTGAGCCGACAGGAAGAGAAAGCACGGCGAGGGTTGCGACAGCATATTTAAGACGCATGATGGGTGACTCCGGGTGGGTTATCTGAACCTTTTGATTGTAGTTAACCCAACCGAGTTCCATCACTGACTAAACAGTTTCGACTTGCAAAACTGCCCCATTCTGCGCGATTACGCGTACTTGAGAGCCTACGGGCTTATCCGGCCCGGTCACCATCCACACGCCATCACCGACTTTTATCTTTCCACGGCCATCGACGATTGCCTGATGCACCACAAAGGTGCGCCCAATCAGTTCCGACCCGCGCATGTTCAGCCCTGGCTGGTCGCTGAGCTTGGCGCTGCTGCGCTGGCGTTTCCACCAGTACACGGCCGTCAGGATCGACAACACGGCGAACAGCAGCAACTGCCATTCCAGGCCGAGCGGCGGGATCAGGAACTTGATCACGCCCACGGCCGCCGCGGCGATGCCCATCCATAGCAGGTAACCACCTGCGCCAAAGACCTCAAGAATCAACAGCACCGTGCCCAGTGCCAGCCAATCCCAGAACGACAGATGCTGCAGGAAATCCCACATGGCGTGCCTCAGCCTTTCTTGTTGTCGAAGGTGGCCTTGACGATTTCGCCGATACCACCGACGGCGCCGATCACCTGGCTGGCCTCCAGCGGCATCAGGATCACCTTGCTGTTGTTGGCCGAAGCCAGCTTGCCCAGCGCATCGATGTATTTTTGCGCGACGAAATAATTCACCGCCTGCACGTTGCCTGATGCGATAGCCTCTGAAACCACCTGGGTAGCGCGGGCTTCAGCTTCGGCCTGGCGCTCACGGGCTTCGGACTCAAGGAACGCCGCCTGGCGGCTACCCTCGGCCTCCAGGATCTGCGCCTGCTTCTTGCCTTCGGCTGTCAGGATCGCCGATGCCCGCAGGCCCTCGGCCTCCAGGATTTGTGCACGCTTGATCCGCTCGGCCTTCATCTGGCCCGACATGGCGGCCATCAGGTCGGCGGGTGGGCTGATGTCCTTGATCTCGATGCGGGTGATCTTGATGCCCCATGGCGCCGTGGCTTCATCGACGGTACGCAGCAGTTTTTCGTTGATACCGTCACGCTGGCTCAGCATGGCATCCAGCTCCATGGAGCCCAGCACGGTACGGATATTGGTTTGCAGCAGGTTGCGGATGGCATGTTCGAGGTTGTTGACCTCGTAGGCGGCCTGGGCGGTATTGACCACCTGAAAGAAACACACGGCGTCGATCTGCACGGTGGCGTTGTCGGCGGTAATCACTTCCTGGGGCGGAATATCCAGCACGCTTTCCATCACGTTGATCTTGCGACCGATGCGGTCCATGACCGGGATGATGATATTCAGGCCGGGTTTGAGGGTGTTGGTGTAACGGCCGAAACGCTCGACTGTCCACTGGTAGCCCTGGGGCACCACTTTAAAACCCATGAACAGGATGGCGACGGCCAATCCCACGAACAAAAGCAGTACGGTTCCGATCTGCATGGCGATTCCCTATCTGAAGGTATCAGTAAAACGACGTTCGGCCGATTGTAGCGGTCTGGTCACGGATAAGGACGGTTTCACGGCTCAACAATCAAAGGATTTGTTTCTGAATCGCCAGGTGTTACCCGTAATACTTCTGCCAGCGTGGTCAGGCTGGCGTTCACTTTCTCCAGGCCAGCCATGCGCAGGCTGCACATGCCTTGCTCAATAGCCGCCCGACGCAGCGCCTGCACGTCGGCACCGGGAGTTACCAATGCCTTGAGCGGTTCGTTCATCAACATGATTTCGTAGAGCCCGGCTCGGCCTCGATAACCGCTATCGCGACACTCCACGCATCCGACGGCCTCGCAGGCATTCTCCAGTACATTCACCGTTCGCTTGCAGTGAGGGCACAAAAGGCGCACCAAACGCTGCGCCATCACTCCTATCAGCGTAGCTTTGATCAAATAATGAGCAATGCCCAATTCCTGCAAACGGCTGATGGCGCTGGGTGCATCGTTGGTATGCAGGGTCGACAGCACCAAGTGCCCGGTGAGTGCGGCCTGGATTGCCATCTCTGCGGTTTCCTGGTCGCGAATTTCGCCGATCATGATGATGTCCGGATCCTGGCGCAGCAGCGCGCGTATGCCGCTGGCGAAGGTCAGGCCTATGTTGTGCTGCACTTGCATCTGGTTGAAGGCGGGCTCGACCATCTCGATCGGGTCCTCCACTGTGCACAGGTTGACCTCGCGGGTCGCCAGTTGCTTGAGCGTGGCGTAAAGCGTGCTGGTCTTGCCTGAGCCGGTAGGGCCGGTAACCAGAATGATGCCGTTGGCCTGGCGGGTCATTGCCTGCCAGCGCTGCTGGTCAGCGGGCGACAAACCCAACTGGTCAAAATCCTTGAGCAATACCTGCGGGTCGAAAATCCGCATCACCAGCTTTTCGCCAAATGCCGTCGGCAAGGTTGAAAGCCGCAGTTCCACTTCGGCGCCCGTGGGGCTTTTGGTTTTGACCCGGCCGTCCTGGGGTTTGCGTTTCTCTGCCACATTCATCCGGCCCAGGCTTTTCAGGCGGCTGACCACCGCCATGGTGACCTGGGGCGGGAACTGATAGACGTCGTGCAACAGCCCATCGATGCGCAAGCGTACACGGCTTTGTTCGCGGCACGGTTCTATATGGATGTCGCTGGCCCTTTGGCCAAAGGCGTACTGCAGCAGCCAGTCGACGATGTTGACGATGTGCGCGTCATTGGCGTCCGGCTCCTTGTCGCTGGCGCCGAGGTTGAGCAGTTCAAAGTTGCCCGGGGACGCCACCTTCTGATCTGCGCCACTGACCGACCTGGCCAGTCGGTAAAATTCGTCGATGCAGCGCTGAATATCCCGGGGGTTGGCGACCACGCGTTTGATTGAGCGCTTGAGCACTTGCGCCAAGCCGGCTTCCCAGCCGGTGACATAGGGTTGTGCGCTGGCGATGGTGACGCTCTGGGCGTCTACCGCCACCGCGAGAATGGCGTGGCGCTGCGCGAAGGCGTGGGACATCAATGGCACGACCGCCGCCACGTCGATCCTCAGCGGGTCGATACGCAAATAAGGTTGCCCGGCGTGCCGGGCCAGCCACTGGGTCAAGGCTTCCAGGCATGGCCCCTGGGCGGCGACATATTCCAGGGGATGCTGGGTGTTGCTGGCCGGTAGCCTCGCCAAGCGCTGTGCAATGTCGGTTGTAATCAGCCCTCCATCGATCAATGCCGGCAGCATCGGTTGAAGTTCCAGTCGTTGGTCAACAGGCATGGGGTTTCCTGGGGAAGTAGAGAACAACCCCCAGGCTAGCCAGCCCCTGAACATCTTCCTCCCAGCGTGTATTTCATGGCTTTACCGAGCGCTCGCCACCCATGCTTGAAGCCCCGCAGAATCAGCCGGCCAGAGGTCCAGCGAGTGCACGTTGATCAGGTTTCGAATCTTTTCACCGATCACCTGGGCGCGGTGCCAACTCAAACCGTCCATCACGATATCAATGCTCAACAGGTCGTCCTTGCGGTCTACATTGACTTGCCGTGGCGTCAGGCTTTGCAAAGCGAAATAGTTGAGCGCGCGGCACAACACATCGGGCTCAGCCTCGGCAACGATGCGGTAATGCGCCTGGCAATGGGCGTTGTTGACGGCCCACGCGTCAATGCGGGCAGCAGGCTGGGTGGCTTCGACGGCGTGCATGAGAAATCTCCAAATCAGGCTGGAGAAATTTTTACATTCGGCAGCGGAGATTTCTTGCCTGATATTCGCGTAAATTGCGAAGGATCGAATCAAGTGATTCAAGACTGACGTATTTATAGGTAATTCTATGCACAGTGAGTTGGACGCCTACGACCGCCGTATCCTGGCCTTGCTGCAGGAGGATGCTTCGCTGTCCAGTGCACAGATCGCCGAACAGGTTGGCCTGTCCCAGTCGCCCTGTTGGCGGCGTATTCAGCGGCTCAAGGAGGAGGGGGTGATTCGTGGTCAGGTCACCTTGCTGGATCGCAAGAAAATCGGCCTCAACACGCAGATTTTTGCCGAGGTCAAACTCAATGCCCACGGCCGCTCCAACTTCACAGAATTCACCGAAGCGATTCGCGGGTTTTCGGAAGTGTTGGAGTGTTACGTGCTGATGGGGGCGGTGGATTTTCTGTTGCGCATCGTGACGTCGGATATTGAAGCGTACGAGCGGTTTTTCTTCGAGAAGCTGTCCATGGTGCCGGGCATCCAGGAGGTCAACTCAATCGTGGCGTTGTCGGAGATCAAATCCACCACCAGCCTGCCAGTGTTGCGCTGACAGGCTTGGCCTCATCGGGGGCAGATCGCACCGCCCCCGATGGCGATATCACAGACGCAGCAGGGTTTTCCACGCGCGATTCTGGAACACCGCAATCGCCTGGTGCATACGCGCATCCAGCGACTCGTCAGTGATCGGTTGGTTGGCCAGTTGCACCAGCTTGTTCAGTTCACCGTACAGGCGGTCCAGTTCCGGAATATCCACCACCTGGCGCGCATGGTGCAGCCAGGCCTGGATGCGTTCAAGGCGTGGCAGTTGCTCGGCCAGGTCTTCTGGTTGCTGCTGGTAGCGCGGCAGTTGCAGGGCGACAGCATCTTCGGCCAGCAGGCGTGGCAGCCAGTTGGTGATCTGCGCGGCGCCCTGGCGGTTGCCCCGCACGTTGCGGTCGGCAGTCCAGGTGCGGGCCAGCAGCCAGCGGGAAGCGTTCAGTGAGAACAGGCCCCAGCGCACGTCTTCCAATTCTTCGATGAACTGTTCCGGCGCAGCTTTGCGTATGTCTTCATCATCGTCACCGGCCTGCACCAGTGGGCGCCAGTCTTCCAGCAATGCATCCAGCGCGCTGCGCAGCTCGCTGGTGGATTGACGCGGTGCGGCCTGACCGAGGCTGCCGATCAAGGCGCGCAATTCGCCGAGGTTGTCGACCCAGTCCTGCAACAGCCGCCAGTGACCATTGAAGCGGTACTGCTCGGCCAGGCGCTGGCTGCTGCCCAACAGATGCCACATGATGGCGGCGAAGGCGTCGTCCAACGGCATTTCGGCGTGAATCTGCGGCGCCGGCAGGCTCAGGGAGTAGCTGCCGGCGTCATACAGGCGATAGCCGCGTTCGGCCTTGCTGATATCACACGGCATCAACGCCAGGGTGGCGGCCAGCTCGGCGGCCAGTTCCAGCAGGGCGGCCGGTTCGCCTTCACGCAATTCCAGTTCCAGTTCGCAGATTTCTTCTTTCTGCTTGCCGACCACGACATGGCCCAAGTCCAGGGCGGCTTCGATGACCACCTTGGCTTTGCCGCGACCCCAGGCGATCTCGGCGCGTTCGCGCACAAAATCGGTGGTGAAGATCGGCTTGAGGGTTTTTTTGTCCAGTTCGGCCAGTTGCTCGGGCCAGCACTCGCCGTCGAGTTTCTTCACGTCGAGCTTGGCTTTGGGCAACTCCCAGTTGTATTCGTTACGTTCCGACAAGCCGGCGACACTCTGGCCACGGGTCTTGAGGGTCTGAATGATGTCGTCACCGTCCTTGCGCAGGCGCAGGGCGACTTTGGCCTGGGCCAGGTCACGCTCTGGGGTGTCGAAGTACTGGTTCATCAACTCACGGCGTTCCCAGCCACTTTTGTTGCGTTTTTTCAGGAGCGGGTGCTCACGCAGTGCGGCGAGGGTCTCGCGGCTGACGCGCAGCTTGATTTCGGTTTCTTTTTGCATGGCCGGAACATCCAGGATCGGGAGCGCAGCCGGGGAAAAGAGTGGCTGCCAAGGTCGTGCAGTGTACAGGACTGAGCCCGGCAACGCGCCGCAACGGTTTATTGTGTCGTGCAGATGGCTCTATAGTGGGCCTCATCCGGGAAGTTGAGAGACCGCGTATGCCGTTACCCACCTTGAAAGAGCAATTCGCTGCGCTGATTGCCGCGCCGTCGGTCAGTTGCACCCAAGCGTCTCTCGACCAGACCAACCGCCCGGTGATCGATCTGCTCGCCGACTGGCTGGGCGACCTGGGTTTTGCCATCGACATCCAGCAGGTCAGCCCCGGCAAATTCAACCTGTTGGCCAGCTTCGGCAGCGGCCCGGGCGGCCTGGTGCTGGCGGGGCATAGCGACACGGTTCCTTATGACGCAGCATTGTGGAAGACCGACCCGCTGAAACTGACGGAAGTCGACGGCCGCTGGATAGGGCTGGGCAGTTGCGACATGAAAGGTTTTTTTGCGCTGGTAATCGAAGCCGTATTGCCGCTGCTGGATCAACCGTTCAGGCAACCGTTGCTGATCCTTGCGACCTGTGACGAAGAAAGCTCGATGTCCGGCGCCCGTGCGCTGGCCGAAGCTGGCCGCCCGTTGGGACGCGCGGCGGTGATTGGCGAGCCTACCGGCCTCAAGCCGATCCGCCTGCACAAAGGCGTGATGATGGAACGCATCGATATCCTTGGCCAAAGTGGCCATTCATCGGACCCGAGCCTGGGCCACAGCGCTCTCGAAGCCATGCACGACGCCATCGGCGAGTTGCGCGGCCTGCGCCTGGCCTGGCAGCGCGAGTACCGCAACCCGCAGTTCAGTGTGCCCCAGCCGACTATGAACTTCGGTTGTATCCATGGTGGCGACAACCCCAATCGCATCTGCGGCCAGTGTTCCCTGGAGTTCGACCTGCGCCCCCTGCCGGGGATGGACCCTCGGGTGTTGCGCGATGCGATCCGGCAAAAGCTGCAACCCGTGGCCGAGCGTCATCAGGTCAAGATCGACTACGCGCCGTTGTTCCCCGAAGTACCGCCGTTCGAGCAACCGGAAGACGCCGAACTGGTTCGAGTGGCGGAGCGATTGACCGGTCATCGCGCCGAAGCAGTAGCGTTCGGCACTGAAGCGCCTTATCTTCAGCGCCTCGGTTGTGAAACCCTGGTGCTTGGCCCTGGCGACATCGCCTGCGCGCACCAGCCGGGCGAGTACCTGGAAATGTCACGCTTGACGCCTACAGTGCGTCTATTGCGGGATCTGATCGAGCATTACTGCCTTAAACCCGCATAAATTAAGCCTTGTCCATTCGTACATAGAAGGAGAGCGAGCGTGTCGCCAAGCCTGTTCCGACGATAACCACCAGCCCGCTGTGCGCTTTCACGATTCATCCTTGTTTGGCTGCTACTTATTACAGGCCCAGGTTTTATGCCCGAATACGTCAATTGGCTTCGTCACGCTTCGCCCTACATCAACGCTCACCGGGACTGCACCTTTGTGGTCATGTTGCCGGGCGATGGTGTGGAGCATCCGAATTTCGGCAATATCGTCCACGACCTGGTGCTGCTCCACAGCCTGGGTGTGCGGCTGGTGCTGGTACACGGCTCGCGCCCTCAGATCGAGGCGCGCCTTGAGGCCCGCGGCCTGACTCCGGCTTACCACGAAGGCTTGCGCATCACCGATGCCGCTACGCTGGAATGTGTGATCGACGCCGTCGGCCACCTGCGTATTGCGATCGAAGCGCGCCTGTCCATGGACATGGCGTCTTCGCCGATGCAGGGCTCGCGCCTGCGTGTCGCCAGTGGCAACCTGGTGACTGCCCGCCCGATCGGCGTGCTCGAAGGTGTGGATTACCACCACACCGGCGAAGTGCGTCGGGTCGACCGCAAGGGTATCAACCGCCTGTTGGACGAGCGCTCCATTGTGCTGCTGTCGCCCCTGGGTTACTCGCCCACCGGTGAGATCTTCAACCTGGCCTGCGAAGACGTCGCCACGCGCGCCGCTATCGACCTGGGTGCCGACAAACTGCTGCTGTTCGGGGCCGACATGGGCCTGATCGATGAAAACGGCCGGCTGGTGCGCGAACTGCGCCCCCAGCAAGTGCCGGCACACTTGCAACGCCTGGGTGCGAGCAACTATCAGGCCGAATTGCTCGACGCGGCCGCCGAGGCTTGCCGCGGAGGAGTAGGGCGCAGCCATATCGTCAGTTACGCCGAAGACGGCGCCTTGCTCACCGAGCTGTTCACCCGGGACGGCGGCGGTACGCTGGTGGCCCAGGAGCAATTCGAGCAGGTGCGCGAAGCGGCGATTGAAGACGTGGGCGGCTTGCTCGACCTGATCAGCCCGTTGGAAGAGCAGGGCATTCTGGTGCGCCGTTCGCGTGAAGTCCTGGAGCGTGAGATCGAGCAGTTCAGCGTGGTCGAGCGTGAAGGCATGATCATCGCCTGCGCGGCGCTGTACCAGATTGCGGATTCGGATGCCGGTGAGCTGGCGTGTCTGGCGGTGAACCCAGAGTACCGCCACGGTGCGCGTGGTGATGTGTTGCTCGAACGTATCCAGACCCGTGCTCGGGCGCAGGGGTTGAAGACGCTGTTTGTCCTCACCACCCGCACCGCTCACTGGTTCCGCGAGCGCGGCTTTGTGCCGAGCAGCGTGGATCGCCTGCCGTCGGCGCGGGCGTCGCTCTACAACTACCAGCGTAATTCGAAAATTTTCGAGAAAGCGCTCTAACTAAAAGGGGGGCTTACTCCCTATAGCGGTGGGTCAGTCACTTATGAGGGGCTGGCTGGATGACTGCTGTCGCAAGCAAGCCCCCCTCACATTCGCCTGCGTTTTATCTTGATGCATGTGTCGCTGACGAGCGCCGAACAACCCGGCAACAGCGCCTCGCGCCTTCCCCATCTTCAAAAACTCCGCCCTGTCCCCAGACGCTTTTGCCATGACGCATCGCCCCACGCTTAAGAAGCATTGATCTGGGCCGATACGCTAAACGTCACGATCGATACATTGAGTGAAGTCGTCGCTACGCGAAACCTGGCACCCTCACCTGACGACTTGCGGGCCGCTTTGACAGCAAAAGAAATTATTAGTGACACAAAAACTGTAACAAATTGACGGGAGGATGTGCCTTTGGCCATGATGGCGTCGCCTTTTTGATCGTGGGTGACGTATGCAACGGTACGGCTACGTCAATCGATCTAAAAAAAGGCTGTTAAAGACCATTTGGGTATTAGCTTATGGCGCGGTTGGTCTACGCTGGTCGACTCGCTTACCTGAAAAGGTTATTCCTGAATGGTATGAAAAAGAATGAAATAATTCTTTTTGGGTGTATGAAAAACTCATTACCCTGCAGGGACCAAATTAACTGCGATTAGACGAAGGTAGTAGACATATCAGGTTACGATTGACTTGGTAGTCACTATCTGGCGCTAATCGCGCATCTGTGGATCAAGGGCGTTAGACCCGAGACCTAAGAAATACAAAAATTAGAAATGAGAGGAGCGGTACATGAAGAAGTCAACATTGGCGTTGGCCGTGGCTGTGGCTGCAATTGCACAACAGGCACACTCCGCCGGTTTCATCGAAGACAGCAAGGCCACTCTGGGTCTGCGTAACTTCTACATCAATACTGACAACCGTGATGGCCAGCCTGCAGCAACGGGCAGCGGCGCCAACACTCGTAGCAAAAACGCCGAATGGGGCCAAGGCTTCGATCTGCGTTTCATCTCGGGTTATACCCAAGGTACCGTTCAGTTTGGTGTTGATGCTATCGGCCTGTATGGCTTGCGCCTGGATTCCAGCCGTGCAGACCACGGTAACTACACCGGTACAGCTTCCGGCGGTACCGTCTTCCCAAGCGATGGCAACAAGGCTGTCCGCGACTACGCCAGCCTGGGCCTGACCGGTAAGGTCAAGATTTCCCAGACCGAGCTGAAAATCGGTACCCTGCAGCCAAACAACCCGGTCATCAAGACCAACGACGGTCGTTTGCTGCCACAAACCTTCCAGGGCGGCCAGATCACGTCGAACGAGATCAAAGACCTGACCCTGACCGCTGGTCAAATCGAGCACGCCAAGGGCCGTAACTCCAGCAACAACGAAGGTCTGTCCCTGGCTGGTGCCAACGGTAGCTCGAACTATGACGCAGGTAACTTCGTCAACAAGTTCTACTATGCCGGTGCTGACTACAAAATCACCAAAGACCTGACCGCTTCTTACTACTACGGCGAGCTGAAAGACTTCTACTCGCAGAACTTCCTGGGTTTGGTACACAACTGGGCAATCGGCCCGGGCGTGCTGAAAAGCGACCTGCGCTACTACCGTAGCCGTGACAACGGTGCCAATGGTGACACCGCCGGTTACTACACCTCTGGTTACTACGGCGGCACCACCACCAAGGGCAAGGTCGACAACGATCTCTACAGCTACTTGGCACTGTACTCGGTTGCTGGTCACACCTTTGGTGGCGGTTACCAGTACACCAAGGGCGACAGTGACTTCCCTTGGCTGAACCAAGGTGACGGCTCGTCGAACAGCACCATCACCGACATGCAAATCCAGAAGTTCGCCCGCGCTGGCGAGCGTACCTGGCAAGCTCGCTACGCTTATGACTTCGCCAAAGTCGGCGTACCTGGCCTGACCGCCGGTGTGGTTTACCTGCGTGGTACCAACATCTCCAACCCTACTGGTGATAAAACCGAATGGGAACGTGATCTGACTCTGGCTTACGTTGTTCCAGAAGGTCCGCTGAAAAACCTCGGTGTGGCTTGGAAAAACGCTATGTGGCGTACCGATATCGCTACCCGCGACCAAGACGAAAACCGTCTGATCGTCAGCTACTCGATCCCACTGTTGTAAGCGCTTGAAGCCTTGCCCGGCGCAATGCCGGGCAAGGTGTGTTGCTTTCAGGTCGGGCTCAACCCCCGCAAGCCCTTCCCGAATCCCCTCTTTGTACAGCGTCTCAAGGCCTTCTCGAACCTTGGAACCGATGTTGATCCTCGCTTCTTGCCAAGTCCAATGAACAGATTTTTAATATTCTTTTATCGTCTAGATAAATCGATATTTATTCTTTTTAAATAATCCGCAACCCATGCACAGTGGGCTCCATAAGCACTCATCAGGAGCTACACCATGAGCCTAAGACTGGGCGATATCGCCCCCGACTTCGAACAGGATTCCAGCGCCGGCAAGATTCGTTTCCATGAGTGGCTGGGCGATAGCTGGGGGGTGCTGTTTTCACACCCGGCGGACTTCACGCCGGTGTGCACCACCGAGCTGGGTTTCACCGCCAAGCTCAAGGACGAGTTCGCCCAGCGCGGTGTAAAGGCCATCGCTCTGTCGGTAGACCCCGTGGACTCGCACCACAAGTGGATCGAAGACATCAACGAAACCCAGAACACGGTCGTCAACTTCCCGATCCTGGCCGACGCCGATCGCAAGGTGTCGGACCTTTACGACTTGATCCATCCGAATGCCAGCGACACCCTCACCGTGCGTTCCCTGTTCGTGATCGACCCGAACAAGAAGATTCGCCTGACGATTACTTATCCGGCCAGCACGGGTCGCAACTTCCACGAAATCCTGCGGGTCATCGACTCGTTGCAGTTGACCGACAACCACAAGGTCGCCACGCCCGCCAACTGGCAGGACGGTGATGAAGTGGTGATCGTGCCGTCACTCAAGGACGAAGAAGAGATCAAGAAGCGCTTTCCGAAGGGCTATCGTGCAGTGAAGCCGTACCTGAGGCTGACACCACAACCGAATCGCTGAGTTTCAACGGATCACATAGCAGGGGTTTTCAGGCCGTTTCGACGGCCTTTTTTTTCGCCTTGGGATTTCTGAATCAAATATATTTTTATGGAATAAACAAATGAAAAAATAAGATTTATAGATATATAAATCAGCTGATATGGTCTGTTCCATCTTGGCGCCATCGCCACCCAGCGAACCGCCGACACTTGCTCAAGGAATACCTGCATGCTGGTCGTAACACTTGGAGGCAGCCCCAGCCAGCGTTCCCGCTCCGGGGTCTTGCTGGATAAAACCCGTCAGTGGCTACAGCAAAAAGGCGTGGAAGTGGTGAGTTATCAGATACGGGACTTCCCGGCCGAAGACTTGCTGCACGCCCGCTTCGACAGCCCCAAAGTCATCGACTTGTTGCAGCAAGTGGCCAACGCCGACGGCCTGGTCATCGCCACTCCGGTGTACAAGGCCTCGTTTTCCGGCGCGCTGAAAACCGTGCTCGACCTGCTGCCCGAACGCGCCCTGGCCCACAAGATCGTGTTGCCCATGGCCACCGGCGGCAGCATCGCCCACATGCTGGCGGTGGATTACGCCTTGAAGCCCGTGCTCTCGGCCCTGAAAGCCCAGGAGTTGCTCCACGGCATCTTTGCCGAAGACAGCCAGATCGCCTATGGCGAGGGCAGCGCCCAGGCACAACTGGTGCCAGTGCTCGAACAGCGTTTGCATGAGGCCCTGGAGACACTCTATGGCGCCATGGCTCGTCGCCCGAAACCGCTTGACCCCCATGTGTTGAATGAACGTTTGTTGAGTGCTCGCTGGAGCATTTAAGCCGTACTGTTTTTTGTAGGACTCACCTTACTCAGCCGCCAACGGCCAAGCAGGTGCAGCCAACCCCCTCATCGCAAATTTGGAGAGAGCGCCATGCGCACTGTCATTTTGCGTCGTGGTCTGGTCGCACTGTTTGCTGCGGCTGTGTCCTTCGGCGCCATTGTTCAAGCTCAAGCGGCCGAGACCCTGCGGATCGGTTATCAGAAGTACGGCACCTTGGTGTTGCTCAAAGCCAAGGGCAGTCTGGAAAAGCGCCTGGCCGCCCAGGGCGTGCAGGTGCAATGGACTGAATTCCCCGGCGGCCCGCAGTTGCTGGAAGGCTTGAATGTCGGCTCGATCGACTTCGGCGTCACCGGTGAAACCCCGCCGGTCTTCGCCCAGGCGGCCGGCGCCGACCTGCTTTACGTCGCCTACGAGCCACCGGCGCCGACCAGCGAAGCGATCCTGGTGCCGAAAGACTCGCCGATCAAATCGGTGGCCGAGCTCAAGGGCAAGAAAATCGTGCTGAACAAAGGCTCCAACGTGCACTACCTGCTGGTACGTGCCCTGGAAGACGCCGGCCTCAAATACACCGACGTGCAAACCGTATTCCTGCCGCCCGCCGATGCCCGCGCCGCATTCGAGCGGGGCAGCGTGGATGCCTGGGTGATTTGGGACCCTTACCAGGCCGCCGCCGAGAAACAACTGCAAGCACGCACCCTGCGTGACGGCACCGGCATTGCCGACAACCACCAGTTCTACCTCGCCACCAAGCCTTACGCCACGCAGCACCCGGATGTGATCAAGGCGCTGGTGGAAGAAGTGCGCGCGGTGGGCGAATGGTCCAAGGCCAACCCGCAGGAAGTCACCCAACAAGTCGCACCGCTGCTCGGCCTGCCGGCCGACATCACCCTGACCTCGGTCAAGCGCCAGGGCTACGGCGCACTGTTCCTGACACCCGAGGTGGTCGCCGCCCAGCAGAAAATCGCCGACAGCTTCTATCAACTCAAATTGATCCCCAAACCCTTGAGCATCAAGGACGTGATCTGGACCCCACCCGCCGCCGTTGCCAAAGCGCCGTAATCCGACTTCTTCAGGAGACAACTCCATGAGCCTCAATATTTTCTGGTTCCTGCCTACCCACGGCGACGGCCATTACCTTGGCACCGCCGAAGGCGCTCGCGCCGTCGACCATGGTTATTTGCAGCAAGTGGCCCAGGCCGCCGACCGCCTGGGCTTCGGCGGGGTACTGATCCCCACCGGCCGCTCCTGCGAAGACTCGTGGCTGGTGGCTGCCTCGCTGATCCCCGTGACCCAGCGTTTGAAATTCCTTGTCGCGCTTCGCCCCGGGATCATTTCCCCGACGGTGGCCGCGCGTCAGGCAGCCACTCTGGATCGTTTGTCCGGAGGGCGTGCGTTATTCAACCTGGTCACCGGTGGCGATCCGGAGGAATTGGCTGGCGACGGTTTGTTCCTCAGTCATGAAGAGCGCTACCAGGCCTCGGTGGAGTTCACCCGCATCTGGCGTCGCGTGCTGGAAGGCGAAACGGTGGATTACGACGGCGAGCACATCAGCGTCAAAGGCGCGAAATTGCTCTATCCACCCATTCAGCAACCGCGCCCGCCGCTATATTTCGGCGGCTCCTCCGAAGCGGCCCAGGACCTGGCTGCCGAACAAGTGGAAATGGTGCTGACCTGGGGCGAGCCACCGGCCGCCGTCGCCGAGAAAATCGAACAGGTACGTGCCAAGGCCGCCAAGCTTGGGCGCACCGTGCGCTTCGGCATTCGCCTGCATGTGATCGTGCGCGAAACCAACGAGCAAGCCTGGCAAGCCGCCGACAAACTCATCTCCCACCTGGACGACGACACCATCGCCCGTGCCCAGGCGTCCCTGGCGCGTTTTGACTCGGTTGGCCAACAACGCATGGCTGCGCTCCATGGCGGCAGTCGCGACAACCTGGAAGTCAGCCCCAACCTGTGGGCTGGCGTCGGCCTGGTGCGTGGCGGTGCCGGTACGGCGCTGGTGGGCGACGGCCCAACGGTCGCGGCGCGGGTCAAGGAGTACGCCGACCTGGGCATCGATACATTCATCTTCTCCGGTTATCCACACCTGGAAGAGTCGTATCGGGTGGCCGAGCTGTTGTTCCCGCACTTGGATATCGAACGTCCCGAATTGCCGAAAAGCGCCGGTTACGTCAGCCCGTTCGGTGAAATGGTCGCCAACGACATCCTTCCCAAAGCTGCATCACAAAGCTGAGGCGGCGCCATGAACTTTGAAAAACTGAGCCATCGCGTCGCACCTTGGGTGCTGCCGATCCTGTTGCTGGCGGTGTGGCAGTTGTCGGTATCGGCGGGCTGGTTGTCGACGCGCATTCTGCCGGCACCGAGCGCGGTGATTGAAGCCGGGATCAACCTGGTACGCAGCGGTGAAATCTGGACGCACCTGGCTATCAGCGGCTGGCGTGCCGGCCTGGGGTTTGTGATTGGTGGCAGCATCGGTCTGGCCCTGGGGTTCATCACCGGCCTGTCGAAGTGGGGCGAGCGCCTGTTGGACAGCTCGGTGCAGATGATCCGCAACGTGCCGCACCTGGCGTTGATTCCATTGGTGATCCTGTGGTTCGGCATTGACGAGACCGCGAAGATTTTCCTGGTCGCCCTCGGCACGCTGTTCCCGATCTACCTGAACACCTACCACGGCATCCGCAACGTCGACCCGGCGTTGGTGGAAATGTCGCGCAGTTATGGCCTGTCCGGGTTCAGCCTGTTCCGTCAGGTCATTCTGCCGGGGGCGCTGCCGTCGATTCTGGTGGGTGTGCGCTTTGCCCTGGGCTTTATGTGGCTGACCCTGATTGTGGCGGAAACCATCTCGGCCAGTTCGGGCATTGGTTACCTGGCAATGAACGCTCGCGAGTTTCTGCAGACCGACGTCGTCGTTCTGGCCATCGTCATGTACGCAGTCCTCGGCAAACTCGCCGACCTCGCCGCCCGTGGCCTGGAGCGTGTGTGGCTGCGCTGGCACCCGGCTTACCAAGTGAATAAAGGAGGTGCGGCATGACCGCTCAACAACCTCCGCGCCTGCTTAAAGGCATCCCGCTGGCAGTGCGCAAGTTGCGCAAGGCCTTTGGTGCGCGGGAAGTGCTCAAAGAGATAGACCTGCATATCCCGGCCGGCCAGTTCGTCGCGGTGGTGGGCCGCAGCGGATGCGGTAAAAGCACCTTGCTGCGCTTGTTGGCGGGCCTGGACAAAGCCAGCGGCGGTGAACTGCTGGCCGGTTCCGCGCCGCTCGACGCAGCGATTGAAGATACGCGGTTGATGTTCCAGGAAGCGCGCTTGCTGCCGTGGAAAAAGATCATCGATAACGTGGGCCTTGGCCTCAAGGGCAACTGGCGTCCCAAAGCATTGGAGGCGTTGGAGGCGGTCGGCCTGGCCGAGCGTGCCAATGAATGGCCGGCAGCCTTATCCGGTGGCCAGAAGCAGCGCGTGGCCCTGGCCCGCGCCTTGATTCACCAGCCGCGCCTGTTGCTGCTCGACGAGCCGTTGGGCGCGTTGGACGCACTGACCCGCATCGAGATGCAGCAACTGATCGAAAACCTTTGGCAGAAACACGGCTTCACCGTGTTGCTGGTGACCCACGACGTCAGCGAAGCCGTGGCCATTGCCGACCGGGTGATCCTGATCGAAGACGGTGAAATCGGCCTGGACCTGGTCGTCGACCTGCCACGCCCCCGAGCCCGAGGCTCACACCGCCTGGCCGCGCTGGAAGCCGAAGTGCTCAACCGTGTGCTGTCGCTGCCCGGCTCGCCGCCGGAACCCGAACCTGTTTCACCGTTGCCTACGCAATTGCGTTGGGCTCAATAACTCATATAGGAAGATCATCATGACTATCAAAGCCATCAACGTACGTAACCAGTTCAAAGGCACCATCAAGGAAATCGTGGTCGGCGACGTGCTGTCGGAAATCGATGTGCAGACTGCGTCGGGCATTGTGACTTCGGTGATCACCACGCGCTCGGTCAAAGAGCTCGAGCTGGTGATTGGCAGTGAGGTGATTGCCTTCGTGAAATCCACCGAGGTGTCGATCGCCAAGTTGTGATTCGCGTCGCTCTTGAAGCCGTCATCGCAGCCAAACCCCTTCCCGCACTTTGATCTGTGAACATATTCAAGTGTGGGAGGGGGCTTACCTCAGCGAGGCGCGCCCGGCCAACCCAGGATTCAACGCTTGGGCAGGTAGGTCGGCAAATAAAGCCCCACGTACGCATCAAACACCCGCATCCCTTCCTCGGCCATGCGCGGCGTAATCAGCCCGTGCTGATGCACCGAGCGCGCATACACGCGGTCGCTCAGCTCCAATGCCAACGCAAACACATCCACATCGGCGGGTAAGGCCGGCACGTCGAAATGGCGATTGAACACGGTGAACATCAGGTCACCCAATTCCAGATCATGCTGGCGGTCGGCCTGGGTCACTTCAGTGAGCCCGTGCTGGGCCAGGATCAACTGGCGAGCGGCGGCGTCCTGGTCGTAGATAGCGAGCATGCGTTGTTCGACGATGTAGGACAGATCGCGCCAGTGCCTGAGTGATTCATGATCGATGGGCGCCTGGATGGCTGCCCGGAAAGCGGCGTGCACATCGGCCGTCAACGCTTCCAGCAGCGCCGGCACACTGGCGAAGAAGTGATACACCGACGACGGCGGAATCTGTGCCCGCTCGGCCACACTGTAGATAGACAGACTCGCCACGCCTTCGGCGGCCAGCAAGGTGCGGGCGGCGTCGAGGATCGCGTCAATCCGGCCCTGGCTGCGGGCGCGGGGTTTGCGAGGGGCGGTGGGGCGGGTGGTCATGGAAGTCTCCTACAAGGCAGCGGGCATTGTATGAGCAGGAAGGTGTGTTGTCTGCCAGGCCGCCATCGGGAGCAGGCCTGCTCCCACACCGGATCAAGCTCCAACCTGGAATGCCGTCAAGTGTGGGAGGGTGCTTGCTCTCGATGAGGCCGACTCGGTCTGCCAAAAGAAACCCACAAAAAAACGCCGCTGACCAAAGCCAGCGGCGTTCCTTGTTAGCGCAGCAATCGTTTACACGGTATGCAGGTACCAGTTGTACTCAAGGTCGGAGATGGAGTGTTCGAACTCCTCCAGCTCACTTTCCTTACAGGCGACGAAGATATCGATGTATTTAGGATCGATGTACTTGGCCATCACCTCGCTGTCGTCCAACTCGCGCAACGCATCGCGCAGGTTGTTCGGCAGGCTCTGCTCGTTCTGCTCGTAGCTGTTGCCTTCCACGGGTGCGTTAGGCTCGATCTTGTTGGTCAGGCCGTGGTGCACGCCTGCCAGGACGGAAGCCATCAGCAGGTAAGGGTTGGCGTCGGCGCCGGCCACACGGTGTTCGATACGCACGGCGTCGGACGAGCCGGTCGGTACGCGAATCGCTACGGTGCGGTTATCCAGGCCCCAGCACGGCGAGTTCGGCACGTAGAACTGTGCACCGAAACGACGGTAGGAGTTGACGTTGGGGCACAGGAACGCCATCTGGGCGGGCAGGGTCTCGAGCACACCGCCGATCGCGTGACGCAATGCGGCGTTCTGCTCGGGATCCTCGCTGGCAAAGATATTCTTGCCGTCCTTGTCCAGGATCGAAATGTGTACGTGCAAACCGTTGCCTGCCTGGCCTGGGTAAGGCTTGGCCATGAAGGTGGTGTCCATCTCATGGTCGTAGGCGATGTTCTTGATCAGGCGCTTGAGCAGTACGGCGTAGTCGCAAGCCTTGATCGGGTCGGCCACGTGGTGCAGGTTCACTTCGAACTGCGCCGGGGCACTTTCCTTGACGATGGCGTCGGCCGGGATGCCTTGTTCTTTGGCACCTTCCAGAATGTCCTGGAGGCAGTCGACGTATTCGTCGAGGTCGTCGATCAGGTAGACCTGTGTCGAGTGCGGACGTTTGCCGGAAATCGGCGAGCGGGGTGGTTGTGGGCGGCCGTTCACGTTCTCCTGGTCGATCAGGTAGAACTCAAGTTCGAAAGCGGCGCAGATTGTCAGACCAAGGTCGTCGAATTTGCTTACAACTTGGCGGAGCACTTCGCGCGGATCGGCGAAGAAAGGTTCACCTTCAAGTTCGTGCATGGTCATCAGCAGCTGCGCGGTGGGGCGCTTTTGCCAGGGTTCATTGCACAGGGTATCGGGGATTGGATAACAGATTCGGTCAGCATCACCGATGTCCAGGCCCAGGCCGGTGCTTTCCACCGTTGAGCCGTTGATATCCAGGGCAAATAAAGAGGCAGGCAGGTTAATGCCCTTCTCGTAAACCTTGTGGAGGCTGGTGCGTTCGATGCGCTTGCCGCGCACCACACCATTCATATCCGCAATTAGAAGGTCTACGTACAGAACCTCAGGATGATCCTTAAGGAACGCGTTCGCTTCGTTAAGCTGAACGGCACGCGGGGGTACCGACATGATGCAACACCTTTGTTGTTAAAAATATCAATCATTGATCTTTTCTGGTTTCAGTCAACCCGAACGGCATGCCGAAGTCAAGCGAGGCCTTTTTTGCCCTAAAAAAGCGCCTTGAGGGCATATTTGGGGCTTTTTGGGGCGGTTTTTTGGGTTTGAAGGGCTTGGGACTCGCAGGCTTGAGCGGGCCGTGTTGTATTTTTTACGGGGGTGTTGTGTAAAAAAATGAACAAGGCTAAGCTCGATTCAAACCCATAACAGCAATAATACCGGGGTGCTTCATGTTTCACCTGCCGCCATCCGGCGTCTCTGCCTGCTTCAGCCAGGCGTTGTCCGCAGTCCGATCGCCCCGCGTGAGTGCCCACGCACCGGCCATTATTCTTGACGGCCCGTCCGACCTCTTCTTTGCCTCCTCAACGACGACTGATCAGCAGCCATCCGCGCTGCCGATCATGATTCTGCACAACTTTGGCTTGAGGAATGCAACGTTGCAGCAAATGGCAGGTAAGCTCCTACCCTGAACGAAAAAACGACGCGGATGCTGCGTCAACCAACGCCTGACCTTTAATGGATGTCAGGAAACCCAGCCCAGAGGCATTTATGAGTAACAACCTCGACCAGCTCACCGATTGGTTGAAAAACCACAAGATCACAGAAGTCGAATGCATGATTGGCGACCTCACCGGCATCACCCGGGGCAAGATCTCGCCGACCAACAAGTTCATCGCCGAGAAAGGCATGCGTCTGCCCGAGAGTGTTCTGCTGCAGACGGTCACCGGCGACTATGTCGAAGACGACATCTACTACGAATTGCTCGACCCGGCCGACATCGACATGATCTGCCGCCCCGACCAGAACGCCGTGTTTCTGGTGCCTTGGGCTATCGAGCCGACCGCCCAGGTGATCCACGACACCTACGACAAGCAAGGCAACCCGATCGAGCTGTCGCCGCGCAACGTGCTCAAGAAAGTCCTCAAGCTCTATGCCGATAAAGGCTGGCAGCCCATCGTGGCGCCGGAGATGGAGTTCTACCTGACCAAGCGCTGCGAAGACCCGGACTTCCCGCTGCAGCCGCCGATTGGCCGTTCCGGTCGCCCGGAAACCGGTCGCCAGTCCTTCTCTATAGAAGCGGCCAACGAATTCGACCCGCTGTTCGAAGACGTCTACGACTGGTGCGAACTGCAGGAGCTGGACCTCGACACCCTGATCCACGAAGACGGCACCGCGCAGATGGAAATCAACTTCCGTCATGGCGATGCCCTGTCCCTCGCCGACCAGATTCTGGTGTTCAAACGCACCATGCGTGAAGCCGCGCTCAAGCACAACGTGGCCGCCACCTTCATGGCCAAGCCGATGACCGGCGAGCCCGGCAGCGCCATGCACCTGCACCAGAGCATCATCGACATCGCCACCGGCAAGAACGTCTTCTCCAATGAAGACGGGAGCATGAGCCAACTGTTCCTCAACCACATCGGCGGCCTGCAGAAATTCATCCCTGAATTGCTGCCGCTGTTTGCCCCCAACGTGAACTCGTTCCGTCGCTTCCTGCCCGACACGTCGGCACCGGTCAACGTGGAATGGGGCGAAGAAAACCGCACCGTCGGCCTGCGCGTACCGGATGCCGGCCCGCAGAACCGCCGCGTGGAAAACCGCCTGCCGGGCGCCGACGCCAACCCATACCTGGCGATTGCCGCCAGTTTGCTGTGTGGCTTCATCGGCATGGTCGAAGGCCATAACCCGAGCGCACCGGTGGTGGGCCGTGGTTATGAGCGACGCAACCTGCGCCTGCCGTTGACCATCGAAGACGCCTTGGAGCGCATGGAAAACAGCAAGACCATCGAGAAATACCTGGGGCAGAAATTCATCACAGGCTACGTCGCGGTCAAGCGGGCCGAGCATGAAAACTTCAAGCGCGTGATCAGTTCATGGGAGCGGGAATTCCTGCTCTTTGCCGTCTGATGCGCCGGGCGCGCTGTGGGAGCAGCGCGCCCTTCACTGAAAAGTCTAGGAGATTGGTATGTCCAGCAACAACCCGCAAACCCGTGAATGGCAAGCCTTGAGCAGCGATCATCACTTGGCGCCGTTCAGCGATTTCAAGCAATTGAAAGAGAAGGGCCCACGGATCATCACCAAAGCCCACGGCGTTTATCTGTGGGACAGCGAAGGCAACAAAATCCTCGACGGCATGGCCGGCCTCTGGTGCGTGGCCATCGGTTACGGTCGCGATGAACTGGCCGACGCCGCCGCCAAGCAAATGAAAGAGCTGCCGTACTACAACCTGTTCTTCCAGACGGCTCACCCGCCGGTGCTGGAACTGGCCAAGGTGATTGCCGACATCGCACCGGCCGGCATGAACCATGTGTTCTTTACCGGCTCCGGCTCCGAAGGCAACGACACCATGTTGCGCATGGTCCGCCACTACTGGGCGGTCAAAGGCCAACCGAATAAAAAAGTCATCATCAGCCGCAAGAACGGCTACCACGGCTCCACCGTGGCCGGCGCGAGCCTGGGCGGCATGACATATATGCATGAGCAGGGCGACTTGCCGATTCCGGGCATCACCCACATCGCCCAACCGTACTGGTTCGGCGAAGGCGGCGACATGAGCCCTGAAGAGTTCGGGATCTGGGCCGCCAACCAGTTGGAAGAGAAGATTCTGGAATTGGGCGTGGACAACGTCGGTGCCTTTATTGCCGAGCCGATCCAGGGCGCGGGTGGTGTGATCGTGCCGCCGGAAACCTACTGGCCGCGTATCAAGGAAATCCTCGCCAAGTACGACATCCTGTTTGTCGCCGACGAGGTGATCTGTGGTTTCGGCCGCACCGGCGAGTGGTTCGGCAGCGACTTCTACGACCTCAAACCGCACATGATGACCATCGCCAAGGGGCTGACCTCGGGCTACGTGCCCATGGGTGGCCTGATCGTGCACGACGATGTGGTTGCCGTGCTGAACGAAGGCGGTGACTTCAACCACGGCTTCACCTACTCCGGTCATCCGGTGGCGGCAGCGGTGGCCTTGGAAAACATCCGCATCCTGCGCGATGAAAAAATCGTTAACCGCGTGCACGAAGAAACGGCACCGTATTTGCAGAAACGTCTGAGGGAACTGGCTGACCACCCGTTGGTGGGTGAAGTTCGCGGCGTAGGCATGCTGGGTGCGATTGAGCTGGTTCAGGACAAGGCCACCCGCAAGCGTTATGAAGGCAAGGGCGTGGGCATGATTTGCCGCAACTTCTGCTTCAACAACGGGCTGATCATGCGCGCCGTGGGCGACACCATGATCATTTCGCCGTCGCTGGTAATCAGCAAGGCCGAAATCGACGAACTGGTGAGCAAGGCGCGTACATGCCTGGACCTGACTTTGGCGGCATTGCAGGGCTAAGTGCTAGGCTCAGTGCGCAGTGCACTGAGCAGTTATAAATATAGGGGCTTTGGTTGAAAGCCGGCCCCTGAACTTGCCAGACTGTCCCTCTGTTTTGTTGCCCTCTGGAAGGGCCGCTGAACATAAAAGAACGTGGCCCAAAAAAGAAAAAATTGGAGCATCACCATAATGAAGGCATTAGGTTTGAAGAACGCTGGCAAGACCCTCCTCGCCTTGTCCCTGATGGGCGCAATGGCGGGTGCGGCCCAGGCAGACGATAAAGTGCTGCACGTCTACAACTGGTCTGACTACATTGCACCGGACACCATCGCCAACTTTGAAAAAGAGTCGGGCATCAAAGTGGTGTACGACGTTTTCGACAGTAACGAAACCCTGGAAGCCAAGTTGCTGGCAGGCAAGTCCGGCTACGATATTGTCGTACCGTCGAACAACTTCCTCGCCAAGCAGATCAAGGCCGGTGTGTACCAGGAGCTGGACAAGTCCAAGCTGTCCAACTATGGCAACCTGAACAAATCCCTGCTTAAAGCCGTGTCGATCAGCGACCCGGACAACAAGCACGCCTTCCCGTACATGTGGGGCTCGATCGGCATCGGCTACAACCCGGAGAAGGTCAAGGCTGCGCTGGGCGTGGACAAGATCGACTCGTGGGACGTGCTGCTCAAGCCTGAAAACATCGCCAAGCTCAAGAGCTGCGGCGTGAGCTTCCTCGATTCGCCAACCGAAATGCTGCCGGTGGCGCTGCACTACCTGGGCCTGCCAACCGACACTCAGGATAAGAAACAGCTCAAGCAAGCTGAAGACCTGTTCCTGAAAATCCGCCCTTCGATCGGCTACTTCCACTCGTCCAAGTACATCTCGGATCTGGCCAACGGCAACATCTGCGTGGCCGTGGGTTACTCGGGTGACATCCAGCAGGCCAAGTCCCGCGCGGCTGAAGCCGGTGGCAAGGTCAAGGTGGCCTACGACATTCCGAAAGAAGGCGCAGGCAGCTTCTATGACATGGTCGCCATCCCTAAAGATGCCGAAAACGTCGACGCCGCCTATAAGTTCATGAACTACCTGCTCGAACCGAAAGTCATGGCAGGGATCACCAACAGCGTGCGTTTCCCGAACGGTAACGAGAAGGCCACCGCACTGGTCGACAAAGACATCACCAGCGACCCTGGCATCTATCCGCCAGCCGATGTGCAAGCCAAGCTCTACGCCATTGCTGATTTGCCGGCGGCGACTCAGCGTGAAATGACGCGCAGCTGGACCAAGATCAAATCCGGTAAATAAGCCGGGCTTTGTTGGCCACCGCGGCGTTCGCGGTGGCCAACCTGATAATTAAATGACAGAAAGTTTTGCCGGATCGGTTTATCGAGGGTAAGTTGCGCGCCGGTTTTGTTGCCGGGCAACAACTTTGGGCCCAACTATTTAAGAGGACCTCCACTTGCCAATTTCTTTATTTCGCAAAGCCTTGCTGGCGGGTGCGGGTATCGCGCTGGCTGTCAGCGTACAGGCCGCACCGACTGTGCATATTTATAACTGGTCGGACTACATCGGCACCGACACCCTGGCCAACTTCGAAAAGGCCACCGGCATCAAGCCTGTGTATGACGTGTTTGATTCCAACGAAACCCTGGAAGGCAAGTTGCTGGCCGGGCGTACCGGCTACGACGTGGTCGTGCCGTCCAATCACTTCCTCGGCAAGCAGATCAAGGCCGGGGCGTTCCAGAAACTCGACAAGTCGCTGCTGACCAACTACTCCAACCTTGACCCGGCGCTGCTCAAGCGTCTGGAAAAGAACGATCCGGGTAACCAGTACGCCGTGCCGTATCTGTGGGGTACCAACGGCATCGGTTACAACGTCGACAAAGTCAAAGAAGTGCTGGGCGTCGATCATATCGACTCTTGGGCCGTGCTGTTCGAACCGGAAAACATGAAGAAGCTGGCCACTTGCGGCGTATCGTTCATGGACTCGGCGGATGAAATGCTGCCGGCGGTGCTCAACTATATGGGCTTGAACCCTAACAGCACCAACCCCGAAGACTACAAGAAGGCCGAAGAGAAGCTGCTCAAAGTGCGGCCCTACGTGACCTATTTCCATTCTTCCAAATACATCTCGGACCTGGCCAACGGCAACATCTGCGTGGCGGCGGGTTTCTCCGGCGATGTGTTCCAGGCCCGGGCTCGCGCGGCTGAAGCCGACAAAGGCGTGAACATTGCCTACGCGATTCCGAAAGAAGGCGGCAACCTGTGGTTTGACGTGCTGGCGATCCCCAAGGATGCCACCAACGTCAAAGAGGCCCACGCCTTCATCAACTATTTGCTGCAACCTGAGGTGATCGCTCAGGTCAGTGATTACGTCGGTTATGCCAACCCTAACCCGGGGGCGGACAAACTGATGAAGCAATCGATACGCACTGACGCAGCGGTTTACCCACCGCAGGCGGTTCTCGATCGGACATTCGTCAACTTCGAGCTACCCCCGAAAGTGCAGCGTTTGATGACCCGTAGCTGGACCAAGGTCAAGACGGGCAAGTAAGGCTCAACCTATCCAAGGTTCGTCCGTACTGGACGATCTGCACTCTTTTTTTCTGGGAGTTTCGTAAATGGCAGTTGCCTCCGGCGCCTATAAGAAAGCCCTCGAGGGCGACCAGACACCGAAGAAGGTGTTGGTCAAAATCGACCGGGTCACGAAGAAGTTCGACGAGACGATTGCGGTGGACGATGTGTCCCTGGAAATCAAAAAAGGCGAGATCTTCGCCTTGCTCGGCGGTTCGGGATCGGGCAAATCCACTTTGCTGCGTATGCTTGCAGGCTTCGAGCGCCCAACGGAAGGTCGCATCTACCTCGACGGCGTGGACATCACCGACATGCCGCCCTATGAGCGGCCGATCAACATGATGTTCCAGTCCTACGCCTTGTTCCCCCACATGACTGTGGCGCAGAACATCGCTTTCGGCCTGCAACAGGACAAGATCCCCAAGGCCGAGGTCGACGCCCGTGTGGCCGAGATGCTCAAGCTGGTCCAGATGAGCCAGTACGCCAAGCGCAAGCCGCACCAATTGTCCGGTGGCCAGCGTCAGCGCGTGGCCCTGGCCCGTTCCCTGGCCAAGCGCCCGAAACTGCTGCTGC
Organism: Pseudomonas sp. MWU13-2517; assembly: GCF_023242545.1. Lineage (NCBI taxonomy): Bacteria > Pseudomonadati > Pseudomonadota > Gammaproteobacteria > Pseudomonadales > Pseudomonadaceae > Pseudomonas > Pseudomonas sp. MWU13-2517. The sequence goes on along the minus strand of NZ_JALMFA010000003.1, from coordinate 186,705 downwards.
TCGATGAACCGATGGGCGCGCTGGACAAGAAACTGCGTTCGCAGATGCAGCTTGAACTGGTTGAGATCATCGAGCGTGTAGGCGTGACGTGCGTCATGGTGACCCACGACCAGGAAGAGGCCATGACCATGGCCGAGCGTATCGCGATCATGCACCTGGGCTGGATTGCCCAGATCGGCAGCCCGATCGATATCTACGAAACCCCTACCAGCCGCCTGGTGTGTGAGTTCATCGGCAACGTCAACATCTTCGAAACCCAGGTAGTGGACGACGCCGAAGGCCACGCCGTGCTCAAGTGCGCCGACCTGGACCGCGATATCTACGTGGGCTACGGCATCGCCACCTCGGTGGAAGACAAGTCGGTGACCTACGCCATCCGCCCGGAAAAACTGTTGGTCACGTCTGAAATGCCGACCTGCGAGCACAACTGGTCCAGCGGCAAAGTGCACGACATCGCCTACCTCGGCGGCCACTCGGTGTTCTACGTGGAACTGCCGAGCGGCAAGCTGGTGCAGTCCTTCGTCGCCAACGCCGAGCGCCGTGGCCAGCGCCCAACCTGGGGCGACCAGGTATACGTGTGGTGGGAAGACGACAGCGGCGTGGTACTTCGCTCATGAATATGAAGAAGTTCAAGCGCCAGCTGCAGCGAATAACCCCCACTGGCCGGCATGCGGTCATCGGGATTCCTTTCCTTTGGCTGTTCCTGTTTTTCATGCTGCCGTTCTTCATCGTCCTGAAGATCAGTTTTGCCGAGGCCGACGTCGCGATCCCGCCCTACACCGAGATCTATACCTTCGTTGAGCAGAAATTGCAGTTGGTGCTCAACCTGGCCAACTACGCGATGCTGGGCGACGACGAGTTGTACATCTCGGCGTACCTGGGGTCGCTGAAGATGGCGTTCTTCAGCACGCTGTTGTGCCTGCTGATCGGCTACCCGATGGCCTACGCCATCGCCAAGGCGCGCAAGGAGATCCAGACCGTTCTCGTGCTGTTGATCATGATGCCGACCTGGACCGCGATCCTGATCCGTGTGTATGCGTGGATGGGCATTCTCAGCAACAACGGCTTGCTCAATGGCTTCCTGATGTCCATGGGGCTGATCAACGAACCGCTGCAGATCCTCAACACCAACATCGCGGTGTATATCGGTGTGGTCTATTCGTACCTGCCGTTCATGATCCTGCCGTTGTACGCCAACCTGGTGAAACACGACCAGAGCCTGCTGGAGGCTGCGTCTGACCTGGGTTCGAGCACCTTCAACAGCTTCTGGAAAATCACCGTGCCGCTGTCCAAGAACGGCATCATCGCCGGCTGCATGCTGGTGTTTATCCCGGTGGTGGGCGAGTTCGTGATCCCGGAACTGCTGGGCGGCCCGGAAACCCTGATGATCGGTAAAGTGTTGTGGCAAGAATTCTTCAATAACCGTGACTGGCCGGTAGCGTCTGCCCTGGCGGTGGTGATGCTGGCGATCCTGATCGTGCCGATCATCCTGTTCAACCGCAGCCAAGCCAAAGAGATGGAGGGCAAGATATGAAGCGCTTCAGTTTCTCCAGCTTTATGCTGGTGGCGGGGTTGTTGTTCATCTACCTGCCGATGCTGATCCTGGTGATCTACTCGTTCAACGAATCCAAGCTGGTAACGGTGTGGGGCGGTTGGTCGATCAAGTGGTACGTAGGCCTGTTGGATAACACCCAGTTGATGGGTTCGGTGGGACGCTCGCTGGAAATCGCCTGTTACACGGCGGTGGCTGCGGTAGCCCTGGGCACCTTGGCGGCCTTTGTGCTGACGCGCATCAGCCATTTCAAGGGCCGCACGCTGTTCGGCGGCCTGGTGACCGCGCCGCTGGTGATGCCGGAAGTGATCACTGGTCTGTCGCTGTTGCTGTTGTTCGTGGCCATGGCGCAGATGATCGGGTGGCCCCAGGAGCGTGGCATCGTCACGATCTGGATCGCTCACACCACGTTCTGTGCGGCGTATGTGGCGGTGGTGGTGTCGGCGCGCCTGCGTGAGCTGGACCTGTCGATTGAAGAGGCGGCGATGGACCTGGGGGCGCGGCCGTGGAAGGTGTTCTTCCTGATCACTATCCCGATGATCGCGCCGTCGTTGGCGGCGGGCGGCATGATGTCGTTCGCGTTATCCCTCGACGACCTGGTTCTGGCCAGCTTCGTATCGGGCCCGGGCTCGACGACCCTGCCGATGGAGGTGTTCTCGGCGGTGCGCCTTGGGGTCAAGCCCGAGATCAATGCCGTGGCCAGCCTGATTCTGTTGGCGGTGTCGCTGGTGACCTTCCTGGTGTGGTTCTTCAGCCGTCGTGCCGAGGAACACCGCAAGAAGGCCATTCAGCAGGCCATCGAAGAAGCGGCGGCAGATGGCTGGCAGCAGCCTGACAAGCGCAGAGCTTCGGCACCGGTCTAATCTGGCTACCTGAAGAAACCGGATCAAAATGTGGGAGCAGCGGTGCGACGATCCGCCTTGCTCCCACATTTGATTGCAGCCCAGGCCGATTATGCAGCCCAAGGCGATTTGCGGATCACCTCGACAAAATTCATCGGCTTGAAGCCCGGCTCCTGATCCACCAGTACATCCGTCTTCACGTTGCCGAACGTGGTCTGCGGGCGATGGCGTAAGCCGTCGGCAAAGGCGCAGATGATGCACTCCTTGAACCCTTCACCCCGTGGATGCGCATGCACCACTGCCTCGCGCTGCGTGGCGTCAAAGGCTGCGTAGTCCATGCCCAGCACGTCCATCTCGACGCCGGCCGTCACCAGTGCCACGGTGGGGCGCAGATGCTTCGGTACGCCCGGCGTGGTGTGCAGGGCGATGGACAACCACACTTGTTCGATGTCGTCATCGCTCAGCCCGTAAGGCTTGAGGAACGCCGCTGCCGCATTGGCGCCATCCACTTCGAAGCGCTCGTCGTCACTGCGATGGCCTTCGACCAGCCCCAGGTCGTGAAACATGGCGCCGACGTAGAGCAGCTCCGGATTGTAAGCGAGTTGTTGGCGTTCACCGCTCAAGGCACCGAACAGGAATACCCGGCGCGAGTGGTGATAAAGCAGATCGGATTCGATGTCGCGGATGTATTCGGTGGTGGCTTTGGCCAAAGCGCTGTCGGGTATTCGGATACCGGCGATGGTGGTGTTCATGGTGATTCTCCTCTGGAAAGATTCCAGTCTGGTCGCGCGCTCGCGAACGGGCCATTGCGGCGAGGGCGCTATCCCGGCCAATGTGGTGGTACATCGTGCCAAGGCAAAACCGGCTAGGGTGTAGGCTGCGAGAATCCGGATGCAGGAGCGGGGCTTGCTCTCGATCGCGGTGGTTCAGTTGCACAGTAGGTGCCTGGCACTCGGCAATCGAAAGTTCAGGCGCCTCTCCATGGGGGTTTGCATTTATTCAGTCAGAAAAGGTGTTTTTGAGTATGGGCAAGACCGTCGCCATCCTGATCTTCCCCGGCGTCCAGTCGCTGGACGTGAGCGGCCCCATGGATGTGTTCTGCGAGGCCAACCGCTTTTTGCCGCCGCAAGACCATTACCAGCTGGAAGTCATCGGTCTCGCTCACGGCAACATGGCTGCCTCCAACGGCCTGTCACTGCAGGCCCATCGGCACTACAGCGAAGCCCTGCAAGCCTATGACCTGTTGCTGGTAGCCGGAGGCCCGCAGTTACCCTTCGAAGATTTCGGTGCCTTGTTCGACGCTTGGCTGCGCGGTGCCACTGCTCGTGCGCAACGCTTTGGTTCGATCTGTAATGGGGCCTTCATGCTGGCCCGGGCCGGCTTGCTGGACGGTAAAACCGTCACCACCCACTGGAACGATGCCGCGGATCTGGCGCGCCTGTGTCCCACCGCCCACATCGATGCCGACCGCCTCTACGTACAGGACGGTAACCTCTTCACCTCGGCGGGGGTGACCGCAGGCATCGACCTGTCGTTGTACCTGTTGGCCCGGGACCACGGTCCGGAAGTCGCGCTGAGCGTGGCTAAGCGCCTGGTGGTATTCACTCAGCGTTCCGGGGGGCAGTCGCAGTTCAGCCCGTTCCTCACACCTCACGCCGAAACCACCTCGGCGGTGGCACTGGTGCAGTTGTACGTATTGGCGAATCTGACGGGGGATCTGACCATCGCCGACCTGGCCAAGGCCGCCAATATGAGCGCGCGCAATTTTTCCCGGGTATTTGCCCGTGAAGCGCGGATAACCCCGGCCGAGTTTGTCGAGCGAGCGCGGGTGGATGCGGCGCGGGTGATGCTCGAAAGCAGCGGCGCACCGCTCAAGACGGTGGCCTATCAATGCGGGTTTCGCGATGCCCAGCACATGCGCAGCGTGTTCAACCGACGGCTGGGTGTGACGCCGCATCAGTTTCGCCTTAACTTTGCGGCACCGGTTTGAATGGGGAAGGAGGGTTATCTGGCTGGCAATAGTTTCAGGATGCCACGGGTATTCGCCGTGACTTCCTCATCACTGAAATGTGCTTGCTCGTATCCACCCTCGATGTAGGTTTGTGCCTGGTCGCCATAGTGCCGATCGAACGGCACGCCGCTTTGCCCCACCGGGTTGATGGTCAGAGCATGGGCCGGGTAGGCGAAGTCGATCAAACGGCGGGTCGATGGGCCGTAGGTCACCGGCCAGGGCGCGGGGCCGATCATCGCCGATTGGTTGTTCGGCACTTCGTGTGTGCCGGGTGCGGGGAACGGGCCGACGTTGAAAAGTTTGTCCAATGGCTTCTGCATGCCCAGCGGGTGCCCATGGGTCAACGTGTGCGCCTTGCCCCACTGCCACTGGCCCGGGTCGTCGCCGAGTGTGGCCTTGAGGTGCGCCAGGCTATTGTCCCAGGCGAGCTTGACGGTGTCGGCGCGTTTGCCGTCCCACCACGGCGAGTCCGCTGCAGCGGCGAGGCGCGGCAATGCGGCGTCGATCATTCGGGTGGTGAGCAGGGTCTTGAACAGGGCGTCGCCCAACTTCGGGTGGAAGGTTGCGTCGGTGAGGTTGAACAGGAACTGGTTGAACAGCGTGGCGCTGGTGGAGTCCAGTGGATAATCGCCTTTCCAGCTCGCCAGTTGTTCCACCAGCTTCCACTGCGCCGGGTCCTTGACCACGTCGCGCAATACCGGCAGCAACGGCGCCAGCAAACGTGGGCCGTAGGCGCTGGTAGTGCCCAGTTGCAGGGCCTGGCTGTTGCTCAGGTCCCACTTCACGCTTTTGTCGCTCAGTTGTGTGTTCAACTGCTGCCCACGGTCGGGCAGGTTGTAATAGCCGGGGATCTCCATGCCGGTGGGCGAGGCCGGCTGGGCATTGGCGGACACCACATAACCACGCGCGGGATTCTCTTCCTGAGGGTTGGCGCTGAATGGGTAGAAGCCCAGCTTGTCGGCCTGGGCGGTGCTACCGTCGAGGATGAAGGCCGGGTTGACGCCGCTCGGGCGGATCGGCAATTGCGCCGCGGCCCACCAGCCGATATCGCCCTTGGCATTTGCCCACACGATATTCAGCCCGGGTGCCGAAACCTTGGCGGCTGCCGCACGCGCCTTGGCCAGGGTATCGGCACGGTTGAGCTGGTAGAAGCCTTCGAGGATCGGGTTTTCGGTGTCGAGGAACGCCCACCACATGGCGATCGGCGTCTTGCCGGCATTTTCGCCGAGCACGTCATTGATGATCGGGCCATGGGGTGAACTGCGCAGGGTCAGAATGACCGGCTCCTGGCCTTTTACGGCAATCTGCTGTTCGCTGCTGGTCATGTCGACCCACTGGCCGTGGTACCAGACCTGGTTGGGGTTATCCGGGTTGACCTTCTCGGCGATCAGGTCGAGGTCGTCGTTCTGGAACATGGTCAGGCTCCAGCCGAAATCCAGGTTGTGCCCCAGGAACGCCACCGGTACCAGCGCGTTGTGATAGCCGTACAGCTCAAAGCCCGGCGCCGACAGCTGCGCCTCGTACCACACCGACGGCACCGAGAAGCGGATATGCGGGTCGCCCGCCAGCAACGGCTTGCCACTTTGGGTACGGCTGCCGCTGATGGCCCAGGCGTTGCTGCCCTCGAACTGCGGCAGGCCGTTGTCGGCCAGGGCCCTGTCGCTCAGGGCAGCAAGGGCGCCGAGGCTTTTCCAGTCGCCGGCGGCCAGGTTGAGCGCGCCCTTGGGTTGCCAGTCCAGGTCGAAGACTTTCAGGTATTCGCTGCCCAGTTGGTCGCGCACGTAAGTCAGCACAGGCTCGGTACGAAACGCGACGGCAAAACTGTAGGCCATGTACCCGGCGACGCTGATGGTGTCTTCGGGTGTAAAGGGCCGTTTGGTGATGCCCAGCACATCGAACTCCATGGGGCTGGCGTGGCTGTCCTGATACTGGTTGACCCCATCGAGGTAGGCTTGCAGGGCCTTCCACGCGTTCGAGTCGTGGTCGATGTGTTCCACGTAGCTCAAGGCACGCTCACGAATACGCAGGATGCGGAACAGTTTGTCGGTTTCCAGCAGCTTGGGGCCCAGGACCTCGGCCAGCTCGCCACGTGCCAGGCGCCGCATGATCTCCATCTGGAACAGCCGGTCCTGGGCGTGCACATAGCCCAGGGCGCGATACATATCGGCCTCGTTCTCGGCGCGAATATGCGGCACGCCACGGTCGTCGTAACGCACTGTGACGGCGCCTTGCAGGTTGCTCAGCATGACCGTTCCCTGACGGGTGGGTTGCTTGCTGTAGACATACCAGCCGGCGCCGGCCAGGAGAATGGCAATCAGAAGAGCGAGCACGGTCAGGCTGCGTTTCATGGACGGTCCTTGGGTCAGTCACCTTGAAGGTCAACGGAGTCTAATAGGTTTGATGGAGACTGAGGAAATGCTGATGCGCCGTTGTGACAGCCGAGGTTCAAGTGACCGGCGCTGTGGATGAGCTACTATTGCGCCCGTCGTCCTTGAGCCTTTTTTCATGACCTGCGCCACGCAACCCAAGCCAGATCCCAGCCATGCAGACGTTGCCTACGCCTGTAGCCTGGAAGCGCAATCGCTGATCAGCCGCTTTTTGCAGCATCCGCCGGTCGGCTTTGACGCCAGGCTGTCTGACCAGGGCTTGCCGTACTTCTTCACCCCGTTCGATCTGTTGACCACCGCCGACGATGACTTCGTCAAGCGTGTTCGCGGTTGGCCGGGCTATGCCGTGTGGCATTCGTGGTTGCGTGTCGACAGTTGCTTTGTGGGCACGACGGTCACTGAGTACGCGCCGTTCCCTCAGGACGTATCGCCCGAGCACCTCGCACAGTGGCTGCAAGAGGAATGCGTCCCGCAGCGCAACCTCACCATCGTCAAAGACGTGCCGCACAATTCCCCGTTGCTCAGCGAGGCCGACAACCGTTACGCGCAAGCCTTGATCGATGATTGCACTCGGCGTGGTTTCATCAGCCTTGAGGGTCAGGCACTGGCTTATGTGCCGATCAACTTCACCACCATCGATGAATATCTTGGGCGCTTGTCCCACAGCCGCCGCCGCAATATCCGACGCAAATTACGCAGTCGTGAAGCGTTGCGCGTGGAGGTCCTGGATACCGGCGATGCACGCTTCAACGATGATGCCTGGCTGACGCAGCTGTACGGGTTGTACAAGGCGGTGTACGACCAGAGCGAGATCCATTTCGACCTGCTCGCACCGGAGTTTTTCAGCGGGTTGCTGAGGGACGCCGGCAGCAATGGCCGGGTGTTCTGCTACTGGCACTGCGACGAACTGATCGGCTACAACCTGTGCTATGTGCAGGGCGACAAGCTGCTCGACAAGTACATCGGCCTCAATTACCCGCAGGCGCTGGAGTTCAACCTGTACTTTGTCAGCTGGTTTGTGAACCTGGAGTACGCGGTGGCCCATGGGCTGGAATTTTATGTGGCGGGCTGGACCGACCCGCAGGTCAAGGCCAACCTCGGCGCCGACTTTACCTTTACCCGTCACCTGGTGTGGATACGCAACCCGCTGTTGCGCAAGCTGGGCAACCGGTTCCGGCATCACTTTGAAAGTGACTTGCAGTGGCACCAGGAGAAAACCGCATGAGCCAGGACCGAGCGCCGCTGATTCTCGATTTCGATGGCGCCGTCAGCGACATTCCCGGCGCAGTCACCTTACCGCTGCAGGCGTGGCAGGAAAAAATCCGCTTCGGCTGTCGTTGGGCCCAGTTCAAGGAACTGGAAACCGCCCTGCACGCGCAGATGCCCAGCGATTACGGCTGCGTGTTTACCGGCAGTGGCGACTACCACCACCTCAGCCAGCTTCTGTTGAACCGCCTGCCCAGTCAACAGAAGTACCAACTGATCATCTGCGACAACCACCCCGACAATATGCGCTACCCGTTCGGCATCCACTGCGGTTCTTGGGTCTATTGGGCCAGCCGCTTGCCCCAGGTCGAGCATGTGCATGTGCTGGGTATAGGTTCGCAGGACATTGCCTTGGGCCACGCCTGGGAGAATCACTGGTCGCCGCTGCTCAAACGCAAGTTGACCTACTGGAACGTCAACGTCGATACGCGCTGGATGAACTGGATCGGCGCCGGGCCGAGCAATCGTGCCTTCAACCATCCGGATGAGTTGATGAGTGCGTTTCTGGCCCAGCTTGATCGCTCGCTGCCGGTGTACCTGTCCATCGACAAAGACGTGCTAAGCCCACAGGTGGTGAACACCAATTGGGACCAGGGTGAATTCCTGGAACAGCATTTGAATGATCTGATCGATGCCTGCCAGGGCCAGGTCATTGGCGCGGACGTCACCGGTGACGTATCGGCCTATCACTATGAAAGCAGGTTCAAGCGCTGGCTGAGCGCGTCTGATGGCCAGGAAGAACTGCCTGAGGCGCAGGTGCAGATTTGGCAACAGCAGCAGAACGAGTTGAATGGCCGTCTGGTCGCGCGCATCAATCAGGCTTGGAAACGATAACCTTCAGCCTGGCGAGGATCTGTTCGAAGAGCTCGTCGGTCAGCCAAGGGCTGTTGCTGATCGACAGTGTGCGGCGGGCGAAAGCCTGGGCCTGAGTGATCTGGCTGCCCGGCTCCAGCAAGGGGGCCACGTCGGGGTAATCCGGCAAGGTATGAATAAACAAACGCGTCACGCCCAGCCCCGAGGTCCAAAGCTGCGCCATCGCCGCATCCCGGGTGTGCGCCGAGGGCATCATCACCATCAGAAAAGGCCAGGTCCCCTGCCGTCCGGGCCGGTCGAGGATGACCGAGACACCGGGCAGGACATTCAAGCGTGCGGCACGGTGTAATGCCCGGGTGCGGCCTTGTTGCAGGTGATCGGGCAAGCGAGCCAGTGCAGCGGCGCCGACCCTGCGGCGATAACCGCCCAAATGATGCAGCGGGATGTCGTTGACCGAGAAATTATCACCGACTGCGGCGACTTCATCGCCTTGTGCCAGCGCCGTGCGCAATGCCTTGCCATACACGTAATACAAGCCGTACGGCCGATAAAGCAGGGCATATCCCCACAGCTCGGCGCTGCGCCGCAACTCCCAGTGCAGGCTGAACGGCAGGTCCTGGCGACATTGGCGGTGCAGCGCCTGATGCAACACCGGGTCACGGCTGAACAACACGCCGCCCTCTGCCGTCGTCAGGCCTTTACCCAGTGCCATGCTGAAAAAACCCACGTCGCCTTTGAGCCCGACACTGTGACCATCATCCAGCGCCCCCATGGCTTGCGCGGCATCTTCGATGACCGCCGCGCCGATTGCACCGGCAATGCGCCTGGCAGTGTCGACATCAGCTACGCGCCCGGCCAGATGGGTGACCACCACCGCCAGGGTGCTTTCGTCGCACAACTGCGCCAGGTGCTGTTCGTCCAGGTCGATGCTGTCGGGTTGCAAATCACAGGGCACCACCCGCAACGGCGGGCAGTAATGGGCGGCCAAGGCCACCAGTGGGCAGGTATAGGCCGGCACGATGAGCCGGGTACGCCCCGGCATCCGCTGTTGCAATACCCGCAGGGCGATGACCAGCGCGGCGGTCCCGGAGCAAGGCAGCGCCGGCAGCGGGATCGATAACTGGCGGGCCAGGGCAGGGGCCAGGTCGCCCGACAAACCGAACAGGTCCCACCAGCGCAGGGGCAACCCTGCGGTAGGCGGAATCTCCCGGCGAGTCATTACGCCAGCGTCTCGGAACGACCGGCACCGATGACTTTACCGGCTTCGTCTTCGCTGCGCGCCAGGCACAGGATGCCGGCAATGATCAACGCGCCGCCGATGATCTTCGGCAGAGTCAGGCTGTCATCGAACAACCACACGGAAATCAGCGTGACGCTGATCAGTTCCAGGTGCGAGGCCGCAAATGCCGGACCTACCGGGGCATATTTGAGCAAGGTCATCCAGGTGAAGAAGGCACCGATGTAACCTACAAAAGCGCCGTAGATCCATGGAGCACCAAACACACGCACCAGCCAGGCGGTGTCCATCGTCAGCGGTTCGGCATGCACCGAGGCGAATTTGAAGCTGACCTGCGCCAAGGTGTCGAAAATGATCAGCGCGAGAAAACCCAGGATATAAAAGCGTTTCATTATTCAAACCCCACGACGGTCACGCCACAGGCGATCAGCATGATGCCGATCAACCGCCATTTGCTCAGGCTTTCCTTGAACAGGAAGCGGCCGGCAATCATGATCACCACGATATTGATCGAGCCCAGCATCACACCGACCGACAGCGGCACCAGTGTCAGGAAGGCCAGCCACAACACGAATTCGAAGACGTAACAGATAACGCCGATCCAGATCCACGGCCGTTTGAGCATGTGTTTCCAGTGGGCCAGGCCGTCATGCTCGGCGCTGGCTGACGCCGCGGCCTTGAAGGCCAGCTGGCCGGACGTGTCGACGATAACGTTGAGTATCCAGAGGATGATGGTTAACTGGCTCATGTATTCCTGTGCTTACAATCCTGCCGAGGGCGTACGATACAGCAGCCTGCCGCCTGGGTGACTGGAGTTTGCCGCTCGAACAGCCTGTGTTCAGTTTGACTCATCGCGCCACTGGCAATAGCAACCCACCGCCAGCGTGTGGGTGGCACTCACTTCGCGCCCGGCCCCAAGGGCTTTCAAGATCGGTTCGATAAAGCTGTTGCTGGAATTACACGTCAGCCCTTCACTGTAGGGGCCGAAGTACGCAAGCTTGCCCGTGCGGTCCCAAATGCCCACGGCCGGCGTTGCCGGCACCTGGTCGGCACCGGGCAGAGCGCTGAGGGGTTTCATCTTGCGCAGTTTGTCAGGCAGTTGGCCGTGGCTGCCGGCCTTTTGCAGAGCATAAAACTCCACGCCTTGAGGCGCGTACTCTTCGATCAGTTCGTCCAAATGCTGCTGGTTGCCGACATTGCACGGGCACGCCGGGTCCCAGAAGTGCACGAGGCGTATCGGGCCGGGGCCTGCGAGTTCGGCAGGCAGGCGCAAGGCGTCGCCGGAGAACACCGCGGTGTGTTCGCTGAAGGCACGCAGATAGCGGCCCTGGAACCAGTCATAGGCGGCCCACAGCACACCGGTGCAAATGACCAGAATCAGGCTGGCGAACAGGGCGGTGCGCAAGTGCTGTCGCATTTGGATCTTTCCTCGGAGGTCGCGTAGCTTGCCATGCTTGCCCTGACAGATGAATATCGCAGCTCGATATTCATCTTCCCTGAGAGTCTGGAACCCTTTATGCCTGTCAGCTTTGACCCCGATCATCTACGCGAAAGCTTGCGGCCTTTGGTGGATGCGCAGCCGCTTTCCGTGGAGGCTCGGGTCTACCAGCGCTTCTATGGATTGGACCTGCCGGCGCGCAAAGTGCCGGTCGCCAGCCGCTTGGGACGCTTTGAAGTGGAAGGCTTCCAGGTGGTGGCGCAAGTCTGGTGGCCAGTGCAGCCGGTGGCGACGATGTTTATGTTCCACGGCTTCTACGACCATATGGGGCTGTACCGCCACGTAGTGGATTGGGCGCTGGACCGTGGGTTCGTGGTAATCGCCTGCGATTTGCCGGGGCATGGCTTGTCCAGCGGCGCCCGTGCAAGCATCGATGATTTTGCGGTGTATCAGGCCGTGGTGCAGGCGCTGTTTGCCCAGGCCCAGGCGCTGCAACTGCCGCAACCCTGGCACTTGTTCGGACAAAGCACGGGCGGTGCGGTAGTGGTCGACCACCTGCTCAACCATGGCCTCGACAGCCCGGCCCAAGGCCAGACCTTCCTGCTGTCGCCCTTGGTGCGGCCACGGGCCTGGGGCTGGTCGCAGGTCAGCTATTACCTGCTGCGTCCGTTTGTAAAAGGCATCGCTCGCCGGTTCAGCGAGAATACCAACGACCCGGACTTCAAGCCGTTCCTGGAGGCCGACCCGCTGCAACCCCGCCAACTGCCCACGGCCTGGGTCGGCGCGCTGGCGCGCTGGATCAAGCGCATCGAAGCCGCCCCGCGCAGCCCACGACGGCCACTGATCGTACAGGGGGAGGAAGACATGACGGTGGACTGGCAGCACAACTTGCAAGTGCTGCAGGGCAAGTTCGACCGGCCTGAGGTGTTGATGCTGCCGCGTGGCAGGCATCACCTGGCCAATGAGATTCCCGAGATTCGCCGGCAATACTTCAGCTTCCTGACAGACCACCTGAAGTAACGGGCTCAGTGCGGGAGGGGGGACGCTCCCTTGCGCACTTTACTGCGTCAGGCTGGACGTGCTTTGGCCGACGGCAAGCCCTGCCCTGATCGCTGCCAATGCTGCCTGGTAATACGCTTTACCTTCCGGTGACTCCGCAAACGTAGCGAACTCTTCCAGCTCCGGGTCGGACAGGTTCCGATAGACGTACAGCAGCGTGTTGTTCAGGTCGTTGCCGATCTGTTGCATCAGGCGCTCACGTTGACCATTCAACATGCCTTGGGCCTGGGTACCGCCCAGCAGGCCGGGAATCATCTGGCTCAAACTGTCAGCCGCGACACCGGCAATTGCCAGGCTGACTTCCGCACCGGCTTCGCGTGCCGGCAGGGCCTGGGCCAGGTGTCCGATGATCAGGCTGCGGGTCGCGTCGGCTTCCATGTGGGGCAAGCCCTTGGCGTTTTTCGCCAACTGGTCGCGGCGGGTGGCGAGCAATTCGGCATCGACAATCTTGCGGCCCAGGGGGGATTGGAAGAACGCCAGCGCGGGCTTGGGGTCGGCCAGGTGCTTGCGCAACTGCGCTTCGGCACGCTGATCAACGGCCTGGGCCGCAAAGCGTTTGTTGCTGTTGTCCACCAGCGCCTGGTACACCGCCGGCGGCAGGCTATTGCGGTAGCGTTGCTGGGCGGCACTGAGGGCGTCATTGAAATGCGCACGTTGTTCGGCCCAGCCGGCGACTTTGTACAACTGGTCATGGCTGTCTGCCCAAGCGGGCAAAACGCAGAACATCAGCACGGAAAAAAACAAACGACGCATAGGGACTCCTGTCAGTCGGCCACTATTGTCCGTGTCGGGCGTAGGATTTGTCGAGAAATCCTATCAGTCACCTGACTAAAGTGTGTTCAGACGCTCGGCGGCTCTGTCGAATTCACAGGCGTATGGATACTATGCGCGCCATGCAAATATCCTTCGATCACCCGCTGCTGCAACGTATCGTCGACGACCTGGCCGAAAAAGGCTGGTCGCAGCAGAACGGCTTCCTGCCCCAGGCTCTGACCCTGGAACTGGCGGCTGAGTGCCGTAAACGTGCGGCCGAGGGTGAATTGGTACCTGCCGCTGTAGGGCGAGGGCCGGCCCAGGAGATTCGCGAGGGCATTCGCGGTGACCATATCCAGTGGCTGGAAGAGGGCGATGCAGCGGTCTGCCAGACCTATATGGGGTTGATGGACGGCCTGCGGCTGGCGATGAATCGCGATCTGTTCCTGGGCCTCGAAGACTTCGAAAGCCACTTCGCGATGTACCCGCCGGGGGCGTTTTACCTCAAGCATCTGGACCGTTTCCGCGATGATGACCGGCGCACGGTTTCGGCAGTGGTCTATTTGAACGACGCCTGGTTGCCTGAGCATGGCGGCCAGTTGCGCATGTACCTCAAGGATGGCGTCGAATACGATGTGGAGCCCAGCGGCGGTTGCCTGGTGGTGTTCCTGTCGGGGGAAGTGCCCCACGAAGTCCTGCCCGCTACGCGCGAACGCTTGTCCTTGACCGGCTGGTTTCGCCGGCGGGGCAATGAGCCGTTTTGATATGGAAAAGATTCTGGTCAGCCGCTGCCTGCTTGGACACAAGGTGCGTTATGACGGCGGAGCCAGCGGCCCGTTCGATCCCTTGGTGCAGTGGCAGGCCGAGGGCCGAGTGGTCGCGATTTGCCCAGAGGTCTCGGGCGGCTTGCCGACGCCACGGCCACCTGCCGAAATCGCGGGCGGGCAGGGCGTCGACGTGTGGGAAGGCCGTGCGCGGGTGCTCACCGCCGAGGGCGAAGACTTCAGCGCCGCCTTCCTCGATGGCGCCCGCCAGGCGCTGGCATTGGTGCAGCGCCACGGCATCCGCATCGCCATCCTCAAGGCCAACAGCCCATCCTGCGGCAACCGGCTGATCTATGACGGCACCTTCAGCGGTCTCAAGGTGAGCGGCGAGGGTGTGACGGCAGCGTTGCTCAAGCACCATGGGGTGCTGGTGTTCAGTGAGCAGGAGTTGCCTGAAGCGGTTCAGGCATTGGCGCAATTGTAAGGGGCTGGCCCTTTAACCACTTGTGCGAGAGCGCTTTCAAGCGGCCATCGGCCTTGATCTGCTGCAGTGCCCTGTCCAGGCTGCTCTTGAACGCCGGGTTGCCCTTCTGGAACGGAATCGCCAGTTCCGGCTTTTCGAGATAAGCCTCGCTGAAATCGAACCGATCATTGAGCTGCGCAGTCATAGCGATATGGTTGATGGCTACGTCATATTTGCCGGTTTCGACGCCCGACAACAGGTCGCTGTCATCGGTGGTGATAAAGGAGGGGCGCACATCCATTTCCTTGGCCAATTGTTCACCCAACTCCACTTCAAAACCGGTTAGCTTATTGCCGTCCTTGAAGTTGAGGGGCGGGGTGTTGGCTTCCAGTGCGATGCGCAGTTCGCCGCGATCAAACACATCGTCGATCAGTTCGGCATGGGCCAAAGGGCTCAAAAGGGGAAGTAAAAGTACAAGGCCAGGCGAAAAGCGCATGGTCGCTCCTAAAGAATTCAGCTGTGCGAGGTGCCGCCCAGCATCGCTTTGCTATTGTGTTGAGTGCCTTGGACAGCAATTTGTCGCGAAGTTGTCATAACCCAACAGATTTCCTGCAGAAACTGGAGAAGCGAATGAAAGCCTTATTGTCCCGTGCAACGATTGCCAGCCTGCTGCTGGGTGCCTCGATGTTGGCCACCGCCGCCGACGGCATCCCGCGTAGCGCGCCGCCTGAAGGTGCCAAAGTATTTATCGTGTCGCCTAAGGATGGCGCCACTGTGGATAAGACCTTTACCGTCAAATTCGGCATGGAAGGCTTGAAGCTGGCCCCGGCCACTGAACAGGCCCCGGGCACCGGCCACCACCACCTGTTGATCGACCAGAAAGAGCTGCCGGATGCCAGCGTACCGATCCCGGCCACCGAGACCGTGATCCACTACGGCAAGGCCCAGACCGAGACCGAACTGACCCTCGCCCCAGGCAAGCACACCTTGCAACTGGTGGCCGGCGACAAACTGCACATGCAGTTCAACCCGACTGTAGCCTCGAAAGTGATCACGGTTAATGTGAAATAAAAAACGGGAGTCCCTGGCGGGGCTCCCGTTTTTTATAGCTGCAAGCTTCAAGCTATAAGCTGCAAGCGACAGCTTTTTGCTTGCAGCTTCAAACTTGCAGCTTGCAGCTGACTAGTACCTAGTCCCTAGAAAAGCACGCGGCTACGAATCGTGCCTTTGATGTGCTGCAGCTTCTCTTGCGCCAGGTCCGAGTACTCGGCGTCGACGTCGATGACCACGTAACCGACTTTCTCGTTGGTCTGCAGGAACTGACCGGAGATGTTGATGCCGTTTTCCGCGAAGACCTTGTTGATCTCCATCAGCACGCCAGGGATGTTCTGGTGGATGTGCAGCAGGCGGTGTTTGCCAGGGTGAGCCGGCAGGGCCACTTCCGGGAAGTTCACCGACGAAACGGACGTACCGTTGTCGCTGTACTTGACCAGCTTCTCCGAAACTTCCAGGCCGATGTTGGCTTGGGCTTCGGCGGTGGAACCGCCGATGTGCGGGGTCAGGATCACGTTGTCCAGGCCACGCAGCGGGCTTTCGAAGACGTCATCGTTGGAGCGAGGCTCTACCGGGAAGACGTCGATGGCGGCGCCGATCAGGTGCTTGTCCTTGATCGCTTCAGCCAGGGCATCCAGTTCGACCACGGTGCCGCGTGCGGCGTTGATCAGGATGCCGCCTTTCTTGATGGCACGGATTTCCTTCTCGCCAATCATCCACTGGGTCTCAGCGGTTTCCGGAACGTGCAGGGTCACGATGTCGGACATGCCCAGCAGCTCGGTCAGACTGGCCACTTGGGTGGCGTTGCCCAATGGCAGTTTGGTCAGGGTGTCGTAGAAGAACACCTGCATCCCCAAGCCTTCAGCCAGGACCGACAACTGAGTACCGATCGAGCCATAACCCACGATACCCAGCTTCTTGCCGCGGATTTCGAAGGAGTTGGCCGCGCTCTTGATCCAGCCGCCACGGTGGCAGGAAGCGTTCTTCTCCGGGATACCGCGCAGCAGCAGGATGGCTTCCGCCAACACAAGCTCCGCAACGGAACGGGTGTTGGAGTACGGTGCGTTGAACACCGCGATGCCGCGCTCGCGCGCTGCGTTGAGGTCAACCTGGTTGGTGCCGATGCAGAAACAGCCGACCGCCACGAGTTTCTTGGCGTGATCGAAGATTTCTTCGGTCAACTGAGTGCGTGAGCGAATGCCGATAAAGTGCGCGTCGGCGATCTTTTCCTTGAGCTGGGCTTCCGGCAGAGAACTGGTGATGTACTCAATGCTGGTGTACCCGGCGGCTTTCAGAACGTCGACAGCCGATGGGTGGACGCCTTCCAGAAGAAGGAACTTGATCTTGCTCTTATCGAGAGAAGTCTTGCTCATCTGCGTAAACCTGTATCCCGGAGAAAAATGGCAGGGAGTCGGATCACTTAAGCTGACCCGGACGGCAGGAAAGCCGTCACCGCAGAAACGCCCTTGGGCTCTGTCCTGCGGGGGCGGTATGCTAGCATACGCGCCCCGCTAAACACTCATTCCTGCGACGTGAAGCGTTCTCAGGATGACCATGAATTGTTCGAGAGTTCTGTCAATGACCCATCCTGCCCTGATTGATGAGCTAAAGACCCTGGTTGAGCCTGGCAAAGTGCTGACCGATGCAGACTCCCTGGAGGCTTACGGCAAGGATTGGACCAAGCACTTCGCACCCGCGCCTACCGCCATCGTCTTCCCCAAGACCATTGAGCAGGTGCAGGCCATCGTCCGCTGGGCCAACGAGCGCAAGGTGGCGCTGGTGCCATCGGGCGGTCGTACCGGCCTGTCGGCGGCAGCGGTGGCGGCGAATGGCGAAGTGGTGGTGTCGTTCGACTATATGAACCAGATTCTCGACATGAACCTCACCGACCGCACTGCCGTCTGCCAGCCGGGCGTGGTCACCAAGCAGTTGCAGAACGCTGCCGAAGAACACGGCCTGTACTATCCGGTGGATTTCGCTTCGTCCGGCTCCAGCCAGATCGGCGGCAATATCGGCACCAATGCCGGCGGGATCAAGGTGATTCGCTACGGCATGACCCGAAACTGGGTTGCCGGCATGAAAGTGGTCACCGGCAAAGGTGATGTGCTGGAACTGAACCGCGACCTCATCAAGAACGCCACCGGTTACGATATGCGTCAGTTGTTTATCGGCGCGGAAGGCACCCTGGGTTTCGTGGTCGAAGCCACCATGCGCCTGGACCGGGCGCCGAAGAACCTCACCGCGATGGTGCTTGGTACCACCGATTTCGACTCGATCATGCCGGTGCTGCACGCGTTCCAGAGCAAGCTGGACCTGACCGCGTTCGAGTTTTTCTCCGACAAGGCCCTGGCCAAAGTCCTCGGTCGCGGCGACGTGCCGGCACCGTTCGAAACCGAGTGCCCGTTCTATGCGCTGCTGGAGTTCGAAGCCACCACCGAAGAAGTCGCCAACCACGCTCTGGAAACCTTCGAACACTGTGTTGAGCAGGGCTGGGTGCTGGATGGCGTGATGAGCCAGAGCGAAACCCAGCTGCACAACCTGTGGAAGCTGCGCGAGTACATCTCCGAAACCATTTCCCACTGGACGCCGTACAAGAACGACATCTCGGTCACTGTCTCCAAAGTACCGGCGTTCCTGCGCGAAATCGATGCAATCGTCGGCGAACATTACCCTGACTTCGAGATCGTCTGGTTCGGCCACATCGGCGACGGCAACCTGCACCTGAACATTCTCAAGCCGGAAAACCTGAGCAAGGACGAGTTCTTTGCAAAGTGCGCCACCGTGAACAAGTGGGTGTTCGAAACCGTCGCGAAGTACAACGGCTCGATCTCCGCCGAGCACGGTGTGGGGATGACCAAGCGCGATTATCTGAGCTATAGCCGTTCTCCAGTAGAGATCGAATACATGAAAGCGGTCAAAGCGGTGTTCGACCCGAACGGGATCATGAACCCCGGCAAGATCTTCGCTGTTTAACCGCCCTCCAGGAGGCGCTCCATGAGCTACCAGCACAAGTATGTCGACGGCACCAACATCCACTTTCCGCTGGGCAAAGTGGTGTGTATCGGGCGTAACTACGCCGAACATGCCAAGGAACTGGACAACCCGGTACCGACTGAGCCGTTGCTGTTCATCAAGCCGGGCAGTTGCGTCGTGGCGCTGGAGGGCGGTTTTGCGATTCCGACCGAGCGCGGTTCGGTGCATTACGAAGCGGAGATCGCTGTATTGATCGGCAAGCCGTTGTCGACCAAGCCCAGCCGCGAGGAAGTGCTGGACGCTATCTCCGGTTTCGCCCCGGCCCTGGACCTGACCCTGCGCGACAAGCAGGCCGAGCTGAAAGCCAAGGGGCTGCCCTGGGAAATCGCCAAATCCTTCGACGGTGCGGCGGTGATTGCGCCGTTCGTGGTCGGCAGCACCTTCCCGGACATGACCGATATCGGCATACGCCTGACGATCAATGGCGAGGTGCGTCAGGACGGCAACAGCGCGCAGATGCTTAACCCGATCATCCCGATGATCCAGCACATGGCCGGCTGTTTCTCGCTGCAGGCCGGCGATGTGATCCTCACCGGCACGCCAGCCGGTGTGGGGCCGTTGAACGTGGGCGATGAGCTGGTGTTGGAGTTGTCGGGCGTGAGCCGCTTCGAAAGCAACGTTCGCTGATTGCCTGGCGAAACCCATCTCGAGTGTGGGAAGGGGCAAGCCCTCCAGTCAGTTAAGCGTAACTGCCGTCTGTAGGAGCGAGCTTGCTCGCGAAAAACGTCAACGATAACGCGTGTCGCCTGAATGAACGCGGCGTCTGTGGGTTTTTCGCGAGCAAGCTCGCTCCAACAAATAGTCTTGACTGGCTGGCATCCGGCCTCTGACTCGGCGCTGAAGTGAAGGTTTTGCATTTTTTTCACACGCCATCCGGATAATTCGCAGCCTCCTGCGCGCGGGTTTTCAGATCCTGTGCTATCCCCTATAGCTGTCTTTCCGGAAAGCGCTCAATGGCCGTGTCTCTTCCCTCTTCGAAACCTAAGCTCCGCTCGCGCTTCGTCCTACGCTGGTATTCCTGGTTATTTCTGGTTGGCGTGGTCATCTATGGCGTCTCCTGGGCGATGCATTGGGATGATCGAGGCCTGTTGTGGGTTGCCGAGGGCTTCGAAACGCCAGCCGAACGCCAGGCCAGCATTTGGCTGCCTGACTACCACGCGGTGATTGACGCCAAGTTGCTGCCCGGCATGGAAAAGGATGAGGCCTCGGATGTCTCCTACAACCCGCAGACCAAAACCCTGTTCTCGGTCATGGGCAAGAACGCGTTCCTCGTTGAGTTGAGCCTGCAAGGCGATGTGCTGCGCAAAATGCCGCTCAACGGCTGGAACAACCCGGAAGGCGTGACCGTGATGGAGAACGGCCTGATGGCCGTGGTGGACGAGCGTGACCACAGCCTGACCGTCGTCAAGGTCGATGCGGCCACCACCCAACTGAACAAAGCCGATTTCACAAGCTATGACCTGGGCCCGTCCAAGGATCAGAACAAAGCCTTTGAGGGCGTCACCTGGGACAAGCGCAACCAGCAAATCGTACTCGGAGAAGAGCGCCCACCGGCGCTGTTTACCTGGAAAAGCGATGGCGGCACGTTGACGGGCGACAAGCAAAAGCTCGCCAGCACCGAGTTGGACATGCGCAACCTCTCCGCCCTGGCCATCGACCCAAGTACCGGGCACATGCTGGTGCTGTCGGCAGACTCCCATATGCTCCTGGAGCTGGATGAGAAGGGCAAGCAAGTCAGCTTCATGACCTTGCTCGGTGGTTTCAACGGCCTCAAGCACACCATTCCCCGTGCAGAAGGCGTCACCATGGACGAGGACGGTACGTTGTATATAGTCAGCGAGCCGAACCTCTTCTATCGCTTCGAAAAGCAGAAATAGATTCCCTGATGCGTCGACTTGCCCGTCCCCTACCTGCGTTTTCCGTGTTCTTGCTGATCGGCCTGGTTGCTGCCGGGCTGGTCGCACAGCACTTTCGCTTGTTCGAGCGGGCCTGGTTCAACCTCCAGGCGTGGCGTCAGCCGGCTGACGAACGCTCGATTGGCCTGGCCGATTACCGCGTCACCCTCGAAGCCAAAGTCATCGAAGGGCTCGACGATGACGTCTCGGCGCTCACCTATGATCCGGTGCGCAAAAGCCTGTTCACGGTGACCAATAAAAACCCCGAGTTGATCGAGCTGTCCCTGGACGGCGTGATTGTGCGGCGTATCCCGCTGATCGGATTTGGCGATGCCGAGGCCGTGGAGTTCATCAGCGACAACATCTACGTGATCAGCGATGAGCGCCAACAGCGGCTGATCAAGGTGCATGTGGACGACGACACCCGGTTTCTCGACGCCGCCGATGCGGAGCAGATGACCTTGGGTGTGCATACCGGCAGTAATAAAGGGTTCGAGGGGCTGGCCTACGATTCGGTGGGCAAGCGCCTGTTCGTGGCCAAAGAGCGCGACCCTATGCTGATCTATGAGGTGCGCGGTTTTCCCCATTTCAAACCGGAAAAAACCTACTCGGTGCACGTGATCAACAACCCCAAGCGTGACGCAGGGTTGTTTGTGCGCGACCTCTCGAGCCTGCAATACGACGAGCGCAGCGGCCATCTGCTGGCGCTGTCGGATGAGTCGTTCCTGGTGTTGGAGCTGGATATCGACGGTCGCCCGCTGAGCAGTCTGTCACTGCTGAACGGGCGTCATGGCCTGACGAAGCGGGTGCCGCAGGCCGAAGGGATCGCCATGGATGACGCGGGTAGTTTGTACTTGGTCAGCGAACCCAACCTGTTCTACACCTTCAAGAAAACGCTCAAGCCTTAAGGGTTTTCACGCCTTCGGCGGTACCCAGCAGCAGTACATCGGCCGGGCGCGCGGCGAACAACCCATTAGTGACCACACCGACAATCGCATTGATCCGGGTTTCCAGCTCCACCGGGTTGGTGATCTGCATGTTGAACACATCGAGGATGATATTGCCGTTGTCGGTCAACACGCCTTCGCGGTACACCGGGTCGCCGCCCAGTTTCACCAGCTCGCGGGCCACGTGGCTGCGGGCCATCGGGATCACTTCCACCGGCAGCGGGAACGCGCCGAGTACCGGTACCAGTTTGCTGGCGTCGGCGATGCAGATAAAGGTCTTGGCCACGGCTGCGACGATCTTCTCGCGGGTCAGGGCTGCGCCGCCGCCTTTGATCAGGTTCAGGTGCGCGTCGCTTTCATCGGCGCCGTCGACGTAGAACTCCAGGTCGCTCACGGTGTTGAGCTCGTACACCGGAATGCCATGGCCCTTGAGGCGCGCGGCGGTGGCTTCGGAACTGGCTACGGCGCCGTCGAACGCGCCCTTGTGCTGGGCCAGTGCGTCGATGAAGCAGTTGGCGGTGGAGCCGGTGCCGACGCCGACGATGCTTTTGTCGTCGAGTTTAGGAAGGATTAAATCGACGGCGGCCTGGGCCACTGCCTGTTTGAGTTGATCCTGGGTCATGCGGGCTCCGGAGCGGGCGGGGAGTAAAGAGGGGCGCGAGTATAACCCAACAAAACCTCGGGATTCGTGTGGTCGTCCGGCCAAAAGCCGGGTTAGACTCCTCGGCCCTGCCCAACTCGCCCAGTGATTTCGCCGATGCTTGAACAGTACGTCAAAAAGATCCTCACCTCGCGCGTTTATGACGTTGCCGTAGAAACCCCGTTGCAGACCGCTCGCCAGCTCTCCGAGCGGCTGGGCAACAAGGTCTGGCTCAAGCGTGAAGACTTGCAGCCGGTGTTCTCGTTCAAGATTCGCGGCGCCTATAACAAGCTGACCCAACTGTCGGCCGAGGAACGTGCACGTGGCGTGGTCACCGCTTCTGCGGGTAACCATGCCCAGGGCCTGGCCCTGGCGGCCAAGGTGCTGGGGGTCAAGGCCACCATCGTGATGCCCAAGACCACCCCGGAGATCAAGGTCGA
Organism: Pseudomonas sp. MWU13-2517; assembly: GCF_023242545.1. Classification (NCBI taxonomy): domain Bacteria; kingdom Pseudomonadati; phylum Pseudomonadota; class Gammaproteobacteria; order Pseudomonadales; family Pseudomonadaceae; genus Pseudomonas; species Pseudomonas sp. MWU13-2517. The sequence goes on along the minus strand of NZ_JALMFA010000003.1, from coordinate 164,112 downwards.
AGGTGTGCGCTCCCGTGGCGGTAAAGTAGTGCTGCACGGTGACTCATTCCCGGAAGCCCTGGCGTACTCGCTCAAACTGGTCGATGAAAAAGGCTACGTCTACATTCACCCCTACGACGATCCCCACACCATTGCCGGGCAGGGCACCGTGGCGATGGAGATCCTGCGCCAGCACCCAGGGCCGCTGGACGCGATTTTCGTACCGGTGGGCGGCGGCGGGCTGATCGCCGGTATTGCGGCGTACGTGAAATACCTGCGCCCCGAAATCAAGATCATCGGCGTCGAGCCGGACGACTCCAACTGCCTGCAGGCCGCCATGGCCGCAGGGGAGCGAGTGGTACTGCCAACTGTCGGCATCTTTGCCGATGGGGTGGCGGTGGCGCAGATCGGCCAGCACACCTTCGATATCTGCAAAGACTACGTGGATGAAGTGATCACCGTCAGCACCGATGAAATCTGCGCGGCGATCAAGGACATCTACGACGACACGCGCTCTATTACCGAGCCGGCGGGTGCATTGGGCGTGGCCGGCATCAAGAAGTATGTGGACACCCGAGGTGTCAGCGGGCAGACCCTGGTGGCCATCGACTCCGGTGCCAACGTCAATTTCGACCGTCTGCGCCATGTGGCCGAGCGCGCCGAACTGGGTGAAGGCCGCGAAGCCATCATCGCCGTGACCATTCCCGAGAAACCGGGCAGCTTCAAGGCGTTCTGCGAAGCCGTGGGCAAGCGCCAGATCACCGAGTTCAACTACCGCTACCATTCCGGCAGCGAGGCGCACATCTTCGTCGGTGTGCAGACCCACCCGGACAACGACCCGCGCAGCGCGTTGATCGCCAGTCTCACCAGCCAGGGTTTCCCGGTGCTGGACCTGACCGAAAACGAACTGGCCAAGTTACACATACGCCACATGGTCGGCGGGCACGCCGCCAAAGTCAGCGATGAGCTGGTGTTTCGCTTCGAGTTCCCGGAGCGCCCGGGAGCGTTGTTCAACTTCCTCAACAAGCTGGGCGGGCGCTGGAATATTTCGATGTTCCACTACCGCAACCACGGCGCGGCCGATGGGCGTGTGGTCGCCGGCCTGCAAGTGCCGGCGGACGAGCGCCACCTGGTGCCTGCTGCGTTGCTGGAAATCGGCTACCCGTACTGGGATGAAAGCGAAAACCCGGCCTACCAACTGTTCCTCGGTTGAGCGACTACGCTGACTGAGCGGCCTTTAAGGAAATCGAGACCATGGAAACGCTGACCACCCTCAAGGTTATCCACATCACCGCCACCGTGTTGTTGTTGCTCAGCGGCCTCGGGTTGGCGGTATTGGCCTGGCGCAAACGCAGCGCCGGCCCGGCGGTGACCGTGCAACGCCCGTGGGCGTTTGTCTGGCTGCTGATGGGGATTTGCCTGGTGAGCATGCCGTTTACCGGCTGGTGGCTGGTGCATCTGCTCGGCTGGCCATTGGGGCAGACCTGGATTCTGGGCTCCAGCCTCCTCTACACCGTGGCGGCGTTGGCCTGGTTCTGGCTGGTCGCGCGGCTTAACCGCCTGCGCAAGGGCGAGGGCGGCAGCCTGAATTTCACCTTGGTGCTGGCGGTAATCAGCCTGGTGGGGTTTGTGGCGATTGCCGGGTTGATGGGCGCCAAGCCCGTGTAGGAGCGAGCTTGCTCGCGAAAAACGTCAACGATGACGCGGTTGGCCTGGATGCACGCGGTGTTCTCAGGTTTTTCGCGAGCAAGCTCGCGCCTACAGAATTTGGTATCAGCTACGCAGCGTAATCACCGGCCACCCACGCTTCTCGGCTTCGGCGCGCAAGTTCGGGTCCGGGTCCACCGCCACCGGGTGGGTCACCTGCTCCAGCAACGGCAAGTCATTCATCGAGTCGCTGTAGAAGTAGCTGTCTTCCAGGCTATACCCGGTTTCTTCCAGCCAACGGTTCAAGCGCGTCACCTTGCCTTCACGGAAGCATGGCACGTCGGTGCTGCGCCCTGTGTAGCGGCCATTGTCCATCTCGCACTCGGTGGCGATCAGTGTTTCAACGCCCAGGCGTGCGGCAATCGGTGCGGTGACGAAGCGGTTGGTGGCGGTGATGATCACCAGTTTGTCGCCGGCGGCACGGTGTCTGGCCAGCAGCTCCACTGCCAGCGGCAGCATCAACGGGTCGATACAGTCGCGCATAAAGTCGTTGTGCCATTCTTCCAGCTGGGCCATTTCGGTACGGCCGAGGATTTCCAGGCTGAAGTTCAGGTAGGCGGCATTGTCCAGCTTGCCGGCCAGGTAGTCCTGGTAGAACGCGTCGTTGCGGGCCTTGTAGGCCACCGGGTCAAGAATCCCGCGGGCGCACAGGTAATCGCCCCAGGCGTGATCGCTGTCACCGCCGAGAAGGGTGTTGTCCAAGTCGAATAAAGCCAGGCGCATTGCAGTTACTCGCTGAAAAGTCTGTAAAAAGGCGTCCAGAATACGGTCTTTTCACAAGAGTGCACATAAGGTAAGAAGCCTCGTTGCCGCTTCAGCAAGCTTTGTGGAACAATGCGGCGACATGCGTTTGCGAGGTTGTTGCCGTGATCGACCCCGATGGTTTCCGTCCTAATGTCGGGATTATTCTTACGAATGATGCCGGACAGGTGCTATGGGCTCGCCGAATCAACCAAGATGCCTGGCAGTTTCCTCAAGGCGGGATCAACCCCGACGAAACCCCTGAAGACGCCTTGTACCGTGAGTTGAACGAAGAAGTCGGCCTTGAGCGCGAAGATGTGCAAATTCTGGCCTGCACCCGTGGCTGGTTGCGCTATCGTTTGCCGCAACGCCTGGTGCGTACTCACAGCCAACCGCTGTGCATCGGCCAGAAACAGAAATGGTTTCTCCTGCGCCTGATCTCCAATGAGCAGCGGGTGCGGATGGATTTGACCGGTAAACCGGAGTTCGATGGCTGGCGCTGGGTCAGCTATTGGTACCCGTTGGGCCAGGTGGTGACATTCAAGCGCGAGGTTTATCGTCGCGCTCTTAAAGAGCTTGCCCCGCGCCTTTTAACGCGCGACTGACGACGGAGTTCGACCCCGAGCCATGCTCAATACGCTGCGCAAGATCGTCCAGGAAGTTAACTCCGCCAAGGATCTCAAGGCGGCGTTGGGGATTATTGTGTTGCGCGTCAAGGAAGCCATGGGCAGCCAGGTCTGCTCGGTTTACCTGCTGGACCCCGAGACCAATCGTTTTGTGCTGATGGCCACCGAGGGCTTGAACAAGCGCTCCATCGGCAAGGTCAGCATGGCGCCAAATGAAGGTCTGGTGGGCCTGGTGGGGACGCGTGAAGAACCCCTCAATCTTGAAAATGCGGCCGATCACCCGCGTTATCGCTATTTTGCCGAAACCGGTGAAGAGCGTTATGCCTCGTTCCTCGGCGCACCGATCATTCACCACCGCCGCGTCGTCGGTGTATTGGTCATCCAGCAAAAAGAGCGCCGCCAGTTCGATGAGGGTGAAGAAGCCTTCCTCGTGACCATGAGCGCGCAGCTTGCCGGAGTTATCGCTCACGCCGAGGCGACGGGCTCGATTCGCGGCCTCGGGCGCCAGGGCAAGGGCATCCAGGAAGCCAAGTTCGTCGGTGTTCCGGGCTCGCCGGGCGCGGCGGTGGGTACGGCGGTGGTCATGCTGCCTCCAGCCGACCTCGATGTGGTGCCGGACAAGACCGTCAGTGACATTGACGCTGAAATCAAATTGTTCAAGACCGCACTGGAAGGCGTGCGCGCCGACATGCGCAACCTTTCGACCAAGCTGGCCACTCAGTTGCGCCCTGAAGAGCGGGCCTTGTTCGATGTGTACCAGATGATGCTTGACGATGCGTCCCTGGGCAGCGAAGTCAAGAACGTGATCAAGACCGGGCAGTGGGCCCAGGGCGCGTTGCGCCAAGTGGTCACCGATCACGTCAACCGTTTTGAAATGATGGATGACGACTACCTACGTGAGCGCGCCTCGGATGTGCGCGACCTGGGTCGTCGCCTGCTGGCCTACCTGCAGGAAGATCGCAGCACCAACCTGGTTTACCCCGACAACACCATTCTGATCAGTGAAGAACTGACCGCCACGATGCTCGGCGAAGTGCCGGAAGGCAAACTGGTGGGTCTGGTTTCGGTATTGGGTTCGGGTAACTCACACGTCGCGATCCTGGCCCGGGCCATGGGCATCCCGACGGTCATGGGCCTGGTGGACCTGCCGTATTCCAAGGTCGATGGTATCGACATGATCGTCGATGGCCATCGCGGCGAGGTCTACACCAACCCCGGCGACGTACTGCGCAAGCAATATGCCGAGGTTGTCGAAGAAGAGAAGCAGTTGGCGCTGGGGCTCGACTCACTGCGCGAACTGCCGTGTGTCACGCTCGATGGCCGCCGCATGCCATTGCTGGTCAACACTGGCCTGCTGGCTGATGTGGCCCGCGCGCAGCAGCGTGGCGCCGAAGGTGTAGGGCTGTACCGCACCGAAGTGCCGTTCATGATCAACCAACGCTTCCCGAGTGAGAAGGAGCAGCTGGCGATCTATCGCGAGCAACTGCAAGCCTTCCACCCGTTGCCGGTGACCATGCGCAGCCTGGACATCGGCGGCGACAAGTCACTGTCGTATTTCCCGATCAAGGAAGACAACCCTTTCCTCGGTTGGCGCGGCATTCGCGTTACCCTCGACCACCCTGAAATTTTCCTCGTGCAGACCCGCGCCATGCTCAAGGCCAGCGAGGGCCTGAACAACCTGCGTATCCTGCTGCCGATGATTTCCGGTACCCATGAGCTGGAAGAAGCGCTGCATCTGATCCACCGTGCCTGGGGCGAAGTGCGCGACGAAGGCGCCGACGTGCCGATGCCGCCGATTGGCGTGATGATCGAAATTCCGGCAGCGGTGTACCAGGCCAAGGAACTGGCGCGGCAGGTGGACTTCCTGTCGGTGGGCTCCAACGACCTTACCCAATACCTGCTGGCCGTGGACCGTAACAACCCACGGGTGGCCGACCTTTACGACTACCTGCACCCGGCGGTGCTGCAAGCCCTGCAGCACGTGGTGCGTGAAGCCCATGCCGAAGGCAAGCCGGTAAGCATCTGTGGCGAAATGGCCGGCGACCCGGCGGCGGCGGTGCTGTTGATGGCGATGGGCTTTGACAGCTTGTCGATGAACGCCACCAACCTGCCGAAGGTGAAGTGGATGCTGCGCCAGGTCGAACTGAGCATGGCCAAGGAGTTGCTGGCCGAGTTGATGACCATCGACAACCCGCAAGTTATCCACAGTTCGCTGCAATTAGCGCTGAAGAACCTGGGGCTGACGCGGATGATCAATCCGGCCTCCGCCAAAACTTTGTAGGGCCTGGCGCCGATCAAAACGTGGCAGCGAGCAAGCCCGCTGCCACATCAGGTTTGCGCTATGGCTGAATGTTGAGTTCGACCTCGCCCAGCTTGCCACCCAGCGGCCCAAAGCTGCGCTCCACCATTCGCCGCGTGCCATCGGCATTCACAATCAGCGCTGTACTCGCCCGCGTCCCATAACTGGGGCTGGCGATAAACACGCTCGACAGCAGACTTTCCGTCGCCAACCCCACGCCGGTATCCGGCAGGTCAGCGAACGGCGCTGTTTGCGGGTCACTCAAAATCCCCAGCAACGCCTCCGGCTGTGGATCATCCAGCACAGCCTTCAACGCCGCCTTGGCTTTGAGCAACTTCGGCCACGGCGTATCCAGGCCGGCATTGGACAGCCCGTAAACCCCGGCTTTCAAGCGTGTGGGCGCCGTTTCGTTGGCGTTGTAATGCCACAGTTCATCTCGCGTGCCCACCAGCAGGTTAAACCCGGCATATTCAATCGATCGTCCGTTAACGTCGGCCAAATAGTCCTCAATTGGCAGTGAACCGCTGAGAAACCGCGCCACCAGCTCGCCACGGGACTTGCGTGCCGGCGGCTGGTGCGGGTCGCGGATGTTGGTCAGCGCGGCAAAACGCCCATCGGCGTTCACTCCCAGCCAGGTACCGCCCGCCTCCTGATCGCGACCGGCGTAGACCTGGAGCGCATCTGGCCACTGGGCCAGCGGCAGGCTGGGGCGGGCGTAGAACTCATCACGGTTGGCCGCGACGATCAGCGGTTGGGCGTGGCCCGGCCGCCAGGCGAAAACTATCAGGCACATCAGGTGATCCCTTTTGTGTTTTTTGCCACTCTACTCACACAGCGGCGGGCGTTCCATCGCATCGAAGTTGGGTCGCACGCCTTCCATCCGTTAACATGCCAGCCGGTTCGGTGCGTGTGAACTTCTTAATTTGAAATAGCGGCTGTAACGCAGGCTTAATCGCACACCGGCAAGGTCCGGTGCGCCATGACTAATGATTTAACGAGGAGTCGCAATGCTGCCTTACCCGCAGATCAACCCGGTGGCCGTGGCCATCGGTCCGCTGCAAATCCATTGGTACGGGTTGATGTACCTGATCGGCATCGGCGGTGCCTGGCTGCTGGCTTCCCGGCGCCTGAACCGTTTCGATCCGACCTGGACCAAGGAGAAGCTCTCCGACATGGTGTTCTGGATGTCGATGGGGGTGATTGTCGGCGGGCGCCTCGGGTATGTGTTGTTCTACGATCTGCCGGCGTACATCGCCCACCCGACGTTGATCTTCGAAGTCTGGAAGGGCGGCATGGCGTTCCACGGCGGGTTTGTCGGCGTGATGATCGCCGCGTGGTGGTTCGGCCGCCGCAACGGCAAGTCGTTCTTCCAACTGATGGACTTCGTCGCACCGTTCGTGCCGATCGGCCTGGGTGCCGGGCGCATCGGTAACTTCATCAACGCCGAGCTATGGGGCAAGCCGAGCGACGTGCCGTGGGCCATGGTGTTCCCGCCGTTCAGCGACCCGGCGCAATTGCCGCGCCACCCGTCGCAGCTCTACCAGTTCGCCCTGGAAGGTGTGGCACTGTTCCTGATTCTGTACATTTTTTCGCGCAAGCCGCGTCCGACCATGGCGGTTTCCGGCATGTTCGCGCTGTTCTACGGGATCTTCCGTTTCATCGTCGAGTTCGTGCGCGTGCCGGATGCGCAACTGGGCTACCTGGCGTGGGGCTGGTTGACCATGGGGCAGATTCTCAGCCTGCCGATGATCATCGCCGGCCTGGGCCTGTTGTGGTGGGCGTACAACCGTCCGCAGCCGCTGAAGAGCACCGCGGTTTAACAATTCGAATGCCGGGCTGCTTGCAAGCCGAGCAGCCCGGCTTCAACGATACGGGTAATAACATGAAGCAATATCTCGAACTACTGAACGACGTCGTGACCAACGGATTGACCAAGGGCGACCGCACCGGCACCGGCACCAAGGCCGTGTTTGCCCGTCAGTATCGGCATAACTTGGCCGACGGCTTCCCGCTGCTGACCACCAAGAAGCTTCATTTCAAAAGTATCGCCAACGAATTGATCTGGATGTTGAGCGGCAACACCAACATCAAGTGGCTGAACGAAAACGGTGTGCGCATCTGGGATGAATGGGCCACCGAAGAGGGTGACCTGGGCCCGGTGTATGGCGAGCAATGGACCGCCTGGCCGACCAAGGATGGCGGCAAGATCAATCAGATCGACTACATGGTCCACACGCTCAAGACCAACCCGAACAGCCGCCGCATCCTGTTCCACGGCTGGAACGTCGAGTACCTGCCGGACGAAACCAAGAGCCCCCAGGAAAACGCGCGCAACGGCAAGCAAGCCCTGCCGCCGTGCCACCTGTTGTACCAGGCGTTCGTGCATGACGGCCACCTGTCGATGCAGTTGTATATTCGCAGCTCCGATGTATTCCTGGGCCTGCCCTACAACACCGCCGCGCTGGCGTTGCTCACCCATATACTGGCCCAGCAGTGCGACCTGATCCCCCACGAGATCATCGTCACTACCGGCGACACCCACGCCTACAGCAACCACATGGAGCAGATCCGCACCCAACTGGCGCGTACGCCGAAAAAGCTGCCGGAACTGGTGATCAAGCGCAAACCTGCTTCGATCTACGACTACAAGTTCGAAGACTTCGAAATTGTGGGCTACGACGCTGACCCGAGCATCAAGGCCGACGTCGCGATCTGAAGGCCGCTCAAGGAAGGTGCGGCTTGTGTGGGTGGGGCGGTTTCCAGGCTGAATCAATGGCCGTGGCTTCTGCCCACATGGGAAGGCTCAGCCTCGCTGGCCGCCACGCTCCCGCTGACTTCCAGTCGCTGCAGAATCCCACACTGATCCAGATCCGCCCCACCGCCACAGCGTTGGCGCAGGTCGAGCAATTGTTCCTGTAACACCAGCAGCCCATCGATCCGCGCTTTTACGTGGTGGATATGCTCGTCGATCAGCGCATTCACGCTTTCGCATTGGTCCTGAGGGCTGTCTCGCAGCCCGAGCAGGCTGCGGATTTCTTCCAGCGTCATATCCAGGCTGCGGCAATTGCGGATGAAGATCAGCCGTTCGGTGTGCGCCTGGGTATAGACGCGGTAGTTGGCGTCGGTGCGCGCCGGGGGCGGCAGCAGACCTTCTTTCTCGTAATACCGGATAGTTTCCACCTGACAGTCGGTCAGTTTGGCCAGTTCGCCGATCTTCATTGCAACAATCTCCAAATGGGTGCTTGACCCTATAGTGGCTACAGGGTCTTTACTTGGCAACAGGCACCTTTACGGACGCGACAGAATGAGCGATTCCATCCACACCCCGAATAAGCATGATCACAACCACGATCATGAACACAACCATGATCATGAACATAGCCACGACCACGGCGCCAAACTGACGCCGGTCAAGAAGCATGATCATGCCAGTCATGCGGGTTCTTGCTGTTCGAGCAAAGCCGCGCCTGCGGTGGTGACACTGAGCGAAGCACCGACTGCGGGCTCGCGCTTGAGCACTTTTCGCATCGAAGCCATGGACTGCCCCACCGAGCAGACACTGATCCAGAACAAACTGGGCAAGCTCGCCGGCGTGCAGCAACTGGAATTCAACCTGATCAACCGCATCCTCGGCGTCACCCATGACCTGCCGAGCACCGCGCCGATCATCGATGCCATCAAGTCCTTAGGCATGCAGGCCGACCCGATTGAAGAGGGCGCCACTGCCGCCGAACCTCCCGCCAGGAAACACTGGTGGCCGTTGGCGGTGTCCGGCGTGGGAGCATTGGCTGCCGAAGTGCTGCATTTCACCGGTGTCGCGCCCACTTGGGTGATTGCCGTGGTGGCATTGGTGTCGATCCTCAGCGGTGGGCTCACCACCTATAAGAAGGGCTGGATTGCGCTCAAGAACCTGAACCTGAACATCAACGCGCTGATGAGCATTGCCGTCACCGGTGCTGTGCTGATCGGCCAGTGGCCCGAAGCGGCCATGGTGATGTTCCTGTTCACCGTGGCCGAGTTGATTGAAGCCAAATCCCTGGACCGTGCCCGTAACGCCATCAGCGGCTTGATGCAGATGACGCCGGAGCAGGCCACGGTGAAGCAGGTCGACGGTTCATGGTTGGAACAGGAGGTCAAAAGCATTGATCTTGGCGCGATCGTCCGGGTAAAGCCCGGCGAGCGCATCGGCTTGGACGGTGAAGTCACCGCAGGCCAGTCCACCATCGACCAGGCGCCGATTACCGGTGAAAGCCTGCCGATTGAAAAGACCTTGGGCGATAAAGTCTTCGCCGGCACCATCAACCAGGCCGGTTCCCTGGAGTACAAGGTCACCGCCGCAGCCGGCAATTCCACGCTGGCGCGCATTATTCATGCGGTGGAACAGGCTCAAGGCGCACGGGCACCGACCCAGCGCTTTGTGGACAGTTTCTCGAAGGTCTACACCCCAGCCGTGTTCCTGTTCGCGCTGGGTGTGGCGATCATCCCGCCGCTGTTCATGGCGGGCGCCTGGTTTGACTGGATCTACCGCGCCCTGGTGTTGCTGGTGGTTGCCTGCCCTTGCGCATTGGTGATCTCCACCCCGGTGACCATCGTCAGCGGCCTGGCGGCGGCGGCGCGTAAAGGCATCCTGATCAAGGGCGGCGTGTACCTGGAGGGCGGTTACAGGCTCGACTACCTGGCGCTCGACAAGACCGGCACCATCACCCACGGCAAGCCGGTGCAGACCGACTACCTGGCACTGTTCCCCACCGTCGCGGACAGCACGCCGGCCCTGGCCGCCAGCCTGGCCGGACGTTCCGACCACCCTGTGTCCCTGGCGATTGCCAACGCTGCGGTGGAGAAAAAGCTGCCCGTGCACGCTGTGGATAACTTTGAAGCGCTGGCTGGTCGGGGCGTGCGCGGTGATATCAACGGCGAAACCTATCATCTGGGCAACCACCGGCTGGTGGAAGACCTTGGCTTGTGCTCGCCGGCGCTCGAGGAAAAACTGTTCGCCCTGGAAAAACAAGGCAAGTCTGTGGTGTTGTTGCTCGACAAGTCCGGCCCACTGGCGCTGTTCGCCGTGGCCGACACCGTAAAAGACAGCAGCCGCGAAGCCATCCAGCAACTGCACGAGCTGGGCATCAAGACCCTGATGCTCACGGGCGACAACACTCACACCGCCCAAGCGATTGGTGCTCAGGTCGGCATCGATCAAGCCCAAGGCGACCTGCTGCCCACCGACAAGCTGCAAGCCATCGAAACCCTTTATGCCCAAGGCCATCGTGTCGGCATGGTCGGCGACGGCATCAACGACGCGCCGGCCCTGGCTCGCGCCGAGATCGGTTTTGCCATGGCCGCTGCCGGCACCGACACGGCCATCGAGACCGCCGACGTGGCCTTGATGGACGATGATTTGCGCAAGATTCCGGCATTCATTCGGCTCTCCAGGCAAACGTCGAGTATCCTCAAGCAGAACATCATCCTTGCGCTGGTGATCAAGGCGATCTTCCTCGCGGTCACTTTCCTGGGCATGGCGACCATGTGGATGGCGGTGTTCGCCGATATGGGCGTCAGCCTGCTGGTGGTATTCAATGGCCTGCGCCTGTTGCGCAAATAGAGGTGAGAGGGTGGTGTGCTGAGTGCCGAGTTGAAGGCGTTTTTCATGGTCGCCCGCCTGGGCAGCATTACTCAGGCGGCGAAAAAGCTCGGCCTGAGCCAGCCCACCGTCACCACCCAGATTCGCAACCTGGAAAGCCAGTACGGTGTTGAACTGTTCTACCGTGGAGGGCGCCGCCTCACCGTCAGCGACGAAGGCGCGCGCCTGCTGCCGATGGTCAAGGCGCTCTTGCAGCAGGAAGCGGATATCGAGTTTTTCCTGCGTAACAACGGCCAGGTCCAGGGCGCTCTGCGGATTGCCGCGACAGCGCCGTATTACATCCTCGACCTGGTCAAAGCCTTTCGTGAACGCTTGCCCCAGGTAGAGGTGTCGGTGGAAATCGGCAACTCCCAACAGGTGCTTGAAGCACTGGACGATTACCGTGTCGACGTTGCTGCGTCCTCACAATTGCTGGAAGACCCGCGCTTGATCCGCCGCGTGCTCGGCACCGACCCGTTGGTGTTGGCGGTCCATCGCAATCATCCGCTGGCAGCGCTGGACCCTGTACCACTGACCGCGTTGGCCGGGCATACCTTGCTGATGCGCGAAGCGGGTTCGACTACGCGGCGCCTGACGGAAGACATGCTGCAAGGTGCGGGGGTGAGTTACGGCCCGTTGCTGGAAATCGGCAGCCGGGAATCGATCCGCGAGGCGGTGCTGCGCAACATCGGCATCAGCATCATTGCACGCCAGGAAGTGCCCCATGACCCACAATTGCGCGTGCTGACCATCGAAAATGCACCGCAGATTCCAGAGTATCTGTACTGCCTCAAGGAAAGAAAAGGCGCACGTCTTCCCGCTGCGTTTCTGGGGTTGGCACAGGAAATGTCGCCGCTCTGACTGTAGTTCTGTAATAAGCGGGTCAGCCCTGCTCACTACAAAATCTACCAATACGACTATCGCCGTGTTTTGCCTTCCTGCCATATGAGCGACGCATTGCCCGCCTAGCATGGCCTTCATCAGTTTGATGAGGTGCCTTGCATGAACACAGCCCTGACCAACCCCGGCGCGTCCATGACGGTGCGCGGTGTCCAGAAACGCTTCGGCGCGTTTACTGCGCTGGACAACGTGTCCCTGGACGTCGCCGCCGGCGAACTGGTGTGCCTGCTGGGCCCGTCCGGCTGCGGCAAGACCACCTTGTTGCGTTGCATCGCCGGCCTGGAGCGCCAGGACAGCGGTGAGCTGCGCCTGGGCAAGCGCGACGTTTCCCTACTCCCGCCTCAGGCGCGGGACTACGGAATTTTGTTCCAGTCCTACGCGCTGTTTCCCAATCTGACCGTCGAAGCAAATATCGGCTACGGCCTCACCGGCAGCGGCCGCGATGAAGTGCGCAAGCGCGTTGGCCAGATGCTGGAACTGGTGGGCCTGCTGGGCAGCGAAAAGAAGTACCCCGGCCAGCTGTCCGGCGGCCAACAGCAACGTGTCGCCCTGGCACGGGCGTTGGCGCCGGCGCCTTCGCTGCTGTTGCTGGATGAACCGATGTCGGCCCTCGACGCCCGTGTCCGCGAGCATCTGTGCACCGAGTTGCGCCAACTGCAACGGCGCCTGGGCATCACCACATTGATGGTCACCCACAACCAGGATGAGGCCATGTTGATGGCCGACCGCATTGCGGTGATGAACAACGGCAAGGTCGAGCAATACGCCACGCCCCAGGAAATCTATGACCGCCCGGCCACACCGTTTGTGGCGGAATTTTTCGGCCAGGGCAACTGGCTGCCGTTCAGCCGCAATAGTGTCAGCCACGCCCAGGTCGGCGGGATGAACCTGCGCCTGGCCGACGATGCCGGCGTGGCCAAGTCCGGGCGTTTGTTCTGCCGTCCGGAAGCCATCAGCGTCAACCCGCCGGTGCATGAAGAAAACCTGTTCCCGGCCAAAGTCCGCGAGATCACTTTTCTCGGCAACCGCTGCCGCATGAGCTTTGAGCTGGAGCAATTGCCCGGTCATCCATTGTTGGCCGAACTGGCGCCGGAAGCCATGCCACGCCTGGGCGCCCAGGATATCTGGGTGGCGCTGCCGCCACGCAGCCTGCAGGTGTTTGCCTGAGATGGCCGCGGTGATGACACTGCCGATAGCTCGTCAGGTGTCCCGTGCGCAAATGGGCGATCGTATTTTTGTGGTCGGCGGCAAACTGCTGTGGCTGTTTCTGCTGGGCGTCGCGGTGCTGCTGCCATTGCTGGCGATCTTCTGGCGTGGTTTCAGCAGCGAAGCCGGCCAGGGTGGCGGATGGATCGCCGCGCGAGAACTGGTGACCAGCGACAATTTCCACTGGCTGCTGGGCAATAGCCTGAAAGTGTCCCTCAGCGTGGCGGCCATCGTCGTACCGCTGGCTTACCTGTTTGCCTACGCTCTGCAACGCACATTGATTCCCGGCAAGACCGTTTGGCGTGGCCTGTCGTTGCTGCCATTGATGGCGCCGTCGATGTTGCCGGGGATTGCGCTGGTGTACCTGTTCGGTAACCAGGGCATGTTGCGCGGCTTGCTCTCGGACAATATTTACGGCTTCTGGGGCATCGTGCTGGGCGAAGTGATCTACACCTTCCCACACGCTTTGATGATTCTGCTGTCGGCGCTGTCCCTGGCGGATGCGCGTCTGTTCGACGCCGCCTCCAGCATGGGGGCGAGCCCGGCCCGGGCGTTTCGCAGCATTACTTGGCCGGCCACGCGTCAAGCCGTGTTTGCTGCGCTCTGTCTGGTGTTCACCCTGACCATCACTGACTTTGGTGTACCGGTGGTGGTGGGTGGGGATTATCAGGTGCTGGCGCTGGAAGCCTACAAGGCGGTGGTCGGCCAGCAGCAGTTCGGTCGCGGTGCATTGATCGGCATAGTGTTGCTGCTGCCGGCGCTGTTCAGTTTCGGGATGGATACCTGGTTGCGCCGTCGGCATGGCGACGCCATGAGCGGCCGTGCCCAAGTGTTCCAGCCTGCTCCATCACGGCTGCGCGACGGGTGTTACCTGGTCATCGTGATGCTGATCTGCGCAGCGTTGCTGCTGGTATTCGGCATGGCGGTGTACTCCTCACTGGTGAAATTCTGGCCGTACAACCTGGCGCTGTCACTCAACCACTACCAGTTCGAAGATACCGCGGGCGGCGGCTGGCTGGCCTATCGCAACAGCTTGACCATGGCCCTGTGCACGGCATTGGTCGGCAGCGTGCTGATCTTTACCGGTGCCTACCTGATGGAAAAAACCAAAAGCCAGAAAGGCCTGAACCTGGCGCTGCGCATGCTCAGTTTCGTGCCGATGGCTGTGCCGGGCTTGGTGTTGGGCCTGGGCTACGTGTTCTTTTTCAACCTCAACGGCAACCCACTGCATGTGTTCTACGGGAGCATGACGTTGCTGGTGGTGTGCACCATTGCCCACTACCTGACCACCGCACAAATGACCGCGACCACCGCCTTGCGCCAGTTGGATGCCGAGTTCGAAGCCGCCGCGCTGTCCCTCAAGGCGCCGCTGTACCGCCACTATCTTCGCGTCACCGTGCCGATCTGCCTACCGGCGCTGCTGGACATCGTGCGCTACCTGTTCGTGTCGGCGATGACCACCGTGTCCGCCGCGATCTTCCTCTACAGCCCCGACACCATTCTTGCCGCCGTCGCCGTATTGAACATGGACGACGCCGGCAACGTGGGCGGTGCGGCGGCCATGTCCACCTTGATCCTGTTCACCTCGGCCGGCGTTTCGCTGCTGCTGGCGTGGGCCTCACGCGGCCTGTTGCGGCGCTCCCAGGCCTGGCGCCAAACCGCGCCCGGCCAGTAATCCATCCCTGAAGGAGGTAGTCCATGTTCAAGTCCCTGGCGCTCGCCGCTGCCGTACTCAGCGCATTCAGCCTGAATGCCTTTGCCGCAAAAACCGAGCTGACCGTGTACACGGCCCTCGAAGCCGAGCAGTTGAAAACCTACAAGCAGGCTTTCGAAAAAGCCAACCCTGACGTCGAGATCAAGTGGGTACGCGACTCCACCGGCATCATCACTGCCAAGCTGCTGGCCGAGAAAGCTCGCCCGCAAGCCGACGTGGTGTGGGGCCTGGCGGCATCGAGCCTGGCGATCCTCGACCAGCAGGGCATGCTGGACAACTACGCGCCCAAGGACCTGGACAAGATAGGCAAGCACTACCGCGACGCCGCCAACCCACCGGCCTGGGTCGGCATGGACGTCTGGGCTGCGACCATCTGCTTCAACACCGTCGAGGCCGAGAAACAGGGCCTGACCAAGCCGGTGAGCTGGCAGGACCTGACCAAGCCTGAGTACAAGGGCAAGATCGTGATGCCTAACCCGGCATCGTCCGGCACCGGCTTTCTCGATGTGAGCGCCTGGTTGCAGACCTTCGGCGAGAAACAGGGCTGGCAGTACATGGACGACCTGCATCAGAACATCGGCCAGTACGTTCACTCCGGTTCCAAGCCGTGCAAGCTGGCGGCTTCGGGGGAGTTCCCGATCGGCATTTCGTTTGAATACCCAGCCGTGCAGCTGAAGCGCCAGGGCGCACCGTTGGATATCATCCTGCCGAAAGAAGGCTTGGGCTGGGACATTGAGGCCACCGCTGTGCTCAAGGGCACTGCTCACGCAGACGCCGCGAAGAAACTCGCCGACTTCTCCGCAAGCCCCGCTGCGATGGACCTGTACAAGGACAACTTCGCCGTCCTCGCCCAACCAGGCATCGCCAAGCCGCAGACCGAACTGCCGGCCGACTACGAGCAGCGCCTGATCAAGAACGACTTTGCCTGGGCCTCGAAGAACCGCGACAGCATCCTGACCGAATGGCGCAAGCGCTATGACGGTAAGTCGGAAAAAGTCGCCGGCCAGTAAGATTTTCGTCAGGGCAGATGGCCTCTTCGCAGGCAACCCCGCTCCCACCTTTGAAGGTTTGCAGCTCTTGTAGGTGGGAGCGGTTTTGCCCGCGATGGCGGCCTCGAATTCAGGACTTCACTTCATGACACACCACAGCGACCTGCTGATCATCGGCGCCGGCATCCTCGGCTTGTCCCACGCCTATGCTGCGGCCAAACGCGGCCTGAAGGTCACAGTCTTCGAACGCAGCGCTACACCACTGGGCGCCTCGGTGCGCAACTTCGGCCAGGCGCTGGTCACCGGCCAGCCGCCGGGACCGATGTTGGGCCTGGCGCGGGAAAGCCGTGACATCTGGGGGCATTGGGCGCAGGTAGCCGGGCTGCAACTCAAGCGCAGCGGCGCCTATCTGTTTGCCCGTACCGAAGCGGAAGAACACCTGCTGGAAGCCTTCTGCACCGGCCGCGCCGTCGAGCACGGCTACAACGTCGAACTGCTGCAAGGCGCAGCGATGACGGATCTATACGGCGGACAGTTCCGCCATCATCGCGCTGCATTGCATGGCAAGGACGATCAACAACTGTATTCGCGGGAAGCGATTCCGGCGTTGATCAACTACCTTCGCAGTGAACTCAAGGTGGAATTTCATTTCTCCACCCTCGTGCGCGACGTAGAGCCGGGCCAGTTGCACAGTACGGCGGGCAGTTTTCGCGGCGAGCAGATCATCGTGTGTTCCGGCCACGACTACCAGACCCTGCTGGCCGAATCGATCGCTGAACTCAAACCGAGCATCTGCCGCCTGCAAATGCTCCGCGCGCGACCGGCGGTGAACCTGAACCTGCAGCACGCTTTACTCACCGGCCTGAGCTGTGTGCATTACGGCGCCTTTGCCGATTTGCCGGAAGCTGCGCCGGTGCAGGCGCAGATTCTGCGTGAAGCGCCACACCTGAACGAACACGGCATCCATCTGCTGATCAGCCCGACGCCCCATGGCGAACTGATCATTGGCGACTCCCATGACTACGGCAGCGATGCATCGCCGTTCAATGCCGAGCAGATCGACGACTGGATGATCGAACTGGCCGAGCAGACCCTGGGCTGCCGGATCCAGGTGGTGGAGCGCTGGCAGGGCGTGTACGGCTCGCGCGGGCCGGGGCCGTTTTCGTTCCTGCGTGCGGCACCGGGGGTAAGCGCAGCCTTGATGCACACGGGTGTCGGCATGAGCGTGGGGCCGGCAATGGCCGAGCGAAATATCGGCACATTGTGGGGAGAGGCGTGATGAACCCGGAACAGGCAATTGCCGATGTCTTCGGCCTGTACGAGCAGTACGGCACCGCGGACTATATCGGCGAGCCGGTGTCGCAGATCGAGCACATGTCCCAGGCCGCGCAACGGGCGATGGCCGAAGGCTTTGATGATGAAGTGGTGCTGGCGGCGTTTTTCCACGATATCGGGCATCTGTGCGGCGAGGGTGGCGAAAATATGGGCGGTTATGGTGTGGTCAGCCATGAGCGGCTGGGGGCCGATTACCTGCGCCGCGCAGGCTTCAGCGAGCGCATGGCCCGGTTGGTGGAGTATCACGTGCAAGCCAAGCGTTACCTGACCTTCAGCCAGCCCGGCTACTACGCAAGCCTGAGTGAAGCGAGTCGCCGCACCCTGGCTTACCAGGGGGGCGTGATGAGCGCCGAAGAAGCCCATGCGTTCGAGCAGGACCCGCTGTGCGCCGTGAGTTTGCGCATGCGTCTGTGGGACGAACAGGCCAAGGAAATGCATGTGCCGGTACTCGACCTTGATGTGCTCAAGGCCAAGGCGCGGCAAGTATTGGCGGCTTAGGTGTCGTCCAGACGCTGGGCCAGGGCTTCGACCTGTTCCTGGCGCTCGGCCTGGCTCAGTTTGGCGTGAGGGTTGAGCGACGACCATTGCGGATGCGCACGGGCTTTGTGCAGCGCGTCCGGCAGCTTGCCTTCGCGCCAGGTTTTGTCTTGTGGCGTGTCGACCTTGATGCTGTGCATGGCCGCATGGCCACGCAGGTTGAGGGCCTTGAGCAGTTGGCGTTGGCGCAGGGCGAGCAGGCGCAACACGCTGTCGTCCACGGTCAGTTCGCGCTGGCCCTTGATCTTGCCCAACAGGCGGCTGCCATAACTGCGCGCGGTTTGCAGTGCGCCACCGGCAATCGCACCGGCCAGGGCGGCGGCACCCAGGGTCAGGCCGCCGACCAACAGGTCAACACCAGCACCGGCTGCCGCTCCCGCGGCGATCCCGCCACCGACACGCACGCCCAGCTGTTTGAGCGTTTCCGGGTTGAACAGGTCATCGCCCCAGCGGCCGTCCAACAGTGGCAGGTCGCTGGCGGCGGCATCCTGCGGTCGGAAGCCGAACAGCTTGAGCAGGGCTTCCACACATTTCTGTTCGCGCTGGCGCACGGCCTTGCGCAAATCGCCGATGGCTTGCTGCTCATCTTCGATGACCACGCTGCGACGGCAAGCGGCGCAGTCGATCAGCAGCTCGGCGATCAAGCGTGCGGCACTTTGCTGGCGGGCCTGGCGTTGGGCTTCCTGATCTGTGATCAACCGTTGCAACTGCGGCCGGGCGTTTTCCAGCATCAGCGCGAGGCTTTCATACAAGCGCCGTTCACCGTCTTCCGGGGGCGCCACGCTGTCGAAGCGCACCAGCGCATGCAGGCCCAGGCGGGCCAGGGCTTCACGCCAGTCCGGCTCGCGGTGGTCACTGCTGCTGACGAAGTTGAGCACCGGCAGCAACGGCTTGCCGCAACTGGCCAGCACTTGCAATTCATCGCGATACTTGGCCAGCACCGGCTCGCGAGCGTCGATTACATACAGGCCGGCGTCCGAAGCCAGCAGCTGGCGCAGCACCTTGGCTTCCTGTTCGAAACGTTGGCGTGCTTCGCTGCCTTCCAGGAAACGCGCCAGGCGCGCCGGGCCATCGAGGCGTTCGCCGGGGCGATCCAGGCGCTCCAGGTAGTCGAGCAGGGCAATGGCGTCTTCCAGGCCGGGCGTGTCGTACAGTTCCAGCAGGGCTTCGCCGTCCACCGACAACCGCGCACCTTCGACATGCCGGGTGGTGCTGGGGCGGTGGGAGACCTCACCGAAGCCCACATCACGGGTCAACGTGCGCAGCAGCGAGGTCTTGCCGACGTTGGTGTGGCCGACCACGGCAAGTTTCAGCGGTTTAGTCATGACCGGTCTCCAGCCAGTTCAGCGGTGCGCAGTCGGCAAATGGCAACTCAAGCTGTTGCAGCGCCGTGTGCCAGTCACCCAGGCGTTCGGCATCCAGGGCCTGGCCGGGCGGCGCTTGCAGCAGCCACACGCGGGTGGCCGTGGCGCTACGGGCCAGTTCGGCGATCAACGCCAGGCTGCCGCGATCGGGAGAGCGGCGTGGGTCACAAGCGATGGCCAGGCGTGCGGGCGGGAAGCGACTGAGTTGCTCCAGCAGTTTGTGGCGTGATTCGCGGCTGTCGAGGATACCGGCGTTCTTCACGTTGGCTGGCAATTTGGGCGGCCATGGGTGTTGGTCGTCCAGTTCGATGGCCACCAGCAAGGCACCGTCGCTTTGCAATTCGCTGATGCCGCCGCTGACGTGGTGCAGTTGCTCCGGCGCGGCGTCGTTGACCCCCAGCCGTTCACTGCTGGGCATCAGGCGTTCACGTAACTGGCTGTAGCCGGGCAGGTTGAGGTCCAGGCGCAAGGCGGCTCGCCCGCGTTTCCAGCGCCACAGGCACAGCAGGGCGAGAATCAGTCTTGGCAGAATGCCGTAAACCAGCAACACACCCACCAGCCACGCGGCCCAGGCCTGGCGGGCGCTTTCGATATTCAACGCAGAATCGCCGCTGGCGCGGATCATCTCGACTGTCGGTACGTTGAAGCCCAGCCAGGCGGGCAGGGCACCCAGCGCCTGGGTCACGGCGACGAAGGTGTCGGCGCCGAGGATGGTGGTTTCCCACACGAAACCGTAGCGGCGGGTGGCGAGTAACGTCAGCAAAATCGCCATGGCACTGAGCAAGGCGAGTAACCACAGGCTGTTGACCAGCACGCCGATCGCCCAGCGATTGAGTTTTTGCCGTTGCAGCAACAACAGCAGCGCCGGCGCCAGCTGTGCGGCCTTGGCATCGCGGGCGAGCTTTTCGCTGAGCCACAACCATAAGCGTCCAAGGCTGGCGCCGTGCTCACCGGCAAACAGCAAGCCCAAGGCCCAACTGACCAGCAGGATCAGGTTCAAGCCGAGCAGGCTGCCCAAGGCCCAGAACACGTTGACCGGCGCCAGCCCGTTGCCCAGCGCGGCAAAGGCCAGGCCCGCGCCGCTGACGATGGCGACGATTGCCAGCAACACCAAGGCCAAACGTGCGCCTTGCAGCCAGCGGGTGAGGGCGGCGGTCAGGCCATCGCGCTCGGCCAGGTGCAGGGCACGTTGTTGAATGCGCGTCGGCAGGTCGCCACCGGCGGTGCGAGCCAGGCGGTTGGCTTCCAGGTCTTCCAGGGGGCCGGCGTGTTCTTCACGCAGGCGCACGGTTTCTGTCAGCCAGAGAGAGTGCAGCGGGTTCAGTGCAGTCACGCGCCGTCCTGTTGTGTGAGTGAGTTGGGAGCATAACCCCAGTGCACCCTGTTGGGGAAAGCTGCACGAGCCTCTGGTATTCTCGTCGCCATGAAAAAAACTCTCCCTTTAAGCCTGATCGCAGCCCTCGGTGAAAACCGTGTGATCGGCGTCGACAACAGCATGCCCTGGCATTTGCCGGGGGATTTCAAATACTTCAAGGCCACCACGCTCGGCAAGCCGATCATCATGGGGCGCAAGACCTGGGACTCCCTGGGCCGACCGTTGCCGGGGCGCCTGAACATCGTGGTCAGCCGTCAGACCGATCTTGAGCTTGAAGGTGCGGAAGTTTTTCCATCACTGGACGCTGCGGTAGAGCGCGCTGAGGCATGGGCCAAGGCGCAAGGCGTGGACGAACTGATGCTGATTGGCGGCGCGCAGTTATATGCGCAGGGGCTGGAGCAGGCGGATCGCCTGTATCTGACGCGGGTTGCGCTGAGCCCGGAAGGGGATGCGTGGTTTCCGGAGTTTGACCTGAACCAGTGGAAGCTGGTGTCGAACGTCGAGAACCCGGCCGACGCTGATAAGCCGGCGTACACCTTCGAAGTCTGGGAGAGAAGCAGCCACTAGCTTTAAGCCACAAGCTGCAAGTAAAAGCGCGGTGCTCTTTCTTGCAGCTTGAGGCTCATAGCATGCAACTCAGCTGGCTAGCTGAGCATGCTCATCGGCATTCAGCAGCTCTTTATCCGTCTGCCCCATGATCTGGCTGGTAATTGCCCCCGCCGTCATCGAACCGTTCACGTTCAACGCCGTACGGCCCATGTCGATCAGCGGCTCCACGGAAATCAGCAGCGCCACCAGTGACACCGGCAAACCCATGGCCGGCAGCACGATCAGCGCGGCAAAGGTGGCACCGCCGCCCACACCGGCAACCCCGGCCGAACTCAAGGTCACAATCGCCACCAGGGTCGCGATCCACAGTGGGTCCAGCGGGTTGATGCCCACGGTCGGTGCAACCATCACTGCCAGCATGGCTGGATAAAGCCCTGCGCAACCGTTCTGGCCAATGGTCGCGCCGAACGACGCAGCAAACCCCGCGATGGATTGCGGTATGCCCAAGCGGCGGGTTTGCGCCTCAATGCTCAGCGGGATCGCCGCCGCGCTGGAACGGCTGGTGAAGGCAAACGTCAGCACCGGCCATACTTTGCGGAAGAAGCGCAGCGGGTTGACACCGGCCAGGGACAGCAGCAGGCCATGCACCACGAACATCAGGCCCAGGGCCAGGTACGACACAACCACAAAACTGCCGAGCTTGATGATGTCTTGCAGGTTGGAGCCGGCGACCACTTTGGTCATCAGCGCCAATACGCCGTAAGGGGTCAGCTTCATCACCAGGCGCACCAGACGCATCACCCAGGCTTGCAGGGTGTCGATGGCGTTGAGCACTTTCTGGCCTTTTTCCACGTCGTCCTTGAGCAGTTGCAGTGCGGCAACCCCGAGGAAAGCGGCGAAAATCACCACGCTGATGATCGACGTCGGCTTGGCCCGGGCCAGGTCGGCAAACGGGTTGGCCGGCACGAACGACAGCAGCAACTGCGGGATATTCAGGTCGGCGACCTTGCCCGCGTAATCGCTCTGGATCACTTGCAGGCGCGCCATTTCCTGGGTACCGGCTACCAGGCCTTCGGCGGTAAGGCCGAACAGATTGGTCAGGCCGATGCCGATCAGCGCCGCAATCGCGGTGGTGAACAGCAGCGTGCCGATGGTCAGGAAACTGATCTTGCCCAGGGATGAGGCGTTATGCAGGCGCGCCACGGCACTGAGGATCGAAGCGAACACCAGCGGGATCACGATCATCTGCAGCAGTTGTACGTAGCCGTTGCCGACCAGGTCGAACCAGCCGATGGACGCCTTGAGGACTGGATTGCCGTCACCGTAGATCGTATGCAGGACCGTACCGAACACCACGCCCAGGGCGAGGGCGAACAGGACCTTCTTGGCGAGGCTCCATTGGGTCCGACGGGTTTGTGCCAGGCCCAGCAACAGGGCCACGAACACCAGTAAGTTGAGAATCAGGGGCAGATTCATTGAAGCTCCGTTGAGAAGGCAGCCAATCGCACGAGCCTGCGATTGCGAACCGGGAAGCCTAACAGCTTGAAATATATTGATTTAATACCGATATGGAATGGTGTCTGTCGTTTTTGGAATAAGCGTTTGACGCTCAGGCACATGTCCCTGGCGTGATCACGATGGAAGCGGTCGTGCTCGGGCGATAACTGTCATACAGATTTGTTAGCGTCGATGTCTTTCACTCAGGGATAAAACGCTTATGAAGCTCGCGCCAACATTACTTGCCGCCGCCTTCTGCCTCGGTCTCGCCAACCAGGCATTTGCCGCAACCGAGTTGAAGCACTGGCCGGCGCCCGCCGC
This sequence comes from Pseudomonas sp. MWU13-2517, assembly GCF_023242545.1. Classification (NCBI taxonomy): domain Bacteria; kingdom Pseudomonadati; phylum Pseudomonadota; class Gammaproteobacteria; order Pseudomonadales; family Pseudomonadaceae; genus Pseudomonas; species Pseudomonas sp. MWU13-2517. Next base: position 141,356 of record NZ_JALMFA010000003.1, on the reverse strand, counting down.
CGAGCAACTGAACAAGATGATCGCCGCGAACGCCAACAAAGGTAACTTCGCAGTCTTCGACATGGACAACACCAGCTACCGCTACGACCTCGAAGAGTCATTGCTGCCGTACCTGGAAAACAAGGGCCTGATCACCCGCGAGACCATGGACCCGTCCCTGAAGCTGATGCCGTTCAAGGACACTGCCGACCACAAGGAAAGCCTGTTCAGCTACTACTACCGCCTGTGTGAAGTCGACGACATGGTTTGCTACCCGTGGGTTGCGCAGATCTTTTCCGGCTTCACCCTCAAGGAACTCAAGGGTTACGTGGATGAATTGATGGCCTCCGGCAAACCTGTGCCAGTCACCTATTACGAAGGTGATGTGGTGAAGACCTCCGAGGTCCAACCGCCGAAAGTCTTTACCGGCCAGGCCGAGCTGTACAACAAGCTGATGGAAAACGGCATCGAGGTGTACGTGATGACGGCGGCCTCGGAGGAACTGGTGCGCATGGTCGCTGCCGATCCGAAGTACGGCTATAACGTCAAACCCGAGAACGTCATCGGCGTGAGCACCCTGCTCAAGGACCGCAAGACCGGCGAGCTGACCACTGCACGCAAGCAGATTGCGGCCGGCAAATATGACGAGAAAGCCAACCTCGGCCTGGAACTCACTCCCTACCTGTGGACCCCGGCGACCTGGATGGCCGGCAAGCACGCGGCGATCCTTACTTACATCGACGAATGGAAAAAGCCGGTGATCGTCGGAGGTGATACCCCAACCAGCGATGGCTACATGCTGTTTCACGATGTGGACGTGGCCAAGGGTGGTATTCACTTATGGGTCAACCGTAAGGACAAATACATGACCCAGCTCAACGGCATGATGGCCAAGCACGCGGCGGCGCAGGCCAAGGAAGGGTTGCCGGTGACGGCCGACAAGAATTGGGTGATCGTCAAGCCGGACGAGATTCAGTAAGCACGGAAGTACCCGGTCAACACTGTGGGAGCGGGCCTTGGTCGCGAAGGTGCAGCAGCCTGCGTATTCAGTGGCCGGCACACCGCAATTCGCGAGCAAGCCCGCTCCCACGGTTGATCTTCTTTGTTGGAGGGTTATCTCCAGGCAAAAAAATGCCCCGCCACCTGCGGGGCATGCCAGTCAGTTAAGGGTGAACACTGTATGTGTGGCGAGGGAGCTTGCTCCCGTTGGGCCGCGAAGCGGCCCCGCTCTTTTTTTACAAAGCATGGGACTGCTGCGCAGTCCAACGGGAGCAAGCTCCCTCGCCACAGGTTACTTTTTAGCCTTTCCCCTTCTTAACTGACTGGCATGCCCCGCAGGTGGCGGGGCATTTTTATGGGCGAGGCTTACAGGCCGTCGAGCATCGCTTTGTTACGCACCGCACCTTTGTCGGCACTGGTGGCCAACAGGGCGTAAGCCTTCAGTGCGGTGGTGATTTTGCGCGGACGCTTCTCCACCGGTTTCCAGCCTTTTTTGTCCTGCTCGACCCGGCGAGCCGCCAGTTCTTCATCGCTGATCAACAGGTTGATCGAACGGTTTGGAATGTCGATCAGCACTTTGTCGCCGTCCTGCACCAGGCCAATTGCGCCACCGGCAGCCGCTTCCGGGGAGGCGTGGCCGATGGACAGGCCCGAGGTCCCGCCGGAGAAACGGCCGTCGGTCAGCAAGGCGCAGGCTTTGCCCAGGCCTTTGGATTTCAGGTAGGACGTCGGGTAGAGCATCTCCTGCATACCTGGGCCGCCTTTCGGGCCTTCGTAGCGGATGATCACGATGTCGCCCTCTTTCACTTCGTCAGCGAGGATGCCGCGCACTGCGCTGTCCTGGCTTTCGAAGATCTTGGCGTTGCCTTCGAACACATGGATGGATTCATCCACTCCGGCAGTTTTCACCACGCAGCCGTCCAGGGCGATGTTGCCGTACAGCACGGCCAGGCCGCCTTCCTGGGAGTAGGCGTGTTCGACACTGCGGATGCAGCCGTTTTCGCGGTCGTCGTCCAAGGTGTCCCAGCGGGTCGACTGGCTGAATGCCGTCTGGGTCGGGATGCCCGCCGGGCCGGCCTTGAAGAAGTGATGCACCGCTTCGTCGTTGGTCTGGGTTATGTCCCACTTGGCGATGGCTTCTTCCATGCTACGGCTGTGCACGGTCGGCAGGTCGGTGTGCAGCAGGCCACCACGGGCCAGGGAGCCCAGGATCGAGAAGATCCCGCCGGCGCGATGCACGTCTTCCATGTGGTACTTCTGGATGTTCGGCGCGACCTTGCACAGTTGCGGCACATGGCGGGACAGACGGTCGATGTCGCGCAGGTCGAAATCGATCTCGGCTTCCTGGGCGGCAGCCAGCAGGTGCAGGATGGTGTTGGTGGAACCGCCCATGGCGATGTCCAGGGTCATGGCGTTTTCGAACGCCTTGAAGTTGGCGATGTTGCGCGGCAACACCGACTCGTCGTTCTCACCGTAGTAACGCTTGCACAGCTCGACAATGGTGCGGCCGGCCTGCAGGAACAGCTGCTCGCGGTCGCTGTGGGTGGCCAGGGTGGAACCATTGCCCGGCAGGGCCAGGCCCAGGGCTTCGGTCAGGCAGTTCATCGAGTTGGCGGTGAACATGCCGGAGCATGAACCGCAGGTCGGGCAGGCGCTGCGCTCGTATTCCGCGACCTTCTCGTCAGAAGCGCTGGAGTCGGCGGCGATCACCATGGCGTCGACCAGGTCCAGGCCGTGGGAGGCGAGCTTGGTCTTGCCGGCTTCCATTGGGCCGCCGGACACGAAGATCACCGGGATGTTCAGGCGCAGGGCAGCCATCAGCATGCCAGGGGTGATTTTGTCGCAGTTGGAAATGCACACGATGGCGTCGGCGCAATGGGCGTTGACCATGTACTCCACGGAGTCGGCGATGATTTCGCGGCTCGGCAGGGAATACAGCATGCCGTCATGGCCCATGGCGATGCCGTCGTCCACGGCGATGGTGTTGAATTCTTTCGCCACACCGCCGGCGCGTTCGATCTCGCGGGCGACCAGTTGTCCCAGGTCCTTGAGGTGGACATGACCAGGTACAAACTGAGTGAACGAGTTGGCAATCGCGATGATCGGCTTCTTGAAGTCGTCATCCTTCATCCCCGTGGCACGCCACAGTGCGCGCGCGCCGGCCATATTGCGGCCGTGGGTGGATGTTTTCGAGCGGTAATCAGGCATTGGAGCACTCCGGGCGGCTAATCAAGTACTAAAGGGGAGTGAGCTTCTATTGACCACTGGAACACCCGAAAAATGGCCGTGTGTCCGGAAGTTGCCACTCGCATCGCGGGATCGCCGCTTGCGTGGGCCTCGAGCTCATAAACCCGCCGGGGGATGACTGGCGATGAATAGGCCGATTCTACACCGTCTTCCTGTAGGCGCGAGCTTGCTCGCGCCTAAACAGCCAGGAGATATTCAGAACCATTGTTTAAAGGCCTTCAGATGTTGCGCCTCCTACCGTTTATCTTCCAATCACAGAAGAGGACGACGGAATGTCCACGCAACAGAATGCCCATCGCCTACGCACCGGGTGTTATTCAGAATCGGGCCGCGTGTACCTGATCACCGCTGTTACTTACCAACGACAATCAATTTTTCAGGACTGGCGCACGGGTCGCCTGCTCGTCAGCGAATTCAGGAAAGCTCAGGAAGACGGTGAGGCGACCTCGCTGGCCTGGGTCGTGATGCCTGACCATTTTCATTGGCTGGTCGAACTGCACAATGGCGACTTACCAAGGTTGATGCGAATAACCAAGTCGCGAAGTGCCCGCGCGGTAAACAGGGCGAGGGGCTCCTGCGGGACGCTTTGGCAAAAAGGCTATTTCGACCGGGCATTGCGTCGTGAGGATGACTTGAAAGCAATGGCCCGCTATATCGTCGCGAATCCGTTGCGTGCAGGTTTGGTCGAGCACATTGGTCAGTACCCGCTATGGGATGCCATCTGGCTATGACCCACCTTCCCCTGTAGGAGCGGGCGAGCTCGCTCCTACAGGGGGGAAGCGGTAGCGCCCGATCCGTAAGCTCGTCAACCAGCCGCTGAAATCGCCGCCGGACGAACCAGCGTCACGGCCAGGGCGCTGATCAGTATCGGGATCAAAAGGTGGGAGGGGGCAAGCCCCTCCAACATTTTTAGCTATTAGGCAGCAACCGGCACGTAATGCTCTTGATATACCGCGTCTCGACAATCGCCGGGTGCACCGGGTGGTCCGGACCCTGGCCGCCGCGTTCCAGCATCTGGATATTACGGTCCAGGTGGCGGGCGCTGGTCAGCAGGATGTTCTGCAGGTCGTCTTCGGGCAGGTGCATGGAGCACGAGGCGCTGACGAGGATGCCGTCCTTGCTGAGCAGGCGCATGGCTTGCTCGTTCAGGCGACGGTAGGCGCCTTCGCCGTTTTTCATGTCTTTCTTGCGTTTGATGAAGGCCGGCGGGTCGGCGACGATCACGTCGAAGCGCTCTTCGCTGGCTTTCAGTTCCTTGAGGGCTTCGAACACGTCGCCTTCGATGCAGGTCATCTTCTCGGCAAAGCCGTTCAGCGCGGCATTGCGCTCCACGCCGTCGAGGGCAAAGGCGGAGGCGTCGACGCAGAACACTTCACTGGCGCCAAAGGCTGCAGCCTGCACACCCCAGCCGCCGATGTAGCTGTACAGGTCCAGTACGCGCTTGCCCTTGGCGTACGGGGCCAGGCGGGCGCGGTTCATGCGGTGGTCGTAGAACCAGCCGGTTTTCTGGCCCTGGATCACCGGGGCTTCGAATTTCACGCCGTTCTCTTCCAGCGCCACCCACTCCGGCACCAGGCCGAACACGGTTTCGACGTAGCGGTTGAGGCCTTCGGCATCGCGCGCGGCGGAGTCGTTCTTGAACAGGATGCCGCTGGGCTTGAGCACCTGGGTCAGGGCGGCGATCACGTCGTCCTTGTGCGCTTCCATGGTCGCCGAAGCGATCTGCACTACCAGGATGTCACCGAAACGGTCGACGACCAGGCCCGGCAACAGGTCTGAGTCGCCGTAGACCAGGCGGTAGAAAGGCTTGTCGAACAGGCGCTCGCGCAGGGACAGGGCGACGTTGAGGCGGTGCACCAGCAGCGACTTGTCGAGTGGCAACTTGATGTCGCGCGACAGCAGGCGGGCGCAGATCAGGTTGTTCGGGCTCATGGCCACGATCCCCAGCGTCTTGCCGCCGGCCGCTTCCAGAATAGCCTGGTCGCCTGCCTGGAAGCCGTGAAGGGGGGTGGCGGCCACGTCGATTTCGTTGCTGTAGACCCACAGGTGGCCGTTGCGCAAACGACGATCGGCGTTGGCTTTGAGACGCAGGCTTGGCAGGGACATGACGTCGCTCCGGAAAAAAGAGCGGGAGTATACCTTGTTGTGCAGGAAATGGCCGGGTAGCCGGATGTGCGGGAAGGTGTCGGGCAGTGCCTGATAAGGGGTAGAATCCCCGCCTAGCCCAGAGTGTGTACTTATGTCCCAAGAGCTTTCCGCCGAACAGATCCAACAGGCCCTGCAAGGCATCAGCGTGCCGCCTCAACCGCAAATCATGGTGGATTTGCAGATGGAGCAGTACATGCCCGACCCGGACCTGGAAGTGATCGCCCGGTTGATCGCCCAGGACCCGGGCCTGTCCGGGGCCTTGCTGAAAATCGTCAATTCGCCGTATTACGGCCTGAGCAACAAGATCGCCTCGATCCAGCGCGCAGTGAACCTGCTGGGCAGCCGTTCGGTCATCAACCTGATCAACGCGCAGTCGATCAAGGGCGAGATGAGCGACGACACCATCGTCACCCTCAACCGCTTCTGGGACACCGCCCAGGACGTGGCCATGACTTGCCTGACCCTGGCCAAGCGCACCGGCTCGCAAGCGGTCGACGAGGCGTATGCCTTGGGCCTGTTCCACGATTGCGGCGTGCCGTTGATGCTCAAGCGTTTTCCCAACTACATGGCGGTGCTGGAAGAGGCGTACGCCAACGCCGGCCCGGATTGCCGCGTAGTCGATACGGAGAACAACGCCTTTCACACCAACCATGCCGTGGTCGGCTATTACACTGCCAAATCCTGGCGCCTGCCGGAGCATGTGACCGACGCCATCGCCAACCATCACAACGCCCTGGCGATTTTCAGCGATGAGTCATCGCGTAATTCGCAACTGAAAAACCTGCTGGCGATCCTGAAAATGGCCGAGCACATTTGTTCGTCCTGCCGCGTGCTGGGTAACCAGGCGGTGGACCATGAGTGGAACGCCATCGGCCATCTGGTGCTGGACTACGTGGGCCTGTCGGACTACGACTTCGAAAGCATGAAATTGTCGATCCGCGAACTGGGCGCCCACTAAACCTGTCTTCAAGAGGTATACATGCCCGAGTTACCAGAGGTCGAAACCACCCGACGCGGGATTGCTCCGCACCTGGAAGGCCAGCGCGTCAGCCGCGTGGTGGTGCGTGAACGGCGCCTGCGCTGGCCGATCCCGGAGGACCTGGATGTGCGCCTGTCCGGGCAGCGTATCGTGCTGGTGGAACGGCGGGCCAAGTACCTGCTGATCAATGCTGAAGTGGGCACCCTGATCAGCCATTTGGGCATGTCAGGCAATCTGCGCCTGGTGGAAACCGGCATGCCGGCGGCCAAGCATGAGCATGTGGACATCGAGCTGGAGTCGGGGCTGGCCCTGCGCTACACCGACCCGCGGCGCTTCGGTGCGATGCTGTGGAGCCAGGACCCGCACAACCACGAACTGCTGATCCGCCTGGGGCCGGAGCCGTTGACCGACCTGTTCGATGGCGATCGCCTCTTCCAACTGTCCCGTGGTCGTTCGATGGCAGTGAAGCCGTTCATCATGGATAACGCGGTGGTGGTGGGCGTGGGCAACATCTATGCGACGGAAGCGCTGTTTGCGGCGGGGATTGACCCGCGTCGAGAGGCCGGTGGTATTTCACGAGCGCGGTATTTGAAGCTGGCGATCGAGATCAAACGCGTGCTGGCGGCCGCCATCGAGCGTGGCGGCACCACCCTGCGGGACTTTATCGGGGGTGACGGGCAGCCGGGGTATTTCCAGCAGGAACTGTTCGTCTACGGTCGCGGAGGCGAGGCGTGCAAGGTCTGCGGGAGCGAGTTGCGCAATGTGGTGCTGGGGCAGCGGGCGAGCGTGTTTTGCCCTAAATGCCAACGTTGATTGCTGGGTGATGACCGGTATCGCCATCGGAAGCAAACCGTCTTCCACAGTTGACCAGGCTTCAAGATGAGGATGCGGTCGACTGTGGGGCGGGCTTGTTCCCGATGAGGCTCGCGGGGGCGCTGATAATTCTTCAGGCCTTACCGGTAATCTTCCGGTATTTCTCCATCAACTGCTCATGCGATTCCGGATGAGCTTCGTCCAGTGGAATGCAATCCACCGGGCACACTTGCTGGCACTGAGGCTCGTCGTAGTGGCCGACGCACTGTGTGCACAGGTTGGGGTCGATCACATAGATCTCTTCGCCCTGGGAAATTGCAGCGTTCGGGCACTCGGGTTCGCAGACGTCGCAATTGATGCAATCGTCGGTGATGATCAGGGACATGGGAACTCCTGCCAGGGCGGTCAGCCAAGGCATCTGAAAACTAATGCGCGCAATTGTGCCGCATTGGCGCTCGTAGTGCGAGCCTGTGGCGAGGGCGCTTGCTCCCGTTGGAGCGCAAAGCGGCCCCGGCTCTTTGCTTGACGAGGCTGGGACTGCTGCGCCGTCCAGCGGGAGCAAGCTCCCTCACCACAATAATTCTTACTTCTTGAAGCGTAACGTCAGCGCATCGGCGACGGCCGGGTGCACAAATTTGGTGATATCGCCGCCCAAGGCCGCGATTTCACGGACCAGGGTCGAGGATATGAACGAATAACGTTCCGACGGCGTGAGGAACAGGCTTTCCACGTCCGGCGCCAATTGGCGGTTCATGTTGGCCAGCTGGAATTCGTATTCGAAGTCCGACACCGCACGCAGGCCACGCAGGAATACATTGGCGTTCTGCTCTTTGGCGAAGTGAGCCAGCAGTGTGGAGAAACCCACTACTTCCACGTTGGGCAGGTGCTTGGTGACCTCACGCGCCAGCTCCACGCGCTGTTCCAGGGGAAACAGCGGGTTTTTCTTGGGGCTGGCCGCGACTGCGATGATCACATGGTCGAACAGGCGAGAGGCGCGTTCGACCAGATCGCCATGGCCTTTGGTAATCGGGTCGAAGGTACCTGGGTACAACACTCGGTTCATCGCGTCGTCCTGGCGGAGTCCGTTGGGGAACCGGATGGTATCGCAGCCATCCCGGTCGGCCAAGTCGACTTATGTAGATAGATACCGTGAATACCCGGTTTTTTCATGCTGTTTTCAGACGTTCGGCCAATGCCGTCGCCAGCTGCGCCGTCAGGCCATATACCGACAATTGCGGGTTGGCGCCAATGCTGGTGGGGAATAGCGAGCCGTCGTGGATAGACAGATTACGCAGTTGGTGATGGCGGCCGAGGCTGTCGGCTACCGCGATTTTCGGGTCTTCGCCCATGGCGCAACCGCCCATTACATGGGCGCTGCCCAGCACGGTTCGATGCAGTTCCAGATTCAGGCCGTCAATCAGCTCGCGCGCTTGGGCCAAGGTGTTCACATAACGTGCGTCGTGATGCAGCGGCTTGACCGACTTGGCGCCGGCGGCGAACTGGATCTCGGCCATGCTGTGAAACGCCCGGCGCAGGCCGTCCCAGGCGTAAGGTGAAACTTGATAGTCGAGCACCGGCGTGCCGTCCCCGCGCAAGCCCACGGTGCCGCCCTGGCTGTCGGGATGAAAGCCGTCGCGCAGCAATGCCAGCATGGCGTGGGTGTGGGGCAGTTGGCCCATATCCAGCGCGTTTTGCGTGCCATAGCCACCGAACAAGGTGCTGGCCAAACCTGGATGCAGAGGCGGCGCTTCGAGCTTGTAGGACATTTTCCCGGTAGTGCCGTCCTGCCATTGGAAGTGGTCGGAATAGATCGATTGCGGCGCGCCATAGAATGGGTTGATCACCTCATCGAACAGCCCGGCGGAAAAATTCACCAGATGCAGGAACGTACGCTTGCCCAGGCGCGAATGCGGGTCGGGCGCGTCCGAGCGCATCAGCAATGCCGGGCTGTTGATGCCGCCGCCGGACAGCACGTAATGCCTGGCCTTGACCGTAATCCTGCGCCCGGTGGGGGCCACGCAGCGTTCGTCCATGGCCACGCATTCCAGGCTGCTGATGGTGTCGCCGCTGTACTTGAGCTGCTCGGCACGGGCCAGGTAGAGCAGCTCGCCGCCTTTTTCCAGGGTGGAGGGAATGGTGGTCACTAGCATCGATTGCTTGGCGTTGACCGGGCAGCCCATGCCGCAATATCCCAGGTTGAAGCAGCCGCGCACATTGCGTGGGATCACGTGCCAGCTGTAGCCGAGCTTTTCGCAGCCTTTGCGAATTACATCGTTGTTGGCGTTGGGCGGCAGGGCCCAGGGGGCGATGCCCAGGCGTTGCTCCATCTTCTCGAACCACGGCGCCATCTCGGCGCTGCTGTGGCCTTTGACCGCGTATTCGCTGGCCCAGTGGGTAAGCGTGGCGTCGGGCGTGCGAAAGCTGGAGGTCCAGTTGATCAGCGTCGTACCGCCAACCGCCCGGCCTTGCAGGATCGTGATTGCGCCATCCTTGCTCATGCGGCCGATGCCTTCCTGGTACAGGCTGGCGTAGGCCTCATCTTCCAACAGCTTGAAGTCGCTGCTGGTCTTGAGCGGACCTTCTTCGATCAGCAGCACCTTGTAACCCGCGGCGCTGAGGATTTCAGCCGTTGTGCCGCCGCCGGCGCCGCTGCCGATGATCGCCACATCGGCTTCCAGGGTCAGGTCGTTGTCGAGGGCGGCGCCATTATGGGTTTTCCAGCCGCGGGCAAGGCCGTCGCGGAACAGATCGGGTACGGGCATCAGGGTCGTCTCTTGTTTTTATGATGGAAGGTACGCATCAGATCTTCGGCGGGCCGGGGTAGCCGCAATGGGCCCAGGACCCGGGCCGGAAGTACCAGGCCATGATCACCAGCTTGAGCAGCGAACCCTGGCCCATGCGCAGCAGGTTCAGGTAGCTGTTTTCCCAGCGGTGCAGGAAATTGCGCATCTGCTCTGCACTGGCGTTTTCCCAACTGCCCCAGATTCCGGTCAGCGGCCCACGGGTGATGCCCATGGCCAATACATCGAACAGTTGCTGGGTGAGCTTGAACATCTCCGGCGACAGATGTTGCAGGCTGTAGTCGAGTTTCTTCAGGGTCTCTTCAATCCCGTCGGCCACTGCCTGGGCGCTGGCCGCGCCTTCGAGCAGCACCGGGATGACCGCGCGCAGGAAGGGCAGGTCACTGCTGCGCAGCATGGCAAAACCGCTGGCCGGGGTACTGCTGGAGCAACCGCTGAGGCTGGCGCCCAACCCGGCGGTGGCCAGAAAAGCGCTGGCGCACAGGCCGATTTTCAAGACGCCGCGCCGTGACAGCGCGGGTGATTCAGTCAGGCTGGGGTTCATTGTTTTTATTGTCCCGAAGGTGGTGATATCAACGGATAAACAGCTTTTGGATCAGCTTCTGGATCGATTTTCCGTAGGGCGGGTAGATCAACTTTGCCGCGTTCAGGCGCTGTTTCACCAGTACGCCTTTGGCCTTGCTGAATGTCAGGAAGCCTTCATGGCCATGGTAGTGGCCCATGCCTGACGGCCCGATGCCACCGAACGGCATGTCGTCCTGAGCCACGTGCAGCAGGGTGTCGTTCAGGCACACGCCGCCGGAATGGGTTTCGTGGAGCACACGGTTCTGTTCACTCTTGTTGTAGCCGAAGTAATAAAGGGCCAATGGGCGAGGGCGTTGGTTGATGTAGGCAAACGCTTGGTCGAGACCGCGATAAGGCACAATCGGCAGCAAGGGGCCGAAGATTTCATCCTGCATCACGATCATGTCGTCACTGACGTCAAGCAGCAGGCTGTGGGCCATGCGCCGTGCCTGGCCCTGGTCATACAGCGGAATCAGGGTGGCACCTTTGTCGGTCGCATCTTTGACATAGCTATTGAGCCGAGCCAATTGCCGTTCGTTGATGACGGCGGTGTAGTCCGGGTTGTCGGCCAGGGTCGGATAAAAGCCGCGAACGGCTTGGGTGTAGGCTTGGACGAAACCCTCGACGCGATCTTCCGGCACCAACACGTAGTCCGGTGCCACGCAGGTCTGCCCGGCGTTCAAGGCTTTACCGAAGGCGATGCGTTCGGCGGCATCCTTGAGCGGTACGTCGGCGGAAACGATGGCTGGAGATTTGCCGCCCAGTTCGAGGGTGACCGGCGTGAGGTGCTCGGCAGCAGCGCGCATCACATGCTTGCCGATGCTGGTGGCACCGGTAAACAGCAGGTGATCGAAGGGCAGCTTGGAAAACGCCATGCCCACTTCGGCCTCGCCCAGCACCACGCACACCAGGTCCTCGGGGAAGATTTTCGCCAGGAGTGCTTTGAGCAGCTCACCGGTGGCCGGGGTCGATTCGCTGAGCTTGAGCATCACCCGGTTACCTGCTGCCAAAGCTCCAACCAGCGGGCCAATAGCCAGATACAAGGGATAGTTCCAGGGCACGATCACCCCCACCACACCCAGCGGTTGGTAGATGACTTTGGCCGAGGCCGGTTGAAAGGCAATGCCTACGGAGCGGCGGGATGGTTTCATCCAGCCCTTGAGGTGTTTGCTCGCGTAGTGAATGCCATGCAGGCTGGGCATCAATTCGGCGAAGAGGGTTTCGTCGGCGCTGCGGTTGCTGAAGTCCTGGCTGATCGCATTGATCAGCGCCTGGCGCTCGTCACTGAGCAGATCGCGCAAAGCCTTGAGCCATTGCTGGCGTTGCTCGGCCGGCGGCATCGGGTTGGCCGCGTAGGCTCGACGTTGGGCAGCGAACAGGTGCTGAAGTTGGTCCAGCTCCTGGGAATCTTGCAGGTAGGCAACGTTGGCAGACATGGCGCACTTCCCGACTATTATTGGAATGCACCATTTATTAGAGTCATTACTCTAAATTGTCAAATAACATTGCAGCAACATGCGGATTTATCCTGGCAAGGATAGGCCGTAAGATGCCTCATCACGTGTACAGAAGCTGATCCCCTATGGCACCACGAGTAAAGACCAGCGAGCGCATTGTGCAAACCAGCCTGGAGCTTTTTAACCAGCAGGGCGAGCGTAGCGTCAGCACCAACCACATTGCCGCCCATATGGAAATTTCCCCGGGCAACCTGTACTACCACTTCCCTAACAAGCAGGCGATCATCGCCGTACTGTTTCGTGAATATGAAGCCCTGGTGGACAGCTTCCTGCGCCCGCCCCAAGGCCGCGCCGTCACCGTTGAAGACAAACGCTTCTATCTGCAGGCCGTGCTGGCCGGCATGTGGCGCTACCGATTCCTGCACCGTGACCTGGAACACCTGCTGGAAAGCGACCCGGAACTGGCCACCGGTTACCGGCGTTTCTCCCAGCGTTGCCTGACCCAGGGCGGCGCTATTTACCAGGGGTTTGTCGATGCCGGCATCCTCAATATGGACAAGGTGCAAACCGAAGCCCTGACCCTCAACGCCTGGATCATCCTCACGTCCTGGGTGCGTTTCCTATGTACCACCAATGAAAACTCCGCCCACTTGAGCGCTGAAGCGATCAAGCGTGGGGTGTATCAGGTGCTGGTGCTGGAGGCGGGGTTTGTCACGCCCCAGGCGAAAGACGCGGTGGATGCACTGTTCAAAGAGTTCTACGTGCCGTTGAATCAGGCACTGGAAGAAGTGAAGTAGGACCTTTCCCTAATCTGTTCACAGGAGTCCGTCATGCCGCTTGCGCAACTGATCAGCCCTCAGCAACTGGCCGAGCGCCAACAGCGTGGAGGGCTGGTGATCCTTGATTGCCGTTTTGCCCTGGAAGACCCCGACTATGGACTTTGCAGCTATGCCGAAGGGCATATCGAAGGTGCGCAATACGCTGACCTGGAGCGTCACCTCAGCGGCCCGGTGACGAAGGGCGTGACCGGTCGTCACCCGTTGCCGGCGGCGGACACCCTGGTGCAACAGTTGCGGGCGTGGGGCATCAACGCCGACACCGACATTGTGCTGTATGACGACGGCCCTGGCGCCTATGCCGCCCGCGCCTGGTGGCTGCTGGCCTGGCTGGGCAAGCGTGATGGTGTGTTTATTCTGGACGGTGGTCTCAAGGCTTGGCATGCGGCCGGTTTCCCGTTGAGCCTGGACGCACCGGTGATTGAGCCGGGAGCTTTTACCGGCACGCCGGACAATCATCTGCTGTTGGATGCCGAACACTTGCAAAAACGTTTGGGTGATCCGGGTATGACGTTGATCGATGCCCGCGCTCAACCACGTTTTCGCGGCGAAATGGAGCCCATCGATCCGGTCGCCGGGCATATTCCTGGCGCGCAATGTGCGGCATTCAGTGAAAACCTGGGCAGTGACGGGCGCTTCCTGCCGGCGGAACAGCTCAAGCAGCGTTTCGCCACGCAGTTGCAAGGCCGCTCGCCGGATGAGCTGGTGGCGTATTGCGGCTCAGGCGTGACGGCGTGCCACAATCTGTTCGCCTTGAGCCTGGCCGGTTATCCATTGGGCAAGTTGTATGCGGGATCGTGGAGCGAGTGGATTACCGATCCGACGCGTGGCGTTGCGACCGGCGACTGAAGCAATCCGGGTGAGTCCGATCGAAATTCAACCGCGTTGTGTCTGTAGCCACTGCGGGATTCGTCGTTCGAGGTAGTAGCCCGGCTGTTTCAGCGAGCCGTCCACAAACCCCACATGCCCACCCTTGGCCAGCAGCTCGAACTCGGTGCAATCCGACAGTTCGCTGGCTTCGGGCAGGCTATGGGGGAACACGAAGGGGTCGTCGGCAGCCTGGATGATCAGGGTTGGCGTGCGGATTTCACCCAGGTAGTAACGGCTCGATGCACGGCGGTAATAGTCCTCGGCACTGAGAAAACCGTGCAGCGGTGCGGTCACCCGCCCGTCGAAATCCCAAAACGTGCGCATCTTTTCCAGTGAGCCAAGCGCCTCCAGGGTTTTCAGCCCTTCAGCACGTCCATCCAATAGAAAGCGGCTCTGCTTGACGCGGATATAGGCCAACATTTCGCGCATAAAATGCTTTTGATAAACCCGGGAAAACCCCAGCCCAATGCGATCTGCGCACTGGTCCAGGCGAAACGGCACCGATACCGCTGCTGCGCCTTGCAAGCCCGACAGTTCACCGGTTTCGCCCAGATGCTTGAGCAGCACATTGCCGCCCAACGAATAACCCACCGCATACAGCGGTGCCAACGGCCGTTTGGCGCGCAGGTGCGCAATCGCCGCCGCCAAATCCTCACTGGCACCCGAGTGATAGCTGCGTGCCAACAGGTTCGGCTCACCTGAACAGCCGCGCCAGTTCAACGCCACACTGGCCCAACCTTGCGCGGCGAGGGCTTTTTGCAGGCCGGCCACATAGGGCGAGTTGGATGAGCCGGTCAGTCCATGCAGCACCAGCACCAAAGGTGCCTGGGCGTCGTGGGGGCCATGCCAGTCGAGGTCGAGGAAGTCGCCGTCTTCCAGCCATAAGCGCTCGCGTTGGCGCTCGATGTGGGTGGTCGGGCGCCATAAAGGCCCCCACAGCGTTTGCAGGTGTGGGTTGCCGAGGCCGAAGGCGGGTTTGAACAGGTCGGAAGAAGGGGTCATGAGCACCTGCTCTGTAGGCGCGAGCGTGCTCGCGAAAAACGCAAGGTCACCGCGCGCTCCCTGTTTTCCGTGTCATCGTTGAGGATCTTCGCGAGCAAGCCCGTCCCTACACCAAACGGTGCCACAACGCGTAATACACCCGACCGGACTTCTGCTCTCGATGCAGGCGCCAGCTGCCCGGCAAGCCAAGGGTGGATGGTGCGGTCTCGCTTTCAGTGTAGATCCAGGCATCGGCTGCCAGCCATTGGCGTTCTTCCAGCAACGCGCAGACGGTCGGCAACAGGTTCTGGTTGAACGGTGGGTCGAGGAACACCACGTCGTATTCGCTGGCCGGCTGGTTTTCCAGGTAGCGCAATGCGTCGGCGGTCTGGACCTGGCCGGTGGTGCAGCGCAGGGTGCCCAGGTGTTCCTTGAGGCTGGACACCGCCACATTACTGGCATCCAACGCCTGGCCTTGGGCCGCGCCACGGGACAGGGCCTCCAGGAACAGCGCGCCGCTGCCGGCGAACGGGTCCAGCACCTTGGCCCCGCCGATGTACGGCGCGAGCCAGTTGAACAGGGTTTCACGCACGCGATCCGGCGTTGGGCGCAGGCCCACGACATCGGGGAAGCTCAGCTTGCGGCTGCCCCATTCACCACCAATGATGCGCAGTTGGCCCACGCCGTTATGGACGTTGTGGACAGGTTTTTTCGGGCGAGATGAACTGGCCATTAATGCTCCGGAACCCCGAGCGGCTGCTCGGCGGGTTTATCAGTGGGGGGCGGTAGTGGCTTTTGCGCAATCGTCGGGCCGGCGGTCACGATGACCATCTTGTCGGCGCTCAAGTGTTTGTTCAAGGCAGCCTTGACCTGTTCTGTGGTCAGGGCCTGGGATTGTTTCATGAAATCTTCCAGATAGCTCAGCGGCAGGTTGTAGAAACCCATGGCGCCCAGCTGCCCGACGATATCGGCGTTGCTCGCCGTCGACAGTGGAAAGCTACCGGCCAGCTCGCGCTTGGCATCATCCAGTTCCTTTTGCGTCGGGCCGGTCTTGAGGTAATCGGCCAGCACGTCTTCAACCAGGCGCAGGGTGCCGCCGCTCATTTCGGCGCGAGTCTGCAGGTTGATCATGAACGGGCCGCGTACCTGCATCGGCGAGAAACCGGAGTACACGCCATAGGTCAGGCCGCGTTTTTCGCGCACTTCACTCATCAAGCGAGTGCCGAAGCCGCCGCCGCCGAGGATCTGGTTGCCCAGGGACAAAGCGGCGTAGTCCGGATCGGCGCGGTCGATACCCAGTTGGGCGAACAGAAGATGAGTCTGCTTGGATGGAAGCTCGATGTGGCTCAGGCCCGCTTTGGGCTCGGTTGGCTGGGCGATCCTGGCCAGGGCCGGACCTTTTGGCAGCGACGCGGAAACCTTGGCGGTCATGGCTTCGGCTTCGGCGCGGGTCAGGTCGCCCACCACCGCAATCACCGCATTGCCCGCGGCGTAAGCCTTGGCGTGAAACGCCTGCAGCTGGGCGAGGGTGATCTTTGGAACGCTCTCGGGCGTGCCTTCACTTGGATGTGCATAAGGATGGTCGCCGTAGAGGCGCTTGAACAGCTCCAGGCTCGCCAGTTTGCCGGGGTTCTGCTTCTGGTATTCGAAACCGGCAAGGATCTGGTTCTTGATGCGCGCCAGGGAGTCAGCCGGGAAAGTCGGCTTGCCGATCACCTGGTCGAAAAGCGCCAGGGCGGCTTCGCGTTTATCGCTGTCGCTCAGGCTGCGCAAGGACACCAGTGCCATGTCGCGGTAAGCGCCATTGCCGAAGTCGGCGCCCAGGCTTTCAAAGCCGCTGGCGATCTGGCTCACGTCCTTGCCCGGCACACCTTCGTTGAGCATGGCGTTGGTCATCAGCGCCAGGCCCGGAACGTCGCCGTCCTGGCTGCTGCCGGCGGCGAACAGGATGCGCATGTCGAACATCGGCAGTTCATGGGCTTCGACGAACAGGACCTTGGCGCCTTCAGCGGTGTTCCAGGTCTGCACATCGAGCTTGCGGTTGGTTGGCGCTTTGCCATCCAGCTCGGCCAGGGATCGCAGTGTGTTGCTCGATTGCGCCTTGTCCAACGCCTGGCTGGCGACGGATTCGCCTGGGCGCAGGAAGTACACGGTGCCGGCGGCGATAAGGGTAATGACGATCAGGCCAGGAAAGATCAGGCGGCTGCTTTTGCGATCACTCATGAGCGGTCTCCTCGGGCAGAACATGGGCGACGCTCAGACGCTCGCGGGTGAAATAGGTGCGCGCGGCTTTCTGGATATCTTCCGGGGTCACGCTTTGCAGTTCGGCCAATTCAGTGTCCATCAGCTTCCAGGACAGGCCGACGGTTTCCAGCGAGCCGATGGCCGTGGCCTGGCTGGTGATGGAGTCGCGCTGGTAGACCACGCCGGCAATAACCTGGGCACGGATGCGTTCCAGCTCCTCGGTGGTCGGTGGTTTGGCTTTCAGTTCGTCCAGCAGGCGCCACAGGCCGGCTTCGGCTTGGGCCACGGTCTTTTTCTTCTGTTGGTTCGGCGTGGCCGTCAAGGTGAACAGGCTGTCGCCACGGGTATAGGCGTCGTAGCTGGTGGAGGCGGCGGAAACCAGTTCTTCACCGCGCTCCAGTTGCTCCGAAATACGCGCGCTATAGCCGCCATCGAGCAAGGCGGAGATCAGGCGCAGGGCTTGTACCGAGCGCTTGTCTTCGGCAGTCGCCAGGCCAGGTACGTTGAAGCCGAGGATAACGCTCGGCAGTTGGGTCTGCACGTGCATGGTCAGCAGGCGCTCGCCGGGCTCGGCCAGCTCCAACGGGATCTTGGCCGGTGGTACGTCACGCTTGGGAATCGGGCCGAAATAGCGTTGGGCCAGGTTTTTAACGTCGTCCGGCGTTACGTCGCCGACTACCACCAGGGTGGCATTGTTCGGCACGTACCAGGATTGGTACCAGTGACGCAGCTCCTCGACCTTCATGCGCTCAAGGTCTGCCATCCAGCCGATAGTCGGCGTGTGGTAGCCGCTGGCCGGGTAGGCCATGGCCTTGAAACGCTCATAGGCCTTGGACATTGGATTGTCGTCGGTGCGCAGGCGGCGTTCTTCCTTGATCACTTCGATTTCGCGGCTGAACTCATCGGCCGGCAGGCGCAGGCTGGCCATGCGGTCGGCCTCCAGCTCGAAGGCTACGCCCAGGCGATCGCGGGCCAGCACCTGGTAGTAGGCGGTGTAGTCGTCGCTTGTGAAGGCGTTCTCTTCGGCGCCCAGGTCGCGCAGGATCAGCGAGGCTTCGCCGGGGCCGACCTTGGCGCTGCCCTTGAACATCATGTGTTCCAGGGCGTGGGACAAACCGGTCTGGCCCGGGGTTTCATAGCTCGAACCTACCTTGTACCAAACCTGGGAAACCACCACCGGTGCGCGATGGTCTTCGCGCACGACCACTTTGAGGCCGTTATCCAGGGTGAATTCATGGGTAGGTTGTGGGTCGGCAGCGAAAGCTGAAAGGGGCAGACAAACTGTGCTGAGCAGCAGGCCTGCGGCGCGGCGGGCTAGAGCATTCATTCGTTTTTAAACCTGTTGGGCTGCCCGCTTGGTCTTAGCGTCGGCGGGCGAGGAGGTGCTAGGATACTGATCCGATTTGGGCACGGCCACTGCGGCGGTCATCTTGTCCCGGGTTCAGTCGTCGGAATTTTGGAATAGAACGTAGGTTTCCCCGACGATCTTCCCTTTTTCGCCGATGTTATCGCTTCAGTCCTATATTGAAACGATTTGTCAGGGCCTTTATTTATGCCCTTGAAAATGTTGCGCATGAACAAGCGGGCCTTAAAGCAGTCTGTTCTGCATCGAATTTATTTACCGAGGCGCCTTGGCGCATCGCTACTTTGAGATAGCCGTCCTCCATGTTTGGTTCCAACGACGACAAGAAGAGCCCAGCTGCGGCTGGCGAGAAAAAAGGCCTGTTCGGATGGCTGCGCAAAAAGCCGCAGGAACCCGTCGTCGAACAGCCGCAGGTTCAACCTGAGCCGATTCCTGAGCCCCTGGTAGACGCCGAGCCGGTTGCCGAAACGCCGGCGCCGGTGGTGTTGCCGATGGTTGAACCGGTGTTGCAGCCGGTGGTCGAGGCTGAACCTGAACCTGAACCTGAACCTGAACCTGAACCTGAGCCGACCCCGGTCCCGGCACAGGCACAGGCTCCAGCCCATACGCCGTGGCCGCAGCTACCGGTGGCCGAAGAGCCCGTGGCACTGGTTGAAGATGTGCAGGCCGAACATATCGCGCCACCGATTCCCGCCGTCATTGAGCCCGTGGCGGTGGTGGTCGAAGCGCCGTCGGTCGTAGAGTCGGTGCCTGCGGTTGTGATCGAGCCGGAACCTGTCGCCGCCGCTGTTGCCGAGGCCGGCAAAACCGGCTTCTTCGCTCGCCTTAAACAGGGCCTGAGCAAGACCAGTGCGAGCATCGGCGAAGGCATGGCCAGCCTGTTCCTGGGCAAGAAGGTCATCGATGACGAACTGCTGGAAGACATCGAAACGCGTCTGCTCACCGCCGACGTGGGCGTTGAAGCCACCGCGGTGATCATCCAGAGCCTGACCCAGAAGGTCGCGCGCAAGCAATTGACCGACGCCGACGCACTCTACAAATCCCTGCAGGCCGAGCTGGCCGCGATGCTCAAACCCGTGGAAGCCCCGCTGGTGATCACGCCGAACAAGCCATTCGTGATCCTGGTCGTGGGTGTCAACGGCGCCGGCAAGACCACCACCATCGGCAAGCTGGCCAAAAAACTGCAGTCGGAAGGCAAGAAAGTCATGCTGGCTGCGGGTGACACCTTCCGCGCCGCTGCCGTTGAACAGCTGCAGGTGTGGGGCGAGCGCAACAAGATCCCGGTGATCGCCCAGCACACCGGGGCCGACTCCGCTTCGGTGATCTTCGACGCTGTACAGGCCGCCAAGGCGCGCAACATCGATGTATTGATCGCCGATACCGCCGGTCGCCTGCACACCAAAGACAATCTGATGGAAGAGCTGAAGAAAGTGCGCCGCGTGATCGGCAAGCTCGACGCAGATGCGCCCCACGAAGTATTGCTGGTGCTCGACGCCGGTACTGGCCAAAACGCTATCAGCCAGGCCAAGCAATTCAACCAGACGGTGCAATTGACCGGCCTGGCGTTGACTAAGCTCGATGGCACGGCCAAAGGCGGCGTGATCTTCGCCTTGGCCAAACAGTTCGGGTTGCCGATTCGTTACATCGGCGTCGGTGAGGGCATCGACGACCTGCGCACCTTTGAAGCCGAACCCTTTGTACAGGCACTGTTTGCCGAACGGGAGCGTTCATGATTCGATTCGAACAGGTCGGTAAACGCTATGCCAACGGGCATGTGGGCTTGCATGAGCTGAGCTTTCGAGTGCGTCGCGGCGAATTTTTGTTTGTTACCGGCCATTCGGGCGCCGGCAAAAGTACCTTGCTGCGTCTGCTATTGGCCATGGAACGCCCCACCACCGGCAAACTGCTGCTGGCCGGTCAGGACCTGGCGACCATCAGCAATGCGCAGATTCCGTTTCTGCGCCGCCAGATCGGCGTAGTGTTCCAGAATCACCAGTTGTTGTTTGATCGCACGGTGTTCAATAACGTCGCGCTGCCGTTGCAGATTCTCGGGCTGTCCAAGGCCGAGATCATCAAGCGCGTGGATTCGGCCCTGGAGCGCGTAGCGCTGTCGGACAAGACCGACCTCTATCCGGGCGACCTGTCCACCGGCCAGCAACAGCGCGTCGGTATTGCCCGCGCCATCGTCCACCGTCCGGCCTTGCTGTTGGCGGACGAACCCACCGGTAACCTCGACCCGCGCCTTGCGGCCGAGATCATGGGGGTGTTCGAAGACATCAATCGCCTGGGTACCAGCGTGTTGATTGCCAGCCACGACCTGGCGCTGATCGCCCGCATGCGCCACCGCATGTTGACCCTGCAGCGTGGCCGCCTGATCGGTGACGGGGAGGCCGGCGTATGAGTGCAACACGTAGCCCCAAGGTCTCCGAACGCGTGGCGCCGAAAGCGGCTGACCCGCAACCGCAGAAGAAGAAAAAGCGCGACGAGGACGAGGGGCCGGACTTCGGCACCTTGCTGCGCGCCTGGATCGAAAGCCATCGCGCCAGCTTGCTCGACAGCCTGCGCCGGCTGGGCAAGCAGCCGATTGGCAGCTTCTTCACCTGCCTGGTAATGGCTGTGGCATTGAGCCTGCCGATGGGATTGTCGCTGCTGCTTAATAATGTGGAGCGCCTGGGAGGTTCCTGGCAGCGTGCCGCGCAGATTTCCCTGTACCTGAACATTGACGCCAGTACCAAAGATGGCGAGGGCCTGCGCGATGACATCAAGCAGATGCCGGGCGTAGCCGATGCTGAATACATCAGCCGTGACCAGGCCCTTGAGGAGTTCCAGCAACAGTCCGGCCTGGGCGAGGCGCTCAAAGAGTTGCCACAGAACCCGCTGCCGGGTGTGGTGCTGGTGACACCTAACGAAGTCGACAAGCCGGCCCTTGAAGCCCTGCGACAAAAACTCGCAGAGATGCCCAAGGTGCAACAGGCGCAACTTGATCTAGTCTGGGTGGAGCGTCTGGCGGCGATCCTCAAGCTGGGTGACCGCTTTGTGTTCGGCCTGACGGTGCTGTTGGTGTCTGCATTACTTTTGGTGATAGGCAATACCATTCGGCTTCATATTGAAAACCGTCGCACCGAGATAGAAGTGATTAAACTGGTCGGCGGCACAGACAGCTATGTGCGTCGTCCGTTTCTGTACATGGGCGCGCTTTATGGCTTTGGTGCCGGGATTTTGTCCTGGGGGGTGCTGGCGTTTGGCCTTGACTGGCTGAACGACGCGGTAGTCGGGCTTGCCGGCTTGTACGGCAGCGATTTCGCGCTGGCCGGCGTACCGGTAGCCGATGGTCTGAGCCTCTTGCTTGGCGCTGTCTTGTTGGGGTATATCGGTGCGTGGATTGCGGTCGCTCGTCATTTACGCGAGCTGGCACCGAAGTAGTTAATGTCAGATTAATGTGGTTTCGTTTGTATTGACCGTATTGGTGGTTTAGGGAACTTGTCCTACGGTTCCCGGTCAATTTTCGCAGTGCTTAACTGCACGAGTTATGTGAGTCGGAGGTTTTTTCGTATGACCACTTCTTTGCAACCTGCTTATGCCTTGGTCCCGGGTGCGAACCTGGAGGCCTATGTGCACACGGTGAACAGCATCCCATTGCTGTCGCCCGAGCAGGAGCGTGAACTGGCCGAGAGTCTCTACTATGAGCAGGATTTGGAGGCGGCTCGGCAGATGGTGCTCGCCCACCTGCGTTTTGTCGTACATATCGCCCGTAGCTACAGCGGCTACGGCTTGGCGCAGGCTGACCTGATCCAAGAGGGCAACGTTGGCCTGATGAAGGCTGTAAAGCGCTTCAACCCTGAAATGGGTGTGCGCTTGGTGTCGTTTGCCGTGCACTGGATCAAGGCGGAAATCCACGAGTTCATACTGCGCAACTGGCGCATCGTGAAAGTCGCGACCACCAAGGCCCAGCGCAAGCTGTTCTTCAACCTGCGCAGCCAGAAAAAACGCCTGGCATGGCTGAACAACGAGGAAGTCCACCGCGTGGCCGAAAGCCTCGGCGTGGAGCCGCGTGAAGTGCGCGAGATGGAAAGCCGCCTGACTGGCCATGACATGGCTTTCGACCCGGCCGCCGAAGCGGACGACGACAGCGCCTTCCAATCGCCGGCCAACTACCTGGAAGACCACCGGTACGATCCGGCACGTCAACTGGAAGACGCCGACTGGAGCGACAACTCCAACCACAACCTGCATGAAGCACTGGAAGTGCTGGACGACCGCAGCCGTGACATCCTCTACCAGCGTTGGTTGGCGGAAGAAAAAGCCACGCTGCACGACCTGGCGCAGAAGTACAACGTGTCAGCCGAGCGGATTCGCCAGCTTGAGAAGAGCGCGATGAACAAGCTGAAGTTGTCGATCGCTGCCTAAAACTGCGATATGACGAAAAATGCCCCGGTCGAAAGGCCGGGGCATTTTTTTGTGTCGGAATACTGGTTTCACCGCTATCGAGAGCAAGCCTTCTCCGACATTTGTTTCTGTGTTGTGTCAGTCGGTCCAGGGTGCCTTTCTGGAGTTGTTCAGCTCGGCCAGATAACCCTCTCCACCCAACTGGCTCATCTGCTGCCGAATCCAGGCCGCCCGCCGTGCCACATATGCCGTCGGATGGCTGGCGCTCCACACCCTGGGGTTCGGCAATACCGCTGCCAGATAACTGGCTTGCTGGCGAGAAAGCGCCTTGGCGCTCACTCCGAAGTGATGCTGTGCCGCCGCTTGCGCGCCAAACACGCCTTCATCCCATTCCACGCTGTTGAGGTACACCTCAAGAATCCGCTGCTTGGGCCATAACAGCTCGATCAGCCCGGTAAACCAGGCTTCCAGGCCCTTGCGGAAATAACTGCGACCGGCCCACAGGAACAGGTTCTTGGAGACTTGCTGGCTCAACGTACTGGCGCCGCGAATCGAACCGCCGCGCTCGTTATGCAGAATGGCCGC
Organism: Pseudomonas sp. MWU13-2517; assembly: GCF_023242545.1. Lineage (NCBI taxonomy): Bacteria > Pseudomonadati > Pseudomonadota > Gammaproteobacteria > Pseudomonadales > Pseudomonadaceae > Pseudomonas > Pseudomonas sp. MWU13-2517. The sequence continues at coordinate 118,104 of NZ_JALMFA010000003.1, read as the reverse complement.
CTGGATCGCGCCGAAATCAAAGCCCCAGTGCTGTGGGAAACGCTGGTCTTCACCGGCCATCACGGCCACTTTCAGATCATTGGAAATCTCATCCCACGGCACCCAGGTGCGCTGCAGGTCAATCGGCTCGCCGTCAACCCAGGACTCGACCTTGCGCTCCACCATCAGCGCCGTGAACGGTGGCGGCACGACGCGCAACAGCAGCACCAGCAACACACTGCCGATGGCAAACCATTTCACGACTTTTAGAAAACTTTTGAAGAAGAGACGCAGCATAGAGATGGCTTGGCCGAACCCGTTGAGCGGGCCATTATACAGACCCGGCCCTTTGAGTCTGACTGGAGTTCCTCATGCTGCGTAGCTTTCTGATGCTGGCTGCCTTTTTCGGCTTCACCGGTGTTGCCCTGGGGGCTTTCGCGGCCCATGGCCTGAAAAACCGCCTGAGCGCCGAGTACCTGGCGATCTTCCATACCGGCGTGACGTATCAGTTGGTGCATGCCCTGGCGCTGTTCGGCGTGGCGTTGCTGGCAGCGCATATCCCGGGTCGATTGGTCAGCTGGGCGGGTATCTCTTTCAGCGTCGGTATCCTGCTGTTCTCCGGCAGCTTGTATGTGTTGACCCTGACCGGGATCAGTAAGCTGGGGATCATCACGCCGTTTGGCGGGTTGGCGTTTCTGCTCGGTTGGTTCTTCCTTGGCTTGGCCGCGTGGCGCTTGCAACTGACCGCTTGACGCTTGGAGCTGACCTGCAGGTGTCAATCGCGCTAGAATGCTGGCCCCTAAAAACGATGACGGCCCGTGGCATGCGCATTCTGTTGAACGGCGAATCCTTTGAACTGCCCGACGGTGAAACCGTCGCGGCCCTGCTGACCCGCCTGGACCTGACCGGGCGTCGCGTCGCAGTGGAACTCAACCTGGATATCGTCCCGCGTAGCCAGCACGCCGAAACTGCGCTCACCGAAGGTGACCAGGTCGAAGTGGTCCACGCCATCGGCGGCGGCTAGCCGTTCGGCGCTTAATCGCGCCAACCCGCATTCTGCAGAACCTCACCCCATTTCGAGGATTTCCCATGAGCATCGTTCGTAGCGACAAGCCCTTCGTCCTGGCCGGTCGTACCTACCAGTCCCGTCTGCTGGTCGGCACCGGCAAGTACCGCGACATGGAAGAAACCCGTCTGGCCATCGAAGCCTCAGGTGCCGAGATCGTCACGTTTGCCGTGCGCCGCACCAACCTGGGCCAGATCGAGGGCGAGCCGAACCTGCTCGACGTGCTGTCGCCGGATCGCTACACGTTTTTGCCGAACACCGCCGGTTGCTACGACGCTATCGAAGCCGTGCGCACTTGCCGCCTGGCCCGTGAGCTGCTCGACGGCCATAACCTGGTGAAGCTGGAAGTGCTGGCCGACCAGAAAACCCTGTTCCCCAACGTGATCGAAACCCTCAAGGCCGCTGAAACCCTGGTCAAGGAAGGTTTCGACGTGATGGTCTACACCAGCGACGACCCGATCATCGCGCGCCAGCTGGCGGAGATCGGCTGCATTGCCGTGATGCCGCTGGCCGGCCTGATCGGTTCCGGCCTGGGTATCTGCAATCCTTACAACCTGCAGATCATCCTTGAAGAAGCCAAAATCCCGGTGCTGGTGGACGCGGGCGTGGGCACTGCCTCCGACGCCACCATCGCCATGGAACTGGGCTGTGACGCGGTGCTGATGAACTCGGCCATCGCCCATGCCCAGCAACCGATCATGATGGCCGAAGCCATGAACCACGCCATCGTCGCAGGCCGCCTCGCGTACCTCGCCGGTCGCATGCCGAAAAAACTCTACGCCAGCGCCTCCTCGCCGCTGCATGGTCTGATCAAGTAAGAGCCATTGATGACTGAATCAAACGAAACGCCAAACACCGTGGAAAATGGTGACGAGTCCAAGCACCGCCGTATCAAGAGTTTCGTGATGCGCGCCGGTCGCATGACCGAAGGCCAGCAGAAGGGCCTGGAGCAGGGCGCGCCGCTGTTCGTATTGCCGCTGGCTGACGCGCCGGTGGACTACGACCAGGTGTTCGGCCGTTCGGCCCCGCGTTCCCTGGAAATCGGCTTTGGTATGGGCCACTCCCTGCTGGAGATGGCCGCTGCTGCGCCGGACCAGGACTTTATCGGCGTGGAAGTTCACCGCCCCGGCGTCGGCGCGCTGCTCAACGGCGTATTGACCCAGGGCCTGACCAACCTGCGGGTCTACGATTGCGATGCGATTGAAGTGCTCAACCGCTGCATCGCCGACAACAGCCTCGACCGCCTGATGCTGTTCTTCCCTGACCCGTGGCACAAGGCCCGTCACCACAAGCGTCGCATCGTCCAGGCGTCCTTCGCGGAACTGGTGCGCAGCAAGCTGAAAGTGGGCGGCATCCTGCACATGGCTACCGACTGGGAACCCTACGCGGAATATATGCTGGAAGTGATGAACGTTGCGCCCGGCTACCGCAACCTGGCAGAAGACGGCAAATGCGTGCCACGCCCGGCCGAGCGCCCGATCACCAAGTTCGAACGCCGTGGCGAGCGGTTAGGGCATGGGGTGTGGGATTTGAAGTTCGAAAAGCTGGCTTGATCAGCTGGAAAGCTCAACATCCAACCCACTGTAGGAGCGAGCTTGCTCGCGAAAACGCCACAGGCGACGCGGGCTACCTGATAGCGCTGCGTTATCGTTGGCGCTCTTCGCGAGCAAGCTCGCTCCTACAGTGAGTCTGGTGTCGGGTGGGGTCAGCGGCGGTCGGCTACTACGCCGATCAGTACCAGCACTACCACCAGCACCGGCGCCAGGCTGTAGTTATTGAACTGGCTCAGTCCCCGCACAATCCACGGCGTGGCATAGATCAATGCGGCACCGCTGCCGATCATGCACACCAGCGCCATCAACGGTACGCGCAAGGCGCCAGCAATGCTGCCCAGGCGCGCTTCGATCCAGCCCTTGATGTCGGCGCCGAACAGCACCAGCAAACAGCCAACCAGTGCCAGGGAGATTTCCGACAGGTTGCTACGGCTCCAGCGGGACACGGTGGCGAGCAGGTCGAGTACCAAATCCATTCGATTTCCTTAGAGCGTCAGCTCAGAAACTTCTGCAGCAGGTCATTGAGAAAGAGTTGCCCGCGGTCGGTCGCAGCGAGGCGTGACGGTTCGACCTGCATTAAGCCACTTTGTTCTGCCTCGCGGCGGCCTTCGTCCAGGCTTGCCAGGTCAAGGCCGGTGCGTTCGGCATAGAGTCTGGCTTCAACACCTTCGGTAAGGCGCAATGCGTTCATCAGGAATTCGAACGGCAGTTCCTCGTTCGTCAGCTCTTTCGCCCCAGCCTGGAAGCTTTTGGATGGGTTGAGGTAATCCTTCGGCGCTCGCGTCTTCCAGGTGCGCACGATGCGCCCGTCCGGGTGGCTGAGCTTGCCGTGGGCGCCTGCGCCGATGCCGATAAAGTCGCCGAAGCTCCAGTAATTGAGGTTATGCCGTGCCGGGCGCCCGGCCTGGGCATAGGCTGACACTTCGTATTGCTTGTAACCGTGTTCGGCGAGCAGCGCCTGGCCGGCTTCCTGGATGTCCCACAAGGTGTCGTCTTCCGGCAGCGCAGGCGGCTGGTTCCAGAATACGGTGTTGGGTTCCAGGGTCAGTTGGTACCAGGACAGGTGCGTGGGCTTGAGCGCGATGGCCTGGCGCAGGTCGCTCAGGGCGTCGTCCAGGGACTGGTCGGGCAAACCGTGCATCAAGTCCAGGTTGAAGTTATCGAACCCGGCCTGACGCGCCATGGCGGCAGCGCGTACGGCTTCATCACCATTGTGGATACGGCCCAGGGCTTCAAGTTTTTCTTGCTGGAAGCTCTGGATGCCAATGGACAGCCGGTTGATCCCCAGCTTGCGATACGCCACGAACTTCTCTTGCTCGAAGGTGCCGGGGTTGGCTTCCAGGGTGATCTCTATGTCACCGGCAAACGGAATGCGTGCTTGCACGCCCTCAAGCAAACGCCCCAGCGCGGCGGCGCTGAACAGGCTGGGCGTGCCGCCGCCAAAGAAGATCGAACTCAGCTCGCGGCCGTACACCGCATGCAGGTCCTGGTCGAGGTCGGCCAGCAAGGCATCCACATACTCCTCTTCCGGCAGCACCGGGCTGGCGGCGTGGGAGTTGAAGTCACAATAAGGGCATTTGCGCACGCACCACGGGATGTGGATATACAGCGCCAGGGGCGGCAAGTGGGGCAGGGCCGCCCGTGGTGTTTGCGCGCCGCCGTGAATCAGCGGCTGCGCAGAGGTGTTTTGAGTCATTTCAGGCCCAGGCGATGGCGCAGCAAATCCATTGCGCGGGCGCGGTGGCTGATCTGGTTCTTGTCGGCCGGGCTCAGTTCGGCGCTGGAGACATTGCGCTCCGGTACCCAGAACAACGGGTCATAGCCAAACCCATGTTCACCGCTGGCCGCATGCAGGATACGCCCATGCCACAAACCTTCGCAGAGGATCGGCAGCGGATCGTCGGCGTGCCGTACCAGGGCCAGTACGCACACAAACTGCGCGCCACGCATCGCGTCCGGCACATCCTTGAGTGCGTCCAGCAGCTTGGCGTTGTTGGCCGCGTCGCCCTTGCCGTCGGCATAGCGTGCCGAGTAGATGCCAGGGGCACCGCCAAGGAAATCCACCGCCAGGCCCGAGTCATCCGCCAGCGCCGGCAGCCCGGAGATGCGTGCGGCATTGCGCGCCTTGAGGATGGCGTTTTCGACGAACGACAAGCCGGTTTCTTCCGGCTCGACCTGGCTGAATTCGCCGATCGAGCGCAGCTGTACGGCTTCACCGAGCATGGCCTGCAGTTCTTTGAGTTTGCCGGCGTTATGGCTGGCCAGTACGAGTTGGTTGAGCTTCATCATTCGGCCGGAAACAGTTCCTGGTTGAATTGGAAACCATGGGCTTTGCCGCCGGTTTCAACGTTGATGGTAAACGTCTTGTATTCACGTTGCGTCACCGAATAGGGCGCAAGGTAGTTAATGCCGCCTTTCTCGTTGATCTGCTTGAACGTCAGGATCTCGCTCTTGCCGCTCAGATCCTTGATGGTTCCGGTTACTTGCGCCGCCACCGGGGTGACCCCCTTGATCACGGTCACGTTGATCAAACCCTTATCCTTGCTGCGCACCACGCCGACTTTCTGGGCGGTCTCCGGTTGCAGGAAGCTGGAGGTGAACGTGTTGTAGTGAACGGTGATATCGCCGAAGTCTTTCTTGCGATTCGCGTCAATGGCATCCGCCGCCATGGCGCCGGCGCCCAGGCACGCAGTGAGTAGAAAAACAGCCAAGCGTCTCATGAACGTCCTCCTTGCAAATGGTTAGACGGCAATCTGGTGATCCGTCAGGCCGGGACTGCTGACTCGATAAATACCGATTTCGCCCAACAGGTTGGGCCATAGCTTACTCGCCCAGCCGTGGCGGTGCTGTTGATCGACGGCAAGGCGGTTGATCACCTTGGCCTTGCGCTCGCCGCACAAGGCTTCGAAGTCTTCGAAGGTGCAGAAGTGGATGTTGGGCGTGTTGTACCACGTGTACGGCAGGAAGTCCGAGACCGGCATGCGGCCCTTGGTGGCCAGGTACCAACGACAGCGCCAGTGCCCGAAGTTGGGAAAGGTGATGATGCACTGACGGCCGACGCGCAGCATTTCGTCGAGGATGCGGTCCGGGTAGTGCACCGCCTGCAGCGCCTGGGTCATCACCACGATATCGAAGCTGTTACTGGCAAAGTTGCCCAGTCCCTTGTCCAGGTCCTGCTCGATCACGTTGATGCCCTTGGCCACGCACTGGGCGATGTTGTCGGCGTCGTTTTCCAGGCCATAGCCGGTGACTTGCTTGTTGTCGCGCAGCCAGCTCAGCAGTTCGCCATCGCCGCAGCCCAGGTCGAGCACGCGGCTGCCGGCGGGTATCCAGTCTTGGATGATTTCCAGGTCGGCTCTCATGGCGTTCTCATACAGTAATGCGGTTCATGTAGTTGCCGAACGCCTGCAAGTAACGCGGGATCGGGATCAGGAAGGCATCGTGGCCCTGCGGAGCGTCGATCTCCAGGTAGCAGACGTCTTTGCGTGCAGCCATCAGCGCGTCCACCAGCTCACGGGAACGGGCCGGCGAGAAGCGCCAGTCGGTGGTGAATGACATCACACAGAACTTGGCCGTGGCGACTTCGAAGGTTTTCGCCAGGTCGTCGTCGTGATTCGCTGCCGGGTCGAAGTAGTCCAGAGCCTTGGTCATCAGCAAGTAGGTGTTGGCGTCGAAACGTCCCGAGAACTCCTCGCCCTGATAACGCAGGTAGCTTTCCACCTGGAACTCGACGCTGTGGAAGTCGTAATTGAGCTTCTCGCTCTTGAGGCCGCGGCCGAATTTCTCGCCCATGGAGTCATCGGACAGGTAGGTGATATGCCCCACCATCCGCGCGAGCATCAGGCCGCGCTTGGGGATCACGCCGGCTTCCTGGAATGAACCGCCGTGGAACTCGGGGTCGGTGAGGATGGCCTGGCGCGCCACTTCGTTGAAGGCAATATTCTGCGCCGAGAGTTTCGGTGCCGAGGCAATGGCCAGGCAATGGCGCACGCGATCCGGGTACGTAATGGTCCATTGCAGCGCCTGCATACCGCCCAGGCTGCCGCCGATCACCGCTGCCCATTGGTCGATACCCAGCAGGTCAGCAAGGCGTGCCTGGCTGTGCACCCAGTCTTCCACGGTCAATACCGGGAAGTCGGCACCGAACGGTTTTGCGGTTTCCGGGTTGATACTGCTCGGGCCGGTAGAACCGTTGCAGCCGCCGAGGTTGTTCAGGCTGACCACATAAAACTTGTTGGTGTCGATGGGTTTGCCGGGGCCGATGCAACTGTCCCACCAACCGGGCTTGCGATCATCTGCGGCGTGGAAGCCGGCCGCGTGGTGATGGCCGGACAGCGCGTGACAGATCAGCACGGCATTGCTCGCCGTGGCGTTCAGTTGGCCGTAGGTTTCATAGATCAGATCGTAGGCGGGCAGCGAGCGTCCACAGGCCAGGGCCAGGGGTTCGCTGAAGTGCGCCACTTGGGGCACGACCAGTCCAACAGAATCGGGGGGAAAGGCAGTTGGCATCGACCCTGCTCTCGTTTAAATGAGGCGTAAGTCTAAAGACCGCTGCACCCAGCGGCAAGCAAAGGCCTGCGCCATTACACAGATACAAGTGTGGGAGGGGGGCAAGTCGAATCGGCGCACCGCCCCTCCTGCACTTGAACCGCGTCAGATCAGGCCGAACAGCTCTTTTGGCATGAACGCATAGTAGGCCAGACGCGGAATCACCCAGCTTTGCAGCAGCTGAATCGCGATAAACGCGAAGATCGGCGAGATATCCAGGCCGCCCAGGTTAGGGATCAAGCGACGGAACGGCGCCAGCACCGGCTCGGTGATCTGGTACACCAACTCGGCGCCCGGGCTGCGGCTGCCGGGTGCGACCCACGACAGGATCACGCTGATGATCATCGACCAGAAGAGGATCTTCAAAAACAGCGAGAAGATGCCGATCAGGCCCCACGGCAATAACAGCACCGTGTTGGCCTGGTAGCCGTTGAGCAGCAGGATCACTGCGAACAGCAGGATCTGCAGCAGCAGCGCCAGCACCAGCGAGGACATGTCCAGGCCGAACATGCTCGGGATCACCCGTCGCAGTGGCTTGAGCAGCGGTTGGGTGGCTTTCACCACGAACTGGCACAGCGGGTTGTAGAAGTTTGCCCGCACCAGTTGCAGGATAAAACGCATCAGCACGATCAGCAGGTACAGGCTGCCCAGGGTCTGGATGATGAAAATGGCAGCGTCATTGATTCCGAGCATGTTTGTTTCCTATGTAGGGGACGACTATTTGCCCAGCTGTTCGGCCATTTCAGCCGAACGGTGTGCCGCGGCACCCAGTGCTTTTTCCACCAGGGCCTCAAAGCCTCCGGCCTGGAACGATTCGATGGCGGCCTGTGTGGTGCCGCCTGGGGAGGTTACACGGCGGCGCAGTTCGGCGGCATCCACCTCGCTGCCGACGGCCATATGTGCGGCGCCCAGAGCGGTTTGCTCGGCCAGTTGCTCAGCCACTTCGTGGGGCAGGCCCAGTTTGACGCCGGCGGCGGTCATGGCTTCGATCAGCAGGAAGAAATAGGCCGGGCCGCTGCCGGAGACGGCGGTGACGGCATCCAATTGCTGTTCCTGCTCCAGCCACAGCGCGGTGCCCACGGCGGACAGCAACTCCTGGGCCTGGTTGCGTTGCTCGGCGCTGACCTCGGATGTGGCATACAGGCCGCTCACGCCCTGGCGCAGCAGCGCCGGGGTGTTGGGCATGCAGCGCACAATCGGCTGGGCACCCAGCCAGTTGTTCATGCTGGCGCATGTGATGCCGGCTGCGATCGACACCACCAGTTGCTGCGGTTGCAGGCTCGGGCGCAGGCTTTCGCACACCGCCTTCATGGCTTGCGGCTTGACCGCCAGCACGATCACGTCGACGCCCTGGATGGCTTCGGCGTTGTCGGCGAATGTTTCGATACCGTGCTCGGCGCTGACGCGGGCGCGGGTGTCGGCACCCGGGTCGCTGGCGCGGATCTGCTGGGCTTGCAGGCCCTTGGCCCGCAGGCCGCCGATCAGGCTGGCCGCCATGTTGCCGGCGCCGATAAAGGCTATACGCGTGTTGCTCATGACAGGTCCTTATTCAGAGAAAAGTCAGCCATTTCACGGCTGGCCATAGTCGCGAGCGCCAAACAGGGCGGTACCGATCCGCACCCAGGTGGCGCCCTGGGCGATGGCCGACTCAAGGTCGTGGCTCATGCCCATGGAAAGTGTGTCGAGCGGCAGGTTCAAGCTGGCTTGCAGGTCTCTTACCGTCGCGAACGCCGCATCTTGCGCCGCGCGATCTTCAGTCGGCTCGGGGATCGCCATCAAACCTCGCAACTTCAGGCGCGGCAGCACGCTGATGGCCTGGGCCAGGGCCGGCAGGTCGGCGGATGTGCAGCCGGACTTGCTGGCTTCGCCACTGACGTTGACCTGGATGCAGATGTTCAGCGGCGGCAGGTCGGCAGGGCGTTGTTCGGACAGGCGTTGTGCGATTTTCAAGCGGTCCACGGAATGCACCCAAGCGAAGTTCTCGGCGATCGCGCGAGTCTTGTTCGATTGAATGGGGCCGATGAAGTGCCAACTCAAGGGCAGGTCGGTTAATTCGGCCTGTTTGCCCAAGGCTTCCTGCAAGTAGTTCTCGCCAAAGTCGCGCATTCCGGCGGCAAAGGCTTCGCGCACGGCTTGCGCGGGTTTGGTCTTGCTCACGGCCAGCAGATGGATGCTGTTTTCATCACGTTGCACGGCGTGGGCCGCGGCACGGATCCGCGCGCTAACCAGGCCAATGTTGTCTGCTATCGTCGACATTCAAGCTGCACCCGTGGATATGGAGTCCGCGGCATTCTACTGGAAATGGAAAGCCCTATGGATATCACGCAATTACTCACGGCCAGTGTGCGCCGTGGCGCCTCCGACCTGCATTTGTCCGCCGGCCTGGCACCGATGCTGCGGATCGACGGCGAAGTCTGGCCCCTGGATGAATCGGTGCTTTCGCCACCGCAAGTGGTGGACTTATTGAGCCCTTTGCTCAATCAGCACCAACAAAAGGATTTCGAAACATCTCTTGAAACGGATTTTGCCTTTGAATTGCCCGGCGTGGCGCGTTTCAGGGCAAATGTGTTCCGGCAGGATCGCGGCATGGGCGCGGTGTTTCGCACCATTCCTGAAGTGCGCAGCCTGCAAAGCCTGGGCCTCGGCGAAGTGTTCCAGCGTATCGCCCAATTACCTCGCGGCCTGGTACTGGTGACCGGGCCGACCGGGTCCGGCAAGTCCACGACGCTGGCGGCGATGATCGACCACCTCAACCAGCATCGGCGCCAGCACATCCTCACCCTTGAAGACCCCATCGAGTTTATCCATACGCCCAAATCGGCATTGATCAACCAGCGGCAGGTGCACCGCGATACCCACAGCTTCTCGGTGGCCCTGCGTTCGGCGTTGCGCGAAGACCCGGATGTGATTCTGGTGGGGGAATTGCGCGACCTGGAAACCATCCGCCTCGCGCTGACGGCGGCTGAGACCGGGCACTTGGTGTTTGGCACGCTGCACACAGCCTCGGCCGCGAAGACCGTGGACAGGCTGGTGGACGTGTTCCCGGCAGGGGAAAAGGCCATGGTGCGCTCAATGCTGTCGGAGTCTTTGCAGGCGGTGGTGTCCCAGGTGCTGGTCAAGAAGGCCGGCGGTGGGCGGGTGGCTGCCCACGAGATCATGCTGGGCACGCCGGCCATTCGTAACCTGATCCGCGAGGACAAGGGCGCGCAGATGGTTTCGGCGATTCAGACCGGTGGGGCGCTGGGGATGAAGACGTTGGACATGAGCTTGAAGGCGTTGGTCACGCAAGGAGTGATCAGCCGGGAAGCGGCGCGGGAGAAGGCAAGGGTGCCTGGGGATATATAAGCGTTTGTAGGCGACACAAATCAAAAGTGGGAGGGAGCAGGCCCCTCTCCCACATCTGTACTGCATTGCAGCTTTAGATCAGCGCTGGACTACCCGCAAGGTGTTCTGCTCTTTGGGCAGAACCCGCTTGGCGATCACGTAGTTCTTGTCCCAGAACGGCTTTTTCAGCGTGTCGATGCTGACCGACTTGCCACGACGCGGTGCATGGATGAAACGGTCGTTGCCCAGGTAGATGGCGACGTGATTGACCTGGCGGCTCTTGAGTTTGAAGAACAACAGGTCGCCCGGTTTCAGATCCTTGCGGTCGACTTTCAACCCGTGGCCGGCGGCCATGGCGTTGGAAGTGCGTGGCAAATCCACCGCTTTGACGTCATTAAACGCATATTTCACCAAACCACTGCAGTCGAACCCTTTACTTGGGCTGCTGCCGCCCCAACGATAAGGAGTACCAAGCACGTTGACGGCACGGCTGAGAACGGTACTGCTTTGCTTGGCGTTGACGGCCAACTGGGGGTGAAGCGCTTTACCGTGGGCCTTGCTCACTTGAGTCGGGCGGTTGACGGTCAGCTTTGCCGACTTGGCAGTGCTGGGTGTGCTGTGAACTTTAGGGGTGAAACCGTTGACGTTAGGAAGTCGTTGCTCACGATTGGTGGCGTGGGCGGCCAGTGGCATTAATAGGCAAATGGTTAGCCATGTCTTGAAAAATGGTCGCATTAGGCGTGGCTCATATGGGTTTGCGCGCAACTTTATAACAGCTTTTTGTGCTGTTCTCAGGCCGTTTGTCGACTGAACCCTGGGGTCAAATGCAGGAAAAGCGCGACGTTTTATCGCAATTGTCCTACACAAGTCAGGCGGTACAAGGCTTTGAGGGGAGGGAAGATACCATTTGCCGTACGTCGGGCGCCCGTAAAAAAGTCACAAAGAAAGTGAAAAAATTTATCTATCGAGGCAAAAGAGGTCCTTCATGAACACCTATCAACAGGATGTTTCGCAGCAAGACACGCACAGCAAGGTGATTGGCTACCTGCTTTGGATTTTCGGTTTTACCGGTGCCCATCGCTTCTATTACGGCAAACCGGTCACCGGTACGATCTGGTTTTTCACCTTCGGCCTGCTGGGTATCGGCTGGCTGATCGACCTGTTCCTGATCCCGGCCATGGACCGTGAAGCCGACCTGCGTTTTACCGCCGGGCCCATCGAATACAACGTGGCCTGGGTACTGCTGGCGTTCCTGGGTGTGTTCGGCTTGCATCGCATGTACCAGGGCAAATGGATCACCGGCCTGATCTACCTGCTGACCGGTGGTTTGTTCCTGGTGGGGGTGCTGTATGACTTCTGGACGTTGAACACCCAGATTTCCATCCGCAATGCGGAGCGCAATGGCGGCCGCTGAGTCTGCAGGTAGATACAAAAACCAAATGTGGGAGCGGGCTTGCCGCGAAGGCAGTGTGCCAGTCGACATCTTCGTGACTGATCCACCGCCTTCGCGAGCAAGCCCGCTCCCACACTTACTGTGCTTGCTTCAGAGCGGTATCAAGCCTGGTAGCTGATGCGCCCATCCACCAGGGTGTAACGCACGGTCGCCGGCAGGCTATGGCCGATGAACGGGCAGTTTTCACCCTTGGACAACCAGTGCTCCCCGGCCACCGTGGAATTGGCCAAGTCAAACAGCACCAGATCAGCCGCCGAACCCACCGCCAATTTGCCCGCCGGCAAGCGCAGGGCCTGGGCCGGGCCTGAGCTCAGGCGTGCCAGCAATGTCGGCAAGTCGAGCAAACCTTCGTCGACTAACGTCATTGCCAGCGGCAGCAGCAATTCGACGCTGCTGATGCCAGGCTCTGTCGCACCAAAGGGTGCCAGTTTGGCATCGCGCTCATGGGGTTGGTGATGGCTGGAGATCGCCGACACCACACCGGATTTCACCGCCGCACGCAAACCTTCACGGTCGGCACGAGTGCGCAGGGGTGGTTGCACGTGATACAGGCTGGAGAAATCGATCAACGCCTCATCCGTCAGGATCAATTGATACAGCGCCACATCCGCCGTCACCGGCAAGCCACGGGCCTGGGCCTGGGCGATCAGGGCGACGCCGCGTGCGCTGGTCAGTTGGCTGAAGTGCGCGCGCACTCCGCTTTGCTCCACCAACAACAGGTCACGGGCCAGTGCCACGGTTTCGGCGGTTTCCGGAATGCCGGGCAAACCGAGGAAGCTGGCGACGGCACCTTCATGGGCCAAACCGCCTTCGGCCAGGTCATGGTCCTGGGAGTGGAAAATCACCGTCAGGTCGAAGGTGGCCGCGTATTCCAGGGCGCGTAACAACGTGCGCGTGCTGCGAAAGCTTTCCAGGCCATTGCCGAAGGCCACGCAACCGGCGTCGCGCAGTGCGATCAGCTCGGCGAGTTGCTCACCGTCCAGGCCCTTGCTCAGAGCGCCGATGGGGAACACTTTGCAGTTGCCGGCTTCGCGGGCACGGTCGAGGATCAGCTCGGTCACGGCCGAGGTGTCCAGCACCGGCCGGGTGTTCGGCGGGCAGCACAGGCTGGTCACGCCACCGGCGGCGGCGGCGCGGGTTTCGCTGGTGATGTTGCCTTTGCGGCTGTAGCCCGGCTCGCGCAGGGCGACGTTCAGGTCCACCAGGCCAGGTGCGGCCACCAGGCCCTTGGCGTCGATGGTCTCCTGGGCGGTGAAACCACTGGGCGCGGCACCGATGGCGATGATCTTGCCGGCGTCCAGGTGAAGATCGGTAAATTGATCCAGGCCGCTGGCAGGATCGATGACGCGGGCGCCGAGAATGCTGAGCTTCACTGGGCCTTCTCCTGCTCGAATTGACGTTGTGCGGTTTGCCCGCTCATGGCCATGGACAGTACGGCCATGCGGACCGCGATGCCGTAGGTCACCTGGTTCAAGATCACCGACTGCGGACCGTCGGCCACCGCCGACTCAATCTCCACGCCGCGGTTGATCGGGCCCGGGTGCATCACAATGGCGTCCGGCTTGGCGCCGGCGAGGCGGGCAGTGGTCAGGCCGAACAGGCGGTAGAACTCGCCTTCGCTGGGCAGCAGGCCACCGGCCATGCGCTCGCGTTGCAGGCGCAGCATGATCACTACGTCCACATCCTTGAGCCCTTCGGTCATGTCGGTGTAGACCTTCACGCCGTACTGCTCGATACCGATGGGCAGCAGGGTTTTCGGGGCGATCACGCGGATGTCCGGGCAACCCAGGGTTTTCAACGCCAGCATGTTCGAGCGCGCGACCCGCGAATGCAGGATGTCACCGACGATCGCTACCGAGAGGTTTTCAAAGCTGCCCTTGTGCCGACGGATGGTCAGCATGTCGAGCATGCCCTGGGTCGGGTGGGCGTGGCGGCCGTCGCCGCCGTTGATGATCGCCACTTGCGGGCATACGTGTTCGGCGATGAAGTGCGCGGCGCCCGAGTCGCCATGGCGTACCACGAACATGTCGGCGGCCATGGCTTCGAGGTTGCGCAGGGTGTCGAGCAGGGTCTCGCCCTTGCTCGCCGACGAGGTGGACACGTTCAGCGTGATCACGTCGGCCGACAGCCGTTGGGCTGCCAGCTCAAAGGTGGTGCGGGTGCGGGTGGAGTTCTCGAAGAACACGTTGCAGATGGTTTTGCCGCGCAGCAGTGGGACCTTCTTCACCGCCCGGCCACCGACTTCGAGAAACGAGTCGGCCGTGTCGAGGATTTCGGTGAGCAGTTCGCAGGGCAAACCATCGAGGGACAGGAAGTGTTGCAACTGGCCCTGAGCATTGAGCTGCAGCGGGCGCTTGGCATCTAGAGGCGTCATCGCGGGGACTCTTTACAAGGCGGTTTAAAGGGCGAGGTCTTGCAGTTCGAGTTCGAGCGGCGTGGGACCGGACAATTTTACCCGTTGGTGGGCTTGCAGCGACAGTGTGGCGCCGACCACGTCCGGGCTGATCGGCAATTCGCCAGCGTCCAGGTCCAGCAGGCACACCAGCGTCACGCTGGCTGGGCGACCGTAGTCGAACAATTCGTTCATGGCGGCGCGGATGGTACGGCCGCTCATCAGCACATCGTCGATCAACACCAGGTGCTGGCCTTCGATCTCGAACGGCAGGGCCGAAGGGCGCACTTGCGGGTGCAGGCCGTTCTGGCTGAAGTCGTCGCGGTAGAAGGACACATCCAGCGTGCCGAGCGGCGAGTCGCTGCCCAGTGCTTCGAGCAACGCCTGGGCCACCCAGACACCGCCGGTGCGGATGCCGATGAAGCGCGGCTCGCTGATGGCGCGGTGTTGCAGATGGGCGGTAAGACTCGTCGCCATCTGGCTGATCAGTTCGGCGGGATTGGGCAGGCTCATGGGTGCTCCTTCTAGGCCTCGCGCTGGCAAGGTCCGGGCTCAAACGTAAAAAGACGCGGCAAGCCGCGTCAGTCAGGATTCAAATAAAGCGGTGTTTTCGTCCAGCCACCCCTGCAACAGCAAGGCGGCGGCGATGGCGTCCACAGGATTGTCGCGGTAGCTGCCTTTCTGCCCGCCACGGTCTCTGCGCTCGCCCTTGGCCTCGAAGGTGGTCAGGCGCTCGTCGTGGGTATAGAAAGGCAGGTTGTAGCGGCCATTGAGGCGGCGGGCGAACTTTTCGGCGCGCAGGCACATGTCGCTCGGGGTGCCGTCCATGTTCAAGGGCAGGCCGACCACGACGGCGTCGGGCTTCCACTCCTTGATCAGCGCTTCGACCTGGTTCCAGTCCGGTACGCCGTTCTGGGCTTTCAAGGTGCACAGCTCGCGGGCCTGGCCGGTAATCACCTGGCCGACCGCTACGCCGATCTGTTTGGTGCCGTAGTCAAAACCGAGGATCAGACGCAAAGCCATCAGGCGTGCCCCGCCTGGCTGGTCAGCAGGTTGAGGTTGACCCGCAACTTGGCCGCGGCCGCTTCCAGGCGCAGTTCACTGGGGGTGTTGAACAGGATTTCGGCGTCGAAGGGGCACGTCAGCCAGGCGTTGCTGGCCAATTCCGCCTCCAGTTGCCCTGCTTCCCAGCCGGCATAACCGAGGGTGATCACACTTTGCTCAGGCCCGACGCCGTCGGCGATGGCGAACAACACGTCCTGGGAGGTGGACAGCGACACACCGTCCAGATCCACCGTGGCCTGGAACTTCGGTCCGGTCGGGTGCAATACAAAACCACGCTCGGTCTGCACCGGCCCGCCGATGTAGATCGGTACGCCCTGGCAACGGGCCGGCGGGTCGACCTCCGGACGCAGTTGCTCGAGGATATCCGCCAGGTTCAGCTCTTGCGGGCGGTTGATCACCAGCCCCATTGCACCATTGGCCGTGTGCTCGACGATATAGGTCAAGGTCTGCGCAAAGTTCGGGTCGGCCATATGGGGCATGGCGATCAGGAATTGGTGCTTGAGGTAGGTCGGGCTGACGTTTTTCATGTTCGATAGTGTGGCGGTGGAGGGGCGAACTGACAAGCTGGTGATGTGCCACAGGTGGCAATTGTCGTCAATTGCTCGACAGCCGATCCCCCCTGGCGAACTTCCAGGTGCGGATGATTTCCAGGCGGTCCACGTCGTTCAGGTCGCCGCTGAACGGCGCAAACGGTGCGGCCAGGCGCACGATGCGCTGGGCGGCCTGATCGAGCAGGGGCTGGCCGGATGACTCCAGCACTTGCACCTCATAGAGCGTACCGTCGCGATTGATCGACACCAGCAAACGCAAATTGCCATAGATCTGCTGGCGCCGTGCCTCATCCGGGTAATTGAGGTTGCCAATACGTTCGACCTTCTTGCGCCACTCGTCCTTATACCAGGCGCCTTTGTCGCGCATGGTCGAGGCAGCGTTCAAGCGATAGATGCGTGGGCGCTTGGCGTATAGCTGTTGTTCGTTGGCCAGTTCGGCTTCCAGGCTGGAAATCTGATCGGAGAGTTGCGAGCTGTCGAACGTCGGCGCCGGTTTCACCGGTTCGGGTTGCGGCTCGGTCTTGGTTTTCTCACGCTGGGCCGGGGCTTTTTGCGGTTTGGGTGCGACAGTGGTCACGGCCGCCTTGGGGGTGGCTTGCTTGACCTCGGGCTTGGGCGCTGGCGGCGGGGTGACTTTATTCACCTTGTTGTCCTGGAACGGCGCCACTTCAGTGGTCTTGGGCACCGCTTTCTTGTCCAGGGTGCCACTGCCTTGCTGGTTTTCCTGCGCGAGAAAGTCCGCCTTCTCGGGCTTTTTCTCGCTCTTGAACGTAGCGAGGGTGATTTCCAGGGTCTTGGTGATCTGCTTGGGTTCGGCGAAGGTGAAGCCCAGGCCGAGGAGCAATGCGAGGTGGACCAATGCCGCGAGGAACAGGGTAAATCCGAGCCGATCAGCCGGGCGCACGCCGCTGTGGGAGAGTTCGGGGGGCAGATTGGACGGAGAGGGCATAAAAAACCAACATCGCGTGTTTCGTGGTTCGGCATGATAGCGCAATGTTGGTTTTTAGCTTCAAGCGACAAGTTACAAGCTGCAAGCTAAAAGCAGTTTGCCTTTAAACTTGAGGCTTGGCGCTTGCAGCTACGTTCAAACTTGAGGCTTGGAGCTTGCAACTTGCAGCTTCGCAGCAATTACGGCCATCAGCATTTCACCGATATTGGTGCCGAAAGCATTGTCGATCTCGCGAATGCAGGTCGGGCTGGTGACGTTGATTTCGGTGAGGTTCTCACCGATTACATCCAGCCCTACGAAGAGCAGGCCCTTTTCGCGCAGGGTTGGGCCGACCTGGGCTGCAATCCAGCGGTCCTTGTCCGACAGCGGTCGCGCTTCACCACGCCCCCCGGCCGCCAGGTTGCCGCGTGTCTCGCCCGCTGCCGGGATACGCGCCAGGCAGTAATCCACCGGCTCGCCGTCGATCATCAGGATGCGCTTGTCGCCGTCCTTGATCGCTGGCAGATAGGCTTGGCCCATGATCTGCTGGGTGCCCAGGGCGGTCAGGGTTTCCAGGATCACCGACAGGTTCGGGTCGCCGGCGCGGTGGCGGAAGATCGAGGTGCCGCCCATGCCGTCCAGCGGCTTGAGGATCACGTCACCGTGCTTGGCGGCGAACTCACGCAACACATCGGCGCGACGGCTGACGACGGTCGGCGGCGTGCACTGTGGGAACAGCGTGGCGAAGAGCTTTTCGTTGCAGTCGCGCAGGCTCTGAGGCTTGTTGACGATCAGCACGCCGGCGCGTTCGGCCTGCTCCAGCAGGTAGGTGGAATAGACGAATTCCATGTCGAACGGCGGATCCTTGCGCATCAGGATCACATCCAGATCGCTCAGCGGGCTGTCGATTTCGTCCTCGAGTTCGAACCACTTCTGCGGGTTGGCAAATACCTGCAGCGGGCGCATGCGTGCGCGGGCTTCGCCGTCGCCCTGGTAAAGGTCGCGCTGCTCCATATAGAACAGTGTCCAGCCGCGGGCCTGGGCGGCCAGGAGCATGGCCAGCGAGCTGTCCTTTTTATAGGAAATGCTGGCGATAGGGTCCATGACAATGCCGACGCGAACGCTCATGGGGGATTTCCTCTAGCAAATAAGGGCGCATAAAAGTGGCGTCAGAGTGGCGCTGCGGCTGTTGTGGGTCAAGGAAAAACCACTGGGCGGGCCGCTCGATAGATTGCGCCATGAGACTGTGCTAAAAAGACTGCCACGACGCAGCAGCCCTCCAATTCCAAGGCTTGTGGCGTTCATCCTGTGCAACATCAGGCAGTACACACCGAAAACCGATTCGCTGTGGCGATGGTAGAGCAGATATGGAACAGCATTCCCACGCCTTGAGAGTGATGGTGATCGACGATTCGAAAACGATCCGCCGCACCGCCGAAACCCTGTTGAAGAACGTGGGGTGCGAGGTCATCACCGCCATCGACGGTTTTGATGCCCTGGCGCGGATTGTGGATCATCACCCGCACATTATCTTTGTCGACATCATGATGCCGCGCCTGGATGGCTATCAGACCTGCGCACTGGTGAAGAACAACCCGGTATTCAAGTCGATCCCGGTGATCATGCTGTCCTCCAAGGATGGCCTGTTCGACAAGGCCAAGGGGCGTATCGTGGGTGTCGATCAGTTTTTGACCAAACCTTTCAGCAAGGAAGAACTACTGAGCGCGATCAAGGCCTACGTGCCTGACTTCGCTGCAGTGGAACAAGCACACTGATACCGCCCCATAAGGGCCGGCATCCACCAGAATAATGGGGAAAACCATGGCACGTGTTCTGATCGTCGACGATTCGCCGACCGAAATGTACAAACTGACCGGCATGCTGGAAAAGCACGGTCATCAGGTACTGAAAGCCGAAAACGGCGCGGACGGCGTGGCCCTGGCCCGCCAGGAAAAACCCGACGCCGTACTGATGGACATCGTGATGCCGGGCCTCAATGGCTTCCAGGCCACCCGTCAGTTGTCCAAGGAACCGGAAACCAACGGTATCCCGATCATCATCATCACCACCAAGGATCAGGAAACCGACAAGATCTGGGGCGCGCGCCAGGGCGCCAAGGATTACCTGACCAAGCCGGTGGATGAAGACACTCTGATCGCCACCCTGAACAAGGTGCTGGCCGGCTGACGGTTCACCATCATGACCGAGTCGCAAACCGCCTTCGAATTGCTGCTGGACATCGACCGCCGCTGCCGCCTGCTGGCCGCCGACCTGCCGTCCCAGGAAGCCCGCCAGCAGCGCTGGAGCGGGATCGCCTTTCGCGTGGGAGCAAATGGGTATGTGGCGCCCATGGGCGAAGTCGCCGAGGTGTTGCATGAGCCGCGTTGCACCTTGATGCCTGGGGTCAAACCCTGGGTCAAGGGCGTGGCCAACCTGCGCGGGCGCCTGCTGCCGGTGATGGATCTGGGTGGGTTCCTCGGCCTTGAGCGGTCCCCGGCGCCCAGGCAGCGACGCGTGCTGGTGGTGGAGTTCAACGACCTGTTTGTCGGGCTGCTGGTGGACGAGGTGGTGGGCATGCAGCATTTCGCGCAAGACGCATTAATGGCAAGTGCCAACCCCGGCGCGCCATTTATCCAGGGCCAGTTCGACGGCGACCCGGTGTGGCAGGTTTTCAGCCCATTCGCTTTGGCCCAGGCCCCAGGTTTCATGGATGTTGCCGCATGACCACCGTCACCACCCCCAAACCCGAGGCTGGGTCGCGCAGCCGTTCACAGATCATCGTGCTGTTTATCGCGTTGATCGTGTTCATCATGCTGCTGTTTGCCAACTTCGCGTACCTCAACACCCAGTCCACCTACGACAAGCAATACATCGGCCACGCCGGTGAATTGCGCGTGCTGTCCCAGCGTATCGCCAAGAACGCCACCGAAGCCGCTGCCGGCAAGGCGGCGGCGTTCAAGCTGCTGGGCGATGCGCGCAACGACTTTGCCCAGCGCTGGGGTTACCTGAAAAAAGGTGATCCGCAAACCGGCCTGCCGGCGGCGCCCCACGCGGTGCACGCCGAAATGCGCGCGGTGCAGACCGACTGGGAAGCGCTGCTGAAAAACACCGACGCGATCCTTGCCAGCGAACAGACCGTATTGTCCCTGCACCAAGTGGCCGCGACCCTGGCCGAGACTGTGCCACAGTTGCAGATGGAGTCGGAAAAGGTCGTCGACATCCTTCTGCAACGCGGCGCCCCGGCCAGCCAGGTGGTGTTGGCTCAGCGCCAGTCGCTGCTGGCTGAACGTATCCTGGGCGCGGTGAATACGGTGCTGGCCGGTGACGATACCTCGGTACAGGCCGCCGATGCCTTTGGCCGTGATGCCAATCGTTTCGGCGAGGTACTCAATGGCATGCTCCAGGGCAACCCCGGCTTGCGCATCAGCCAGGTCGAGGACCACGACGCCCGGGCGCGGCTGGCGGAAATTGCCGAGCTGTTCGAGTTCGTCTCAGGCTCCGTGGATGAGATCCTTGAAACCTCGCCGCAACTGTTCCAGGTGCGTGCTTCGGCCAGCAATATCTTCAACCTCTCGCAAACCCTGCTCGATGAAGCCTCGCACCTGGCCACCGGGTTTGAAAACCTCGCCGGCGGGCGCAGCCTCGACACCATTGGCGGCTACGTGCTGGGCCTGCTGGCGCTGGCCTCGATCATCCTGATCGGCTTGGTGATGGTGCGCGAAACCAACCGACAACTGCATGAGACCGCCGAGAAAAACGAGCGCAACCAGAACGCGATCATGCGCCTGCTCGACGAAATCGAAGATTTGGCCGACGGCGACCTGACCGTCACCGCCTCGGTGACCGAGGATTTCACCGGCACCATTGCCGACTCCATCAACTACTCCGTGGACCAATTGCGCGACCTGGTAGCCACTATCAACCTCACTGCCGGGCAAGTCGCCGGTGCGGTGCAGGACACCCAGGCCACTGCCATGCACCTGGCCCAAGCCTCGGAACATCAGGCCCAGCAGATCGCCGAGGCGTCCACCGCGATCAAGCAGATGGCCCAATCCATCGATCAGGTGTCGGCCAACGCCGCCGAATCCTCGGCGGTAGCGGAGCGCTCGGTGGAGATCGCCAACAAGGGCAACGAGGTGGTGCATAACACCATCCACGGGATGGACAACATTCGCGAGCAGATCCAGGACACCGCCAAGCGCATCAAGCGCCTGGGCGAGTCGTCCCAGGAAATCGGCGATATTGTCAGCCTGATCGATGACATCGCCGACCAGACCAACATCCTCGCCCTCAACGCTGCGATCCAGGCGAGCATGGCCGGTGATGCCGGGCGCGGGTTTGCGGTGGTGGCCGATGAAGTGCAACGGCTGGCCGAGCGGTCGTCGGCAGCGACGCGGCAAATCGAAACCCTGGTGCGGGCGATCCAGGCCGACACCAACGAAGCGGTGATCTCCATGGAACAGACCACCACCGAAGTAGTACGCGGCGCGCGGCTGGCCCATGACGCCGGGGTGGCGCTGGAAGAGATCGAAGGTGTGTCGAAGACCCTGGCAGCGCTGATTCAGAGCATCTCCAATGCGGCGCAGCAGCAGACGTCGTCGGCGGGGCAGATTTCCCTGACCATGAATGTGATCCAACAGATCACCACCCAGACGTCGTCGGGCTCCACCGCCACCGCTGAAAGCATTGGTAACCTGGCAAAAATGGCCAGTCAATTGCGGCGCTCGGTGTCGGGTTTCACTTTGCCCGCCGCCAAACAGGTCGATGATTGAAATGCAGCCGACACGTGGGAGGGCTTGGCCCTTTCCACACGGGCTCTCCATGGCTGTCGAAATCCTGGCAACACCAGCAATTCATGAATTCTAAGCGGAGCAGTTATGGTTGATCGGCACGACTACGTGGCCCTCGAATGGGTCAAGGGCGACATTGCCGAAACCTTGAAACAGGCTCGTTCTGCGCTGGACGCGTTTGTCGAAACCGGCGACGGCGACACGATCGACGAGTGCCTGGCCGGCATTCACCAAGTGCATGGCGCGCTGCAAATGGTCGAATTCTACGGTGCCGCCTTGCTCGCCGAAGAGCTCGAAGAGCTGGCCCTGGCGTTCCAGGCCGGGCGTGTCAGCCAGCGTGATGAAAGCATTCGCCTGCTGCAACAGGCCCTTGGCCAATTGCCGTTGTATCTGGACCGCGTCCATAGCGCCCGTCGTGACCTGCCACTGGTGGTGTTGCCGCTGCTCAACGACCTGCGCAGTGCGCGCGGTGAAAGCCTGCTGTCGGAAACCAGCCTGTTCAGCCCGCAACTGCTGACGATTGCACCGTTGCCCGATGAGGTCCTGGCGCAACGTGCTCCGCCTGAGCTTCACGAGCAACTGCGCCAGTGGCACCAACTGCTGCAACAAGCCTTGGCCGGCCTGCTGCGTGAGGATCACGGCCCCAGCAACCTGGTGGACATGGCACGCGTCTTCGCGCGCCTCGAAGCGTTGTGCCAGGGCGCGCCGCTATTGCCGTTGTGGCAAGTTACTTCGGCGCTGGTCGAAGGCATGCTCACCGGTGTGATCGCCAACAGCCCGGCCTTGCGCAGCCTGCTCAAGGCCAGTGACAAACAACTCAAGCGCCTGCTGGCCCAGGGCATCGCCGGGATCAACCAGCCGGCGCCGGATGACCTGCTCAAGAGCCTGCTGTTCTACGTGGCCAAGGTCACCCGGCCGACGCCGCGTATGCAAAGCCTCAAGGAACGCTACGGCCTGGACGAAGCCTTGCCCGACAGCGCCGTGGTCGACGCCGAGCGCGCGCGCCTGGCCGGGCCGGATCGCGACGGCATGGGGTCGGTGCTCGGCGCTTTGTGTGAAGAGCTGGTGCGGGTCAAGGAGCGTCTGGATCTGTTCGTGCGCAGCGACCGCCAACACACCAGTGACCTCGATGCGTTGCTGGGGCCGCTGCGCCAGATTGCCGATACCCTGGCCGTACTGGGTTTCGGCCAGCCGCGAAAGGTGATCATCGATCAACTGGCCGTGGTACTCAGTCTTGTTCAAGGCCAGCGCGAACCCAACGACGCGGTGTTGATGGACGTTGCCGGCGCCTTGCTGTACGTCGAAGCCACACTGGCGGGTATGGTTGGCACCGTGGAACCGCAAAGCCGCGAAGAAAGCCGTCTGCCCACGACCGACCTGACGCAGATTCACCAACTGGTGATTCGCGAATCCTGCCAATGCCTGAGGCAAGCCCAGGAACTGGTCATCGACTGCATCGAAGCCCACTGGGATCGCCAGCGCCTCGAGTCGCTGCCGCAACTGTTGAGCCAGGTGCGCGGTGCGCTGGCGATGATTCCCCTGCCGCGGGCGGCCAGCCTGATGCGAGGTTGCTCGAATTACGTCGATGAACAGTTGATGGTCAGCGACAGCCCACCCTCCGAGGCGCAGCTGGGGTACTTTGCCGAGGTGATCAGCAGCCTGGAGTACTACCTGGAACGCATGCTCCAGGATCCTGATGCTTCGGGTGAACGGGTGCTGGAGCTGGCGACCCAAGGCCTTGCCGCGCTCGGCTACCTGCCTGCCGAAAAGCCTTGGCGCCAGGCGCTGGTCGCGCCCGATGGGGCATTGTCGGCCGAGAACATCTCCAGCCAGTCTCAGTTCGATGCGTTGGCCAACCCTGCCTCGCGCTTGAACCCGCCGGCCCTGCACCGTCCCGGTAGCTTGCTGCCGCCGCCGGCCGACGAAGAGCCGATTGACGATGAGCTGCGCGAGGTCTTCCTCGAAGAAGTCGACGAAGTGCTCGACGTGCTGCATCGCCATCTGCCGGACAGTGCCGACAAAACCGCCCAGGGCGAAATGCGCCGTGCCTTCCACACCCTCAAGGGCAGCGGTCGCATGGTGCGCGCCCTGGTACTCGCCGAGCTGGCCTGGGCGGTGGAAAACCTGCTCAATCGCGTGCTGGAACGCAGCGTGGCCCCTGGCATTGAAGTGCAACAGGTACTGGATGAGGCGGTGGCCCTGTTGCCGACATTGGTCGCCGATTTCGCCAACGACGAGCAGCGCCAGCGCGATGAAGTCGACGCCCTGGCCGCCCGCGCCCATGCCCTGGCCAGCGGCGCCAGGCCCCATGACCCTATGTTGCTGGAAATCTTCCGCAACGAGGCCCAGAGCCATCTGGACAGCCTCAACCACTTCCTGCAACAAGCCTCCGAGCACATGCCGCTGCAGGTCAGCGATGAGTTGCAACGCGCCCTGCACACGCTCAAAGGCAGCGCCTACATGGCCGGCGTGCTGCCCATCGCCGAACTGGCGCGCCCCCTTGACCACCTGACCCGTGAGTACAAAGCCCATCGCCTGCCGTTGGACCTGGACGAGGTGGAGTTGCTGCTGGAAGCCGAAGGCTTGTTTCAGCGTGGGCTGAGCGCCTTGGACAGCGACCCCCTGGCGCCGATAAAAGGCGCGCAGGCGCTGATCGGCCGCATTCAAAGCCTGCTCGATCATCAACTCCAGGCATTGCTCGAAGCACCTACCGGCCTGCGTATCAAGCGCGACCCGCAACTGATCAGCAACTTCCTGGCCCAGGGCATGGATATCCTGCTCGACGCCGAAAACCTGTTGCGTCGCTGGCAGCAGCATCCTGGCGAGCGTCAGGAACTGACGGCGCTGCTGGACGAGTTGACCACCCTGGGCGAGGGCGCGCACGTCGCCGACCTGCACAGTATCGACGAACTCTGCGAAGCCTTGCTCGACCTGTATGGCGCCGTGGAAGAGAGCAGCCTGGCGGTCAGCGAACGGTTTTTCCAAGAGGCCGAGCAGGCCCATGAAGCGCTGATCAACATGCTCGACCAACTGGCCGCCGGCCAGGAAATCAGCCCGGCGCCGGCACGGGTCGAGGCCTTGCGCGAATTGCTGGATGAGGCCCTCGACCCATCCGCCACCGGCCTGATCAAACGTGACGGCAGCCACGCCTTGAGTATTACCGAACTGGGCGCCGCGACTGCACAGCTGGATCACGACACGGCCATGGACGATGAGCTCGTCGAGATCTTCCTGGAAGAAGCGGTCGACATCCTCGACAGCGCCGGGCAGTCCCTCAAACGCTGGTTGCTGGAGCCCGGCAGCGCCGCGCCCTTGTCGTCATTGCAACGCGATTTGCACACCCTCAAGGGCGGGGCGCGCATGGCCGAAATAGGCCCGATCGGCGACCTGGCGCATGAGCTGGAAGGCCTTTATGAAGGCCTGGTGGACCGCCGCTACAGTTATTCCACCGAGCTGTCCCAAGTGCTGATGGCCTGCCACGAACGGTTGGCCTTGCAACTCGAAGAGCTGCAACACCACCAGCCCTTGAGCGACAGTACCGAACTGGTCGCCAAGCTGCGCGCCTTGCGCCAGGGCGGTACTGCGACCCTTGCCGCCCCGGCGCCGCGTACCCAGGGCGCCGACCCGGAACTGCTGGATATCTTCCTCGAAGAGGCCGCCGACATTCTCGAAAGCTCCTGCAGTGCACTGGCGCGTTGGCAGGCCGAGCCGAATAATCGTCAGGAAGTCGAAACCCTGCTGCGCGATCTGCATACCCTCAAGGGTGGCGCACGCATGGTCGAGATCGGGCCGATTGGCGACCTGGCCCATGAGCTGGAGTTTCTCTGCGAGGGGGTATCCGCCGGCCAGCTGGCGCCGTCCCCCGAGCTGTTCGCGTTACTGCAAGGCTGTCATGACCGGCTGGCGCAGATGATCGACGCCGTAGCGGATGGGCTGCCGGTGGGTTCGGTGGACAAGCTCATCGGGCGCATCAAGAGCCTGGTGCAACCCGGCGACGAACCGTTGGTAGCGGTCGCCTTGCCCGGCGGCAAGACCGAAGCGGCCGTCGACCCGGCGGCGGACATGGTGAAAATCTCCGCCGACCTGCTGGACGATCTGGTTAACCTGGCCGGCGAAACCTCGATCCTCCATGGTCGTATCGAGCAGCAAGTCAATGACGCGCGCATCGCCCTTAATGAGGTGGAGACCACCATCGAGCGCATGCGCGACCAGTTGCGCCGCCTCGACACTGAAACCCAGGGCCGCATCCTCAGCCGCCAGCAGGCCGAGGCTGAGCGCCTGGGCTATGAAGAATTCGACCCGTTGGAGATGGATCGCCATTCGCAATTGCAGCAGCTGTCGCGGGCGCTGTCCGAGTCAGCGTCCGACCTGCTGGACCTCAAGGAAACCCTCGACCGCCGCAATCAGGACGCTTACGACCTGTTGCAACAACAAGCACGCATCAACACCGAGTTGCAGGAAGGCTTGATGCGCACGCGCATGGTGCCGTTTGAACGCATGCTGCCGCGCCTCAAGCGTATCGTGCGGCAGGTGGCGGAGGAGTTGGGCAAGGACGTGGAATTTGTGGTCGGCAATGCTGAAGGCGAGATGGACCGCAACGTGCTGGAACGCATGGTCGCGCCGCTGGAGCACATGTTGCGCAACGCCGTCGACCACGGCCTGGAGTCCCGCGAGGTGCGGCTTTCGGCCGGCAAGCCGGAAAAGGGTCGCATCACCCTGGACCTGACCCACGAAGGTGGCGACATTGTCTTCGACATGCGCGACGACGGCGCCGGGGTGCCCTTGGACGCGGTGCGACGCAAGGCGATCAAGCGCGGCCTGCTCGCCCCTCAGCAGGAAATCAGCGACCGCGATGTGTTGCAGTTCATTCTGCAGCCAGGCTTTTCCACCGCGGAAAAGATCACACAGATTTCCGGGCGCGGGGTGGGTATGGACGTGGTGCATGAAGAAGTGCGCCAGCTGGGCGGCTCGATGGTGATCGACTCGACACCGGGCATGGGCGTGCACTTTCGTATTCGCCTGCCGTTTACCGTATCGGTCAACCGCGCGCTGATGGTGCAATGCGCCGACGATCAATACGCGATCCCGCTCAACACCATTGAAGGGTTGGTGCGTGTGCTGCCCCATGAGCTGGCCGGGCACTATCAGCAAGACCCGCCGTTTTATGAATACGCCGGCCAGCGCTACGAACTGTTCTACCTTGGCGACCTGTTGCACACCGTCGCCCGCCCGAAGCTGCTCGGCCAATATCAGCCCGTACCGGTGCTGCTGGTGCAATGCAATGAACGTCACGTGGCGGTGCATGTGGATGCCATGGCCGGTACGCGAGAGATCGTGGTCAAGGGCCTGGGGCCACAGTTCGCAGGCGTGCAGGGCTTGTCCGGCGCGACTATCCTGGGTGACGGTCGCGTGGTGCTGATCATCGACTTGCTCGCGCATATCCGCGCCCGGCAGCCGGCCTTGCCGGCCCAGGTAGTCGATGCCCCGCTGATGCTCAACGACCCGCAAAAAAAGCGCCCGCTGCTGGTATTGGTGGTGGACGACTCGGTCACTGTGCGCAAAGTCACCAGTCGCCTGCTGGAGCGCAACGGCATGAACGTGCTCACCGCCAAGGACGGCATCGACGCCATTGCGGTGCTCGATGAACACACCCCGGACCTGATGCTGCTCGACATCGAAATGCCGCGCATGGACG
The DNA here is from genome assembly GCF_023242545.1 of Pseudomonas sp. MWU13-2517. Lineage (NCBI taxonomy): Bacteria > Pseudomonadati > Pseudomonadota > Gammaproteobacteria > Pseudomonadales > Pseudomonadaceae > Pseudomonas > Pseudomonas sp. MWU13-2517. Next base: position 90,760 of record NZ_JALMFA010000003.1, on the reverse strand, counting down.
GCTTCGAAGTGGCGATCCAGGTGCGCAACGACCCGCGTCTGATGCGCCTGCCGATCATCATGATCACCTCGCGCACCGGCCAGAAACACCGCGACCGCGCCATGGCCATTGGCGTCAACGACTACCTCGGCAAGCCGTATCAAGAGTCGGTGCTGCTGGAAAGCATCGCCTATTGGAGCAAGTCCCATGCTTGACCACCGCGCCAGCCAAGTCACCGGCCTGCTGCTGCCCCTGGCGGACCGCCATCTGGTGCTGCCCAACGTCGCCGTGGCCGAACTCATCGACTTCCAACGCGGAGAACCGGCCAGCGATGCACCGCCGTGGTATTTGCGGCAAGTCAGCTGGCGTGATCGGCAGTTGCCGTTGATCAGTTTTGAAGCGGTGTGCGGTGAAGCCATCGTCACGAGCGAACGCTCGCGGATCGTGGTGCTGAATACGCTGGGTGGGCGGCCGACATTGAAGTTCATTGCGATGGTGATTCAGGGGATTCCCCGCTCGTACAAGCTCGACAGCCAGTTGAGTTATGTGGATGTACCGCTGTGCCCCCTGGAGTTGGCGGCGGTGCAGGTGGGGGAGCATGTGGCGAAGGTACCGGACTTGATGGGGCTGGAGGCGCTGCTGGTCGAGTCCGGCCTGGCCTGACGTGCTCTGTTTTTTTAAGCCTTGTACGAATCAAAGTATGGGGCAGGCCTGAGGCCCTTCAGTCAGTTAAAGCGCGACGCTGTCACTGTGGTGAGGGTGCTTGCTCCCGCTCGGCCGCGCAGCGGCCGCAAAAATGGGCCTGCTACGCAGTCCAACGGGAGCAAGCTCCCTCGCCACGGGAAGTGCTTTTGTCTTGAGTAATGTGGGTGGGCTCTCGGATTTTTCCTGCGAAATTTGGGGCCGTGCATGAACGTGTCGCGGTGTGGGGCAGGCCTAAGGCCCTTCAGTCAGTTAAATTTGTGGCGAGGGAGCTTGCTCCCGCTCGGCTGCGCAGCGGCCGCAAAAATAGGCCTGCTACGCAGTCCAACGGGAGCAAGCTCCCTCGCCACAGGAAGTGCTTTTGCCTTGAGTAATGTGGGCGGGCTCTCGGATTTTTCCTGCAAGATTTGGGGTTGTGCATGAACGTGTCGCGGTGTGGGCAGGCCTGAGGCCCTTCAGTCAGTTAAAGCGCAACGCTGTCACTGTGGCGAGGGAGCTTGCTCCCGCTCGGCCGCGCAGCGGCCGCAAAAATGGGCCTGCTACGCAGTCCAACGGGAGCAAACTCCCTCGCCACGGGAAGTGTTTTTGCCTTGAGCAATGTGGGCGGGCTCTCGGATTTTTCCTGCAAGATTTGGGGCCGCTCATGAACTTGTCGCGTGCAGTCAGCGCGCCTAGTCTTCGTCCCGTCATCACCGAAAGCCAGCATTGGATCAAAGGGGGTATCGAATATGCCAGGACCCAAGGGTTTTAAGTGGCCGGTCCAGGGCTTGCTCAACGGGCTGTTGGTGGTGTGTCTCGGATACTTGGGCGTTGGATGGTTGATGAGCCCAGGTCCACCGGAGTTGGATGAGGTCGTGCTCAAGTACTCCTTGAATAACGGAAGCTCCATTTACGGCGCGCGGAATAATCAGGGGGGCGCTACGGCGGGCTTTTCCTACAGGTACTACGTCCACAAGGATCTGGGCAGTGATCAAGAAATACTCACGACATTGGTGTCGGCGCATCCTTTTCTGAAAACCAAAGAGCCTGATGTCCAAGTGAATCGGGTGGACGGAGTCATCCATCTCATTGTTCGTGGGGGGATCTATGAATACCGTAGCTACCCGCTTGAAGAGTTGGGGGCGGTGAGCATCGACATGAAGTTGTAGGCCGGCTGGCTTCGGATTTTTCCTGCGCTGCTTTATGGCGGCTGCGCGCAGGAGGTCTTCGGACCTGCTGGGTGTCCTGAACAGGCCCGGTCTTGCACACCTGCGCACGGTCGCCACCCTTACTCGCGTGCAAGCGAACGGTAGCGCTCTGATGTACAGCGTCCGCGCGCAAGCCCGCACACACATTTTGATCTTCACTTGTCTCAATGCCAGTGTTTGCTGATCTTCCGTTACTCCAGCCGTAACGATCCACCAACAAGCTTGATTGATGGCCTCTTCAATCACTCCTAAGGTAAGCCCACGACAGCAATCCCCGTGGAGCGACCATGACGACAACAACTACCCCCGACTCGCGCTGGACGCGGCGGCGCGACGAGAAGCAGCGGCGTCTCGGGCTGGTCAAGCATTATGCGGACGGGGCCGTGCTGCCCAGTGACAGGATCGTCCAGGCCCTGGAAGCCCTGATCCTCCCCGGCGACCGCGTGGTGCTGGAGGGCAACAACCAGAAACAGGCTGATTTCCTCTCGCGCTCCCTGGTCAAGGCCGACCCGGCCAAGCTCCACGATTTGCACATGATCATGCCCAGTGTCGGCCGTTCCGAGCACTTGGACCTGTTTGAAAAAGGCATCGCACGCAAGCTGGATTTCTCTTTCGCCGGCACCCAGTCCCTGCGCATCAGCCAATTGCTGGAAGACGGCCTGCTGGAAATCGGTGCGATTCACACGTACATCGAGCTCTATGCGCGGCTGGTGGTGGACCTGATTCCCAATGTGGTGCTCTCTGCCGGTTTCATGGCCGACCGCGCCGGCAATATCTACACCGGCGCCAGCACCGAGGACACTCCGGCGCTGATCGAGCCCGCTGCGTTCAGCGATGGCATCGTTATCGTGCAGGTCAATCAGTTGGTGGACGACGTTACCGACTTGCCCCGCGTGGATATTCCGGCGAGCTGGGTGGATTTCGTGGTGGTGGCCGACAAGCCGTTCTACATCGAGCCGCTGTTCACCCGCGACCCGCGCCACATCAAGCCGGTGCATGTGCTGATGGCGATGATGGCGATTCGTGGCATCTACGAAAAACACAAGGTGCAGTCCCTCAACCACGGCATCGGATTCAACACAGCCGCCATTGAGCTGATCCTGCCCACCTACGGCGAATCCCTCGGCCTCAAAGGCAAGATCTGCCGCAACTGGACCCTCAACCCACATCCCACCCTGATCCCGGCCATCGAAAGCGGCTGGGTCGAAAGCGTGCATTGTTTCGGCACCGAGCTGGGTATGGAGAACTACATCGCCGCGCGGCCAGATGTGTTTTTTACCGGCCGTGACGGCTCGATGCGCTCCAACCGGATGTTCTGCCAACTCGCCGGCCAATACGCGGTGGACCTGTTTATCGGCGCCACCCTGCAAGTGGATGGCGATGGACATTCCTCCACCGTGACCCGTGGTCGTCTCGCAGGGTTTGGTGGGGCGCCGAACATGGGGCACGATCCACGCGGTCGTCGTCACGGCACCCCGGCGTGGTTGGACATGCGCCACGACGACGCGCCGGAAGCCTTGCTCGAGCGCGGCAAAAAGCTTGTGGTGCAAATGGTCGAGACCTTCCAGGAGGGGGGCAAGCCGACCTTCGTCAACACCCTCGACGCGGTGGAGGTCGCACGTAAAAGCGGCATGCCCCTGGCGCCGATCATGATCTATGGCGACGACGTCACCCACCTGCTCACTGAAGAAGGCATCGCCTACCTCTACAAGGCGCGTTCCCTGGAAGAGCGTCAGGCGATGATCGCCGCCGTCGCAGGCGTAACGGCCATCGGCATGCGCCACAACCCCAAGGACACCGCACGCATGCGTCGTGAAGGGTTGATCGCCCTGCCCGAAGACCTCGGTATACGTCGCACCGACGCCACCCGCGAACTGTTGGCCGCCAAGAGCGTGGCCGACCTGGTGGAATGGTCCGGTGGTTTGTACAACCCGCCCGCCAAGTTCAGGAGTTGGTAAATGCGCGCACTCAAACTGCATGAACTGAGCCTCGCCGAACGCCTGGCCGACCTGGCCGTCGACGCGCTGATCGATGAAGCCGACCTGTCACCCAAGCCCGCCCTGGTGGACCGTCGCGGCAACGGTGCCCACCGCGATTTGCACTTGGGCCTGATGCATGCCTCGGCGTTGTCGCTGTGGCCGACGTTCAAGGCGATGGCCGAGGCGGCCATCGAGTTCGGTGAAGTCGGTGTGCCCCTGCGCGAAGCCCTCGGGCGGATTGGCCGTGAAGGTGAGCAGGCAATGCTCGTTACCACCCAAGGCGTGAATACCCATCGTGGCGCAATCTGGGCGCTCGGCTTGCTCACCGCCGCCGCAGCCTTGGAACCACGCGCTATAACGCTGAATGCCGCCAGGCTGGCCCTGCTCAACGACCGTTATGCCCCGCAGCCTTTGAGCCACGGCGCACAAGTCGCCCAACGCTACGGCGCGCGCGGCGCTCGTGAAGAAGCCCAACTCGGTTTCCCTTCGGTGATGCAACGCGGCCTGCCGCAACTGCACAAAAGCCGCCTGCAAAACGTCGGTGAGCAGAACGCTCGCCTGGATGCCTTGTTGGCGATCATGACCGAGCTGGCCGACACCTGTGTGCTCTACCGTGCCGGCCCTGAAGGTATCAGCGCAATGCAGCGGGGTGCCCGAGCCGTGCTGGATGCCGGTGGCAGTGCCACCCTCGCCGGGCGCCGCCGGCTGCACGAGTTGGACCTTCAACTGCTGGCCCTGAATGCCTCCCCGGGCGGTGCTGCCGACCTGTTGGCCGCCTGCCTGTTTATCGACCGCCTCGACGGAGCGTTGTGATGGAAACCTTATCCTTTGAATTCCCCGCCGGGCAGCCGCCCAAAGGCCGTGCGCTGGTGGGATGTGTCGGTTCGGGAGACCTGGAAGTGCTGTTGGAGCCGGGTACGGCGGGCACGCTGACGATTCAGGTGCAGACCTCGGTGAATGGTGCTGAACAGCGTTGGCGCCATCTGTTTGAGCGGATTTTCCAGGAGCAGACGCCACCGGCGTTGAACATTGATATTCACGACTTCGGCGCTACACCCGGCGTGGTGCGCTTGCGCCTGGAGCAGGGTTTCGAGGAGATCGGCCATGACTGACTTGCTCGCTAAACACAGCTTCGTTGAATTGGGTGCTCGGCAGCGGGCCAAGGCGCTGCTGGATACCGGTTCGTTTCGCGAACTGATCGACCCGTTCCAGCGCGTGATGTCGCCCTGGCTCAGTCGCCAAGGCGTGGTGCCCCAGGCCGACGATGGTGTGGTGATCGCCAAGGGCAGCATCGCCGGGTTGCCGGTGGTGATTGCGGCCATCGAAGGCAATTTCCAGGGTGGCAGCCTCGGTGAAGTCGGTGGCGCCAAAATCGCCGGCGCCCTGGAGCTGGCGGCCGAAGACAACCGCAACGGCGTACCCACGCGTGCCGTGTTGTTGCTGGAAACCGGTGGCGTGCGCCTGCAGGAGGCCAACCTGGGCTTGGCCGCTATTGCTGATATCCACGCAGCGATTGTCGATCTGCGTCAGTACCAGCCAGTGATCGGAGTGGTGGCCGGCAGTGTCGGTTGCTTTGGCGGTATGTCCATCGCGGCCGGGCTGTGCAGCTACCTGGTGGTCACCCGCGAAGCACGCCTGGGCCTGAATGGCCCGCAGGTGATCGAGCAGGAAGCGGGCCTGGATGAGTACGACTCCCGCGACCGGCCTTTCATCTGGAGCCTCACCGGTGGTGAGCAGCGCTTTAACAGCGGCTTGGCCGACCGCTATGTCGCGGACGATGTGAAGCAGATTCAGCAAACCGTTACTGCGCTGCTGCAACAAGGCTTACCCGCTCGACAGCGCAGCCGCCAGACCGAGTACTACCTGGCGCGCCTGGCCGAACTGGATGCCACACCGCAGATCGATCCGGCGACGGTGCGCGAGCTGTATCAAGGAGAACGCCCATGAGAGGGTTGCAGTGGTTCAACGCATTGAGCGCCGGGGCGACGCCTGTTGAAGGTTTGCCGGCTTCATTGAGGGTCGCCGACGGCGTATTGAACGGGCAGGCCGTGCGCTTTATCGCCGTGGTCACCGACCCACAAAACCGCTTTCCCCGTGCACGCAATGGCGAGGTCGGTTTGCTCGAAGGCTGGGGCCTGGCCAAGGCCGTGGATGACGCCATTGCCGGCGGCGACCAGCGTCCGATCATCGCCATCGTCGATGTACCCAGCCAGGCCTACGGTCGTCGCGAAGAGGCACTCGGTATTCATCAAGCCCTGGCTGCCGCCGCCGATAGCTACGCCCGCGCGCGGTTGGCTGGGCATCCGGTGATTGCGCTGCTGGTGGGCAAGGCCATGTCCGGCGCGTTTCTCGCCCACGGTTATCAGGCCAACCGGCTGATCGCCCTGCGCGACCCGGGTGTGATGGTGCATGCCATGGGCAAGGCCTCTGCCGCGCGGGTGACCCTGCGCAGTGTCGAAGAATTGGAAGCCCTGGCCGCCAGCGTGCCGCCCATGGCTTATGACATCGACAGTTATGCCAGCCTCGGTTTGCTGTGGGAGACCTTGTCGGTCAGCCAGATTGAACAGCCTACCGAGCAGGATGTGGTGCGGGTCAGCGATTGCCTGGTGAGTGCCATCAAGGGCATCGATGGACGCGACTTGAGTGGACGCCTGGGCCAGGCCAATCGCGCCGCTTCCCGTCATGTACGTGAACTGCTGCGGGAGCAATGGTGAACGCTCACGATTTGCTCTGGGGCATGACCCCGGCGCACCTGCCCGTTGATGCGCCCACCTGGGTGCGGGACGCGATCAGCGCCGGTCATCCGGTGGTGGTGCGTCGCGCCATCACCGAGCCGGACGCTGTGGCGGTCGGTGTGCGTGGGCGTTTGCGCGAGCAACGTTTTGCGACGGTAATGCCCCGGCAATCGGTGCAGCGCAGGGTCACGCCACAAGCACTGCGTGACGTGCGTTCATCGCGAGATTTGCCCGCGTTGCGCGCGCTCGATCAACTGCGTCCGTCGCTGGCGTCATGGGACTGGGGTGTCAGCGGCAGCGCCGGCTTTGAATTGGCCACCGGCATCGAAGCGCTGCATGCCCAAAGCGATCTGGATTTGATCCTGCGTACGCCTGAACCGTTTGATCGCAATGATGCACGGAGCCTGCTGGCGTTGTTGGACACGGCAGTGTGCGCCGTGGACCTGCAACTGCAGACGCCATTCGGTGCGGTCGCTTTACGCGAATGGGCTGGCCCGTCACGCCGAGTGTTGTTGAAAACCGCCAGCGGTGCGCACCTCGTGTTCAACCCCTGGCAGGCCGCGGCATGAGCAGCCTGCTGGTGTTTCCGGGGCAGGGCGCCCAACGGCCGGGCATGCTCCAGCAAATGCCGGGCGTTGTCCTGGATGAAGCCAGTCATGCCTTGGGTGAAGACGTTCGCCAGCTCGACTCCGCCCAAGCCCTTGAGTCGACGCGCGCCGTGCAACTGTGCCTGTTGATCGCCGGCGTGGTCTACGCCCGCCAGTTGCAACACACACCCGACTATGTGGCGGGCCTCTCCATTGGCGCCTATCCGGCGGCGGTTATCGCCGGCGCCCTGGACTTTGTCGACGCGGTCAAACTGGTCAGCCTGCGCGGTGAACTGATGCAGCAGGCTTACCCTCAAGGTTATGGCATGACGGCGATCATCGGCCCGCAGTTATCCACCGTCGAAGCCTTGCTGGCAGATATCCACAGCCCGCAAACCCCGGTGTACTTGGCCAATATCAACGCCGACAACCAGACCGTCATCGCCGGCAGTCATGCGGCGATGCAGTGTGTCGCCGAACGCATCAAAGGCAACGGCATTGCCAAGCGCCTGGCCGTGAGCGTGCCGTCGCACTGCGCACTGCTGGAGCAACCGGCCCAGGTGTTGGCGCAAGCCTTCGTTGCGCTCAAGACGCCGCGCATCACCTACCTGAGCAGCACCCGCGCCCGACCTATCCACAACCCCGAGCAGCTGCGCGATGACCTGGCCTTCAATATGTGCCGCATCGTCGATTGGCGCGGCACCGTGCAAAGCGCCTACGAGCGCGGCGTGCGCCTGCAGATCGAATTGCCTCCGGGCTCCGTGCTGACCGGCCTGTCACGCCGCGTGTTCGAGCAAGGCACGGTGATCGCCTATGAAGGCGCGCGCCTGGACACCTTGCAGGCCCTGCTGCAAGAGGAGGAGCGCCGCCACCGATAAAGCCCCACCCAAGGCATTCGAAGCACAAAAACAACAATTTCGATCGAGCACTTTGAGGACAACAACAATGATTATCTACGGTGTGGCATTGCTGGCGATCTGCACGCTTGCGGGCGTGATCATAGGCGACATGCTTGGCGTGTTGCTGGGTGTCAAATCCAACGTGGGCGGGGTGGGCATTGCGATGATCCTGCTGATCTGCGCCCGTCTGTGGATGCAAAAACGCGGCGGCATGACCAAGGACTGCGAGATGGGTGTGGGCTTCTGGGGCGCCATGTACATCCCCGTGGTGGTGGCGATGGCCGCGCAACAAAACGTGGTCACGGCCCTGCACGGCGGGCCGGTGGCGGTACTGGCGGCCATTGGTTCGGTGGTGGTGTGCGGTTGCACGATTGCCCTGATCAGTCGCACTCATAAGGGGGAACCGTTACCCGATGAAGAGCCGCTGATCGCGCCGGCGGGAGGTCGCTGATATGTGGGACCTCATTGAGAAAGGTCTGGAACATAACGGCCTGGTCACCGCCTTTGCCTTCGTGGGTGTGGTGATGTGGGTTTCCGTGGTGCTGTCCAAGCGCCTGACCTTCGGGCGCATTCATGGCTCGGCGATTGCGATCGTCATAGGGCTGGTATTGGCCTGGGTCGGCGGCACCCTCACCGGCGGGCAGAAAGGCCTGGCCGATGTGGCGCTGTTCTCCGGCATTGGCCTGATGGGCGGGGCAATGCTGCGTGATTTCGCCATCGTTGCCACGGCGTTTGAAGTACAAGCCACGGAAGCCCGCAAGGCCGGGTTGGTCGGCGTGATCGCGTTGCTGCTGGGCACGGTGCTGCCGTTTATCGTCGGCGCCAGCATGGCCTGGGCCTTTGGTTATCGCGATGCGGTCAGCATGACCACCATCGGTGCCGGCGCGGTGACCTACATCGTCGGCCCGGTGACTGGCGCGGCGATTGGCGCGACGTCGGATGTGATGGCGTTGTCGATTGCCACCGGCTTGATCAAGGCGATCCTGGTGATGGTCGGCACACCGGTGGCGGCGCGTTGGATGGGCTTGGATAACCCACGTTCGGCGATGGTGTTCGGCGGCCTGGCCGGCACGGTGAGCGGAGTGACGGCGGGGTTGGCGGCGACGGATCGGCGGCTGGTGCCTTATGGTGCGTTGACTGCGACGTTCCATACCGGGCTTGGGTGTCTGCTCGGGCCTTCGGTGCTGTACTTCATTGTGCGTGGTTTGGTCGGCTGACCTCAGGTTTGTCTGGCGCTATCGGGGGCTTGCCCCCGATAGCGGAGTCTCAGGCTGTCACCCGCCGGTTGGCGTACATCCGACACTCCGCCAGCAACGCGAGCAGATTCGGGTCTCGCTCCTTGGCCTTCAAGAAGACCACACCAATATGCTGCTGCAACCGATACCTGGGTTGCAGCGGTATCAACTTCACCCGGTTCTCGTACACCGCCGCAATCCGCCCCGGCAGCAGGGCATACCCGACCCCCGAACTGACCATGCTCAATAACGTGAAGATGTCATTTACCTGCATCGCCACCTTTGGCTCGAACCCCGCCTGCTTGAACACGCGGTTGCCATCCTGATGGGTAGCGAAGCCATGGGTGAGGGTGATGAAGGTGGCGTCGCGAACGTCGGCGAGGTCGATCTGCTGTTCGCGATCGAACGGTGAATCGGCCGGGGTGGCGAGGAATATGTCATCGCAGAACAGCTCGATCTGTTCGCAGTCAGGGTCGTTGGCGTGTTCGTCGAGGGAGATGAGAATCGCGTCCACCTCCATGTTCTTGAGCTTGTAGAGCAGGTCGAAGTTGGAGCCCAGGATCAGGTCGATATTGAGTTCGCTGCGACGGATTTTCAGACCCATGATCAGCTGCGGCACGGTCTTCACGGTCAGTGAATACAACGCACCGAGCTTGAAGCGTTCGGCGGAGAAACCAGCGGCCTCACGGGTCAGGCGCACGCTGTCGACCACATCGGCCACCAGTTTCTGGGCGCGTTCTTCCAGCACATAGGCGCTTTCCAGCGGGGTGAGGTTGCGCCCTTCGTGTTTGAACAGCGGACAGCGCAGGGCATTCTCCAGGGAGTGGATGGCGCGGTGCACACTGACGTTGCTGGTTTGCAGCTCGGCGGCGGCACGGGCCAGGTTGCCGGTGCGCATGAACGCCAGGAAGATTTCCAACTTCTTGAGGGTGAATTCTTCGTCGATCAGCATGGCCGTGACTCTTGTTCGAATGCACTCGATTGTGCCCGCAAAACCGCGTGGCGTCCCCGGAACGTCACAAGACGCTTGCACTCTTATGCGCAAGACCGGAGGCTAACCCGCCAGTTGTTAACAGTCATAGGAGGTTGGTGACAGATGTACCACGGTGAACGATTCAACGCCTGGAGCCATTTGCTCGGTACAGTCGCGGCGTGTATTGGTGCAGTGTGGATGTTGGTGGTGGCGAGCCTGGATGGCAGCCCCTGGAAAATTGTCAGCGTGGCGATCTATGGCTTTACGCTGTTGGTGCTGTACAGCGCGTCGACCGTGTACCACAGCGTGCGCGGGCGACGAAAAGAGATCATGCAGAAGGTCGACCATTTTTCGATCTACCTGCTGATTGCCGGGAGCTACACGCCGTTTTGCCTGGTGACCTTGCGCGGCCCGTGGGGTTGGACATTGTTCGGTATCGTGTGGGGGCTTGCGGTGATCGGCATCCTGCAGGAGATCAAGCCGCGCTCCGAGGCGCGCATCCTGTCGATCGTGATCTACGCGGTGATGGGCTGGATCGTGCTGGTGGCCGTCAAGCCGCTGATCGCTGCGCTGGGCACGGCGGGGTTTACCTGGCTGGCCGCAGGCGGAGTGTTGTACACCGTCGGTATCATCTTCTTTGCCCTGGAGGACCGGCTGCGGCATTCCCACGGGATCTGGCATCTGTTCGTGATCGGCGGCAGCCTGCTGCACTTCGTGGCGATCATGCACTACGTGATCTGACGGCCGGCAGGGGCCTACAGTCTCTCCAGCAGCTCTCTGGCGCGCAGGCCAAAGATCTCCAGCAGCTTGGCCAACATATGCGGCGGCGGCTCGTCGCCACGGGTCAAGGCGTACAGGGTGATGGGCAGCGGCGGTGTGAGCGTGCGGATGCGGGTTGTGACAGTGGAGGCGCCAAGGGCCGTGAAAGGGTCGATGACGGTCAGGCCGGCGCCGGACTCGACCATGGCACGGGCCAGTGAGTAGGTCTGTACGGAGAGGGTCACCCGAGGCGCCGGGTCGACGTTTTCCAGGTAACTGTCGAGCTTTGTCGCCAGCGGGTCGGCGCTGGACAAGCCAATCAATGGCGCGCCGGCCAGGTCTGCCAAGGGTAACGGTTGACTCAACTCGGTTTCGGGCCAATAGCCTTTGGATGCCAGTGCCACCAGCACACCGTTGGCCAGCACCTGAGTGGTCAGCCCCGGATGGCCGGAGAAGTTGAGCGTCAGCGCGAGGTCGATCTCGCGCATCAACAGCTTCTGCACCAGTTCGCGGCTATGGTCGCTGGACAGTTCGCAGGCGATGTCCGGGTAAGCGCGTTTCCATTCAAGAACCGCCGGTGGCAACAACGACAATGCGAGTGCCGGAATTGCACCGATGCGCACGCTTTGCCCGGGTTCACGGCGCAAGCTCTTGGCCAGGCGCCGCACACCTTGCAGGCTCTGGGTGACTTTCTCCACTTCACTTTCCAGCGCCAGGGCTTCCGGGGTGGGCTGCAGTTTGCCGCGCACCCGCAGGAACAGCGGAAAGCCCAACTGCAATTCGGCGTGTTGCAACACCTTGGTCACCGCCGGTTGCGAGACATGCAGCAATTGCGCGGCGGCGCTGATGGAGCCGGTCTGGCGGATGGCCTGGAAGATTTCGATATGACGCAGGCGCATGGCAAGTCCATAACCTTTGTTTATAGGTAGCCCATCTTTATTCATTGTCGGTGGCCTGTCACCTGCCTCTACCCTTCAACCTCTTACTTCAAAGATGGGGGCGGGGATGGCCAGGCGAGTGTGCATCATTGGCGGTGGCGTCATCGGTTTGGCCAGTGCCTACGCGCTGGTGCGCTCTGGCCATGAGGTGACGGTGATCGAGGCACGCGACAGCCTGGGCAGTGAAACCAGCTTCGCCAACGGCGGGCAGTTGTCCTATCGCTATGTCGCGCCGTTGGCCGACGCTGGTGTACCCCTGCAAGCCATCGGCTGGTTGCTGCGCGGTGACTCGCCGCTGAAACTGCGCCCGCGTCTCGACCGCCGGCAATGGCGCTGGATGGCCGCGTTTCTTGGCGCCTGCCGTGGCTCGGTCAACCAGCGTAATGCCGCGCATCTGCTGCGCCTGGCGTGCCTGAGCCAGAGCACGTTGCAGCGGTGGCGCGAGGATGATCATCTGGACGGTTTCGACTGGCGGCGTAATGGCAAGTTGGTGACCTTCCGCCACGCGGCGACGTTTGAGCACGCGCGCAGCAAAGTCACGGAGATTCTCCAGCAACAGGTTCTGTCGGCTGCCGATTGCGTGCGCCTGGAGCCGGCCCTGGCGAGCGGTGATTTTGTCGGCGGCATTTACACACCGAACGAAGAAGTGGCCGATTGTCATGCCTTCTGCCGGCGACTCGCCGCGCGGCTTGAGGCGTCGGGCCGGTGCAGATTTTTAATGGGGCGCAGGGTGACTGCGATTCGCCATGCCAGCGGTGCGGTGCAGGCCATCGAGTTGGGTGATGAAGTGATGCCGGTGGATCAGCTTGTACTCGCTGCGGGCCATCGCAGTGCTGATTTGGGCTTGCCGGGGTTATCGCTGCCGCTGTACCCGCTCAAGGGCTATAGCCTGAGCGTGCCCATCGGCCCACAGCACCAGGCGCCGCAGGTGAGCATTACCGATTACGACCGCAAGATCGTCTACGCGCGCATCGGCGAGCAATTGCGAGTGGCGGCGATGGTGGACATCGTCGGTTTTGACGCCCGGCTTGAACCCAAGCGCCTGGCATTGATGAAGCGTCAGGCGCTGGAGACTTTTCCTCTGGCCGGCGACTACGCCCACGCGCTCGAATGGGCCGGCATGCGTCCGGCTACCCCGACCGGGGTGCCGCTGATCGGCGCCAGTGTTTATCGCAACCTATGGCTGAACCTGGGCCACGGCGCGCTCGGTTTTACCCTGGCCAGCGGTAGTGGCCAGCTCCTGGCCGAGTTGATTGGCCAGCACGTCCCTTCCATTGATATGCGGGGCCTGGCGCCCCGCGCTGCGTGAGGATGCTCCATGACCATCAGCCGAATCGACAGCAACGAGCGTCTCTCTGGAGCCGTCACTTTCAAGGACCTTGTGTTTATTTCGGGGCAAGTGCCGGGCGAAGGCCAGGACGTGGCGACACAAACCCGAGAAGTCCTGGCAAAGCTCGATGTGCTGCTGGCCCAGGCCGGCAGTGATAAGGACCATCTGCTCAATGCGACTATTTATCTGAAAGATATCGGCGAGGGTTTTGCGCCGATGAATGAAGTGTGGTCTGCGTGGCTGTCGCCAGGCCGGGCGCCAACGCGCACCACGCTGCAAGCGGAGCTGGCGCGGCCAAGTGTGCGGGTGGAAATCAGCGTGATCGCTGTACGTAAATAACCAGAAAAACCAACGGAGAATAACAATGAAAAAGATCCTGTTGAGCGGCTGCACCTTGGGGCTTTTATTGGGAGCACAGGCTTATGCGAACCAAGCGCCGTTGGACGGAACGCTGGGCAAGATCGCCGGCGCCCAATCCGTCACGCTGGGCTATCGCGATGCGTCTGTGCCGTTTTCCTATGTCGGAGATAACAGCGGCAAACCCATGGGGTATTCGGTTGAGTTGGCGAACAAGATCGTTGAGCGTATCCAGCAGAAAACCGGGGTGGCGGACCTCAAGGTGAAATACACCCTGGTGAACTCCCAAACCCGCATTCCCCTGGTGCAGAACGGCACCGTCGACCTGGAGTGCGGCTCCACCGGGGTGACGGCCGAACGGCAGAAGCAGGTGGCTTTTTCCTATGGTTTTATCTACGTGAAAGGCCAGTTGCTCACCGCCAGGGACAGCGGCATCAAGGGGTTCGACGACCTCAAGGGCAAGAACGTAGTGACCACCGCGGGCACCACCAACGAGCGCTTTCTCAAGAGCTATAACGCCGAGCACAAGGCCAATATGTTCGTGATCAGCGCCAAGGACCATGGCGAAGCGTTCAAGATGTTGGAGACCGGCCGTGCGGTCGCGTTCTACATGGATGACGCGCTGCTTTATGGTGAGCGCGCCAAGGCCAGGGACCCGCACCACTGGGTGGTGGTCGGCAAGGAGCAATCGAGGGAAATCTACAGCTGCATGGTGCGCAAGGACGACCCGCAGTTTCTTGCCGTGGTCAACGAAACCCTCGGTGACCTGTACCGCAGCGGGGAGATCAATGGGATTTACCAGCGCTGGTTTGAGCAGCCGATTCCGCCCAAGGGCCTGAACCTGGAATTCCCGATGACCCCTGAGTTGAAGGCGATTATCGCCAACCCGACCAGTGACCCTGTGGACTGATCTGAGTGCGGGCAGGGCGTGGTCCCGATAGCGGTGTGTCAAACACCTGCTTTTTCTGACCCGCTGCTATCGGGGGGCAGTGCGAATTGTTGCACTGCTCCTTGCACATTTTTGCTTGGGGTTGCCGCGCGGGCTCAGAAATCGCCCCACAGTTGTTGGGCAACGGTCAGCGCTACTACCGGCGCCGTTTCGGTGCGCAGCACCCGTGGGCCAAGGCGGGCGGCATGGTAGCCGGCGCTTTGGGCGGTTTCGACTTCGTTGTCCGTCAGCCCACCCTCGGGGCCGATCAGGAAGGCCAGGCTCGACGGTTTGGCGTGGCTGACCATCGGCTTGGCTACCGGGTGCAGCACCAGCTTCAGGTCTGCCTCGGTCTGCTTCAACCAGTCCGCCAACAGCAACGGCGGATGAATCACCGGCACCGTCGAACGCCCGCATTGCTCGCAGGCGCTGATCGCCACCTGGCGCCAGTGCAGCAGGCGTTTGTCGGCACGTTCGTCTTTGAGGCGCACCTCGCAGCGCTCGCTGAAAATGGGGGTGATCGCATTGACGCCCAGTTCGGTGGCTTTTTGAATCGCCCAATCCATGCGCTCGCCCCGGGACAGGCCCTGGCCGAGGTGGATGTGCAGCGGTGATTCGGTCTGGCCCGCAAAACTCTCGGTCAGTTGCACGGTGACGCGCTTCTTGCCGACTTCCAGCAAGTTGCCCAGGAATTCCTGGCCGGAACCGTCGAACAATTGCACGGCGTCGCCTTCGACCATGCGCAACACGCGGCTGATGTAATGCGCCTGGGCCTCTGGCAGCTCAACGTCGCCGAGGCTCAGCGGGGTGTCGGTGAAAAAGCGGGACAATCTCATTTCTGTTCTCTGGAAAAGGTGTGTCGGCAATCAACCCGGATCGCGAAAGCCCGGGTGAAAATCCTGTGGCACGGCGACGCTGACGCTGCTGCTGGTCGCAATATCGATGCCTTCGCTGGCCACCTCGGCAAGGAAGTCGATCTGCTGCGGCGTAATCACATAGGGCGGCAGGAAATACACCACGCTGCCCAGCGGCCGCAACAGCGCACCGCGTTCCAGGGCGTGTTCGAATACCTTCAGGCCACGGCGTTCCTGCCAGGGATAGGGGGTCTTGGTGGCTTTGTCCTGGACCATCTCGATGGCCAGCACCATGCCGGTCTGGCGGACTTCCGCGACGTGGGGGTGGTCAACCAAATGCGCGGTAGCGGTGGCCATGCGCTGGGCCAGGGCCTTGTTGTTTTCGATGACGTTGTCTTCTTCGAAAATATCCAGGGTTGCCAGGGCCGCCGCGCACGCCAGCGGGTTGCCGGTGTAGCTGTGGGAGTGCAGGAAGGCGCGCAGAGTGGGGTAGTCGTCGTAGAACGCGCTGTACACGTCTTCGGTAGTGACCACGGCGGCCAGCGGCAGGTAACCGCCGGTGAGGGCTTTGGACAGGCACAGGAAGTCTGGGCGGATGCCGGCCTGCTCACAGGCGAACAGGGTGCCGGTGCGGCCGAAGCCCACGGCGATTTCGTCGTGGATCAGGTGCACGCCGTAGCGGTCGCAGGCTTCGCGCAGCAGCTTGAGGTATACCGGATGGTACATGCGCATGCCGCCGGCGCCCTGGATCAGCGGTTCGACGATCACTGCGGCGACCGTTTCATGGTTTTCCGCCAGGGTCTGTTCCATGGCCTGGAACATGTTGCGCGAATGTTCTTCCCAGCTCATGCCCTCGGGGCGCAGGTAGCAGTCCGGGCTAGGCACCTTGAGGGTGTCGAGCAGCAGCGCCTTATAGGTTTCGGTAAACAGCGGCACGTCGCCTACCGACATCGCGGCGATGGTCTCGCCGTGGTAGCTGTTGGTCAGGGTGACGAAGCGTTTCTTGTTCGGCAGGCCACGGTTGAGCCAATAGTGGAAGCTCATTTTCAGCGCAACTTCGATGCAGGACGAACCATTGTCGGCGTAGAAGCACCGGGTCAGGCCTTCGGGCGTGATCTGCACAAGGCGCTCGGACAGCTCAATTACCGGCTGGTGGCTGAAACCGGCGAGGATCACGTGTTCAAGCTGGTCGACCTGGTCCTTGATGCGCTGGTTGATACGCGGATTGGCGTGGCCAAACACGTTGACCCACCAGGAACTGACGGCATCGAGGTAGCGCTTGCCTTCGAAGTCTTCCAGCCATACGCCTTCACCGCGCTTGATGGGGACCAGCGGCAATTGCTGGTGGTCTTTCATCTGGGTGCAGGGATGCCACAGCACCGCGAGGTCGCGTTGCATCCACTGGTTGTTCAAGCCCATCGGTTTTCTCCTCGAAGCGGTCCTGCGAACCACGCAGGCGAAACAATCGCGCAAGCCTATGCAATGGGCGGCCGCGTCACAACCCATTACGTACGAATAGGCAGTAA
Organism: Pseudomonas sp. MWU13-2517; assembly: GCF_023242545.1. Lineage (NCBI taxonomy): Bacteria > Pseudomonadati > Pseudomonadota > Gammaproteobacteria > Pseudomonadales > Pseudomonadaceae > Pseudomonas > Pseudomonas sp. MWU13-2517. The sequence goes on along the minus strand of NZ_JALMFA010000003.1, from coordinate 73,792 downwards.
ACACAGGACGGTCTGTCACGTTTCTTCTGGATAGTCCTTAATCCATTGTTAATTTAGGCTTCATACCCTCAATATCGTATTTCTCGATATTTCAAAGCGAAATTTTCCGCTTTAATTCGATAGGTAAATCGCTAGGCTTGGCACAGCTCTTACGGGATTAAGTACATGCAGCTACGCAATTCAGCGGCCCGCTATGGTTGGGTCAGTATCGTTTTGCACTGGGGTGTCGCTCTGGTGGTGTTTGGTTTATTCGCCCTGGGCTTGTGGATGGTCGGTCTCGACTATTACAGCGCCTGGCGCAAAGACGCACCGGATTTGCACAAGAGCATCGGCATTACGCTGTTCGCCGTCATGCTGGTGCGGATTGTCTGGCGCCTGGTCAGCCCGCCGCCGCCACCGCTGGCCAGCTACAGTCGTTTGACCCGTATCGGTGCCGCATTCGGGCACGCGTTTCTTTATCTCGGGCTGTTTGCCGTGATGATCGCCGGTTACCTGATTTCCACCGCAGACGGTGTCGGTATCCCGGTGTTTGGCCTGTTTGAGATTCCTGCCGTGGTTTCCGGTCTACCGGACCAGGCAGATAACGCCGGCGTGGTGCACCTGTACCTCGCCTGGGTGTTGGTGGTCTTCGCCGGTTTGCATGGCGTGGCTGCGTTGAAACACCACTTCATTGACCGTGATGTGACCCTGACACGAATGCTGGGGCGCAAAGCCTGATGTTCAACCTCGACTCACAAGGAATAGAAAGCATGTTGAAAAAGACTCTCGCCGCTCTGGCAATCGGTTCCGCCCTGCTGTCTGCCGGTTCGGCAATGGCTGCCGATTATGTAATCGACAAGGAAGGCCAACACGCCTTCGTCGACTTCAAGATCAGCCACCTGGGCTACAGCTACATCACCGGTACCTTCAAGGATCTGGATGGCAAGTTCAGCTTTGACGCCGCCAAGCCTGAAGATGCCAAGATCGAAGTCAATGTGCGCACTGCCAGCGTGTTCACCAACCACGCTGAACGTGACAAACATATCTCCAGCAAAGACTTCCTGGATGTGGGCAAGTTTGCCGACGCCAAGTTTGTCTCCACCAAAGTCACCCCTACCGGCAAGAACGCCGATGGCAAGGTCACTGCTGACGTAGCAGGCAACCTGACCCTGCTGGGCGTGACCAAGCCGGTTGTGGTCAAGGCCACTTTCCTGGGTGAAGGCAAAGACCCATGGGGCGGCTACCGTGCAGGCTTCGAAGGCACCACCACCATCAATCGCCAGGACTTCGGCAAGCAGATGGACCTGGGCCCAGCATCCAACAATGTTGAGCTGTATGTGACTTTCGAAGGTGTGAAAGCGAAGTAATTTTCGCCACGCACACAAAAATGCCCCGCATCTTTCGATGCGGGGCATTTTTTATGGGGCTTGAAAACTCAGCGGTTGCGGGTCAGCAGCGCTGGTTTTTCACCACGAGGACGGCCTGGCAGTTGGTCCAACTGCTCGGGTGTCGGAAAGCGATCCGCTTTCGACTCCTTGTGGATGATCTTCGGCGCCGGTCCACCGCGCGGGTTTTGCACCGCCGGCTCGGACGAACGTTGCTGGTCATCACGGGCCGGGCGGCGGTTACGCGAGTCTTCGCGACGGGCCTGGCCGTCGCGTGGCGCGCCATTACGGCCGCCAGTGCGCTTGGCTGGTGGGGTACCGGTGGTGCCGCCGCTGCTGTTGCGCGGTCCGTTCTGGCGACCGCCCTGTGGCTGGCCACTGCGTGGGGCGCCGGCGCCTGCGCCCGGTGCCGGAGCACCTGGGCGGCGGCCACGGCCTTGGGCCGGTTTGGCCTGAGGCACGTAGTCGACGCGGTTACCGAAGTTATCGATATCGTCGTCCAGGAACTCGTCCGGGGCACGGTCGGCAGCGGCGCGTGGCGGCTGGCTTGGCTGGCGCTGTTCGCGGGCCGGAGTGCCTTCACGAGGCTTCTGCTCGCGGGCCGGGCGTTCGCCACGGCCGGTGGTCGCGGATTTTTCCTTGCCCTTGTCTTTGCCCTTGTCGCGACGACCACCGCCACCGCCGCCGCCATTCGGGCCGTCGCCCTTGGGACCACGTGGGTTGCGTGGGTTGCGCACGTCCGGACGCTCACGCGCTTCAGGCTTTTCAGCCTCCACGGCGCTGGCATCGAAGCCCATCAGGTCGCCGTCGGCGATCTTCTGCTTGGTCATGCGCTCGATGCTTTTCAGCAGTTTTTCTTCGTCCGGAGCGACCAGGGAAATGGCCTCGCCCGAGCGACCGGCACGGCCGGTTCGGCCGATACGGTGCACATAGTCTTCGTCGACGTTTGGCAGCTCGAAGTTGACCACGTGTGGCAACTGGTCGATGTCCAGGCCGCGTGCGGCAATGTCGGTGGCGACCAGGATGCGCACGGTGCCGGCCTTGAAATCGGCCAGGGCTTTGGTGCGTGCGTTCTGGCTCTTGTTACCGTGGATGGCGACGGCGGTGAGGCCGTGCTTGTCCAGGTACTCGGCCAGGCGGTTGGCGCCATGCTTGGTACGGGTGAACACCAGTACCTGTTCCCAGGCGCCGGCGGTGATCAGGTGGGCCAGCAATGCACGCTTGTGGCTGGCGGCCAGGCGGAATACGCGTTGTTCGATACGCTCGACCGTGGTGTTCGGCGGCGTGACTTCGATGCGCTCCGGGTTGTGCAGCAGCTTGCCGGCCAGGGCAGTGATGTCCTGGGAGAACGTAGCCGAGAACAGCAGGTTCTGGCGCTTGGCCGGCAGGCGGGCAAGCACTTTTTTCACGTCATGGACAAAGCCCATGTCGAGCATGCGGTCGGCTTCGTCCAGCACGAGGATTTCCACGTGGGACAAATCGACGCTGCCCTGGCCGCACAGGTCGAGCAAACGACCCGGGCAGGCTACCAGCACGTCAACACCACGGGACATAGCCTGAACCTGTGGGTTCATGCCGACGCCGCCGAAGATGCAGGCACTGACGAACTTCAAGTCGCGGGCATACAGCTTGAAGCTGTCGTGCACCTGGGCGGCGAGTTCGCGGGTTGGGGTCAGGACCAGTACGCGCGGTTGGCGCGGGCCGTGACGCTGGGATTTGTCCGGGTGACCGTTGGGAAACAACCGCTCCAGAATCGGGAGGGCGAAACCACCGGTTTTACCAGTACCTGTCTGAGCCGCAACCATCAGATCGCGACCTTGCAACACGGCGGGAATGGCCCGCTGTTGCACCGGAGTAGGCTCGGTATAGCCCGCTGCCTCGATGGCGCGGACTAAAGCCTCGGAGAGACCGAGGGAAGCAAAGGACATGAGTAATCCTGTTTTAGTTAGGGCTTGGCCCAAAGGGATAATCTTGCCGGGCGTGAATGGCGCTTAGGGGAGCGCAATCCCGTCCGGTCCTGCTGCGTCTGGCGGGCACTCCACCGGCTCGCGCGGGCTGAAAGCTGCGCAGTAGCTGGGTTAGGTGCCTTTTTCAAGACCTCAGCGGCCGGGCGTAAGCCTGGCGGAAAGGCCGGAGTATAACAGAGCAATCACCGCGCGCTGCTTTCCTGCTGCTCAACGGTGCCTGCGGAGGTTGTAATGGGGGCGGTGTGCACGTGGGCATCGCCGTATTTGGCGCTCAATACGGCATAGGCGGGCTCTTGTTTGAAGCGCTTGAGCTCGGCGGCGAAGCGCTGCACCAGCAAGTCCATGCCCGCACCACGGCGCACGGCCAAAAATTGCGGCTGGCGGCTGACCACGAGCGGCGCCTGGCTGACCTTGCCCTCCAGGCCCAGGTCCTTGATCACATGCTGGCCCACCCGGCGGTCCGTGATCAGCATGTCGATGCGCCCCAGCATGAGTTTGCCGAAGTTGGCTTCGTGGCTGGGGGCTGGTTCACGGTCGAAAGCCGTGGAGTCACTGAATGCGTTGCCATAGAGGTAACCCGGCGAGATGCCGACGGTCAGTCCACTCAAGGCGTCCAGGGTCTGGACGGGATGAGGGCGTTCGTTGGCGTAGAACAGCACGAACTCGACCTCCGATAACGGCTCACTGGGGTAAAGCAACAAGGTATCGCGGTCGTGGCTGTGGAAAATATCCAGCGCGCCATCGGCGTGGCCTTGGTCGAGCATTGCCAGGCAGCGCTTCCAGGGGAGGAACTGCCATTGCACATCAACCCCCAGGCGCTGGAACACGGTCACGGTGGTTTCGTAATCGAGCCCGCGCATGGTGCCGTTGTCGTCGTAGACGTAGGGCGTCCAGGGCTCGGTGACAATGCGCAACTTCTCGCCATAAGCGGCCAGGCTCAGGCAAGTGAAAAGCGCAACGGTCAACAGCTTTAAAAAGACAGGCATGCCTGGAGATTACGACGCCCCAGCCCTAAAGAGAAGCTCTGGCACGCGCATTGGCGGCGGATGCTATTTCGCCGGGGCGTCCATCAAGTGGGCATGGATCGCAGCGCGTCGCTCGCCGAGAATCAGCCGCACGACCGGGTTGGCGAACCAGTGCTCCAACTGGTGGGCATCGATTGGACGGTTCTGGCGTTCTTCCTGATTTTGTCGCGCCTTGTCCCACCAAACCGGGCCGCACGCCTGGTCGAACTCGTTCTCGTGCTCATAGCAGCCGTAGAGTATTTCGCGGATGAACTGCTGCTGGTGCTGGGGCAGCAGCAGCGTAATCAGCTTGTACATCAAGCGCTGCAAGCGCGGTGGGCGCGGCAGGTGGGAGGAGACCTGCCGTGTGTCCGCGAGGGCTTGTGCGCTGGTAGGGGCCGCCGCGTGCTTGGCGATCCACGCCTTGACCTTGGCACGAAACAGCTGTTTGCGGCTCCAGTAATGGTGGATCAGGTCCGGGCATTCGCGCACCTTGACGGTGCGGTAGGCGGCGATGGACAGGCAGAACTCTTCCAGGGTGTAGGCGCCTTGGGCGTGGGGGAACAGTTCATCCATCAGTTCGATCGAGCGATCGAGGATGTGCGCATCCTGTTGGGTCAGGCCCATGACGCCGGAGTTGAGGGTCATCATGTCGTCGTCGGCCACGCCCATGTCCAGCAGACGCTGGTACAGCGCGGTGTAGAGGATGCTTTCGTGGTTGTCGCCATACTTGGTGTAGAAAGCGTTGCACAGGAGGGTGCCGGGCTGTACGCGTTCGAACAGGGTCATGGGCGATTGGTGAAAGAACGTATCGGTGTCGATCAGCAGCGCCACCGGCGATTCCTGCAGTACCTGGCGCAGTACCACATGCTTGGTGCGGAAGTGATAGCCGTAGGGTTCGCTCCAGCGTTTGCGGGTGGCTTCGTCCAGTGGGCGCACGCGAACCGGCAGCAATCGATAGGGCTCGGGGTTGTCACTGAAGACCTGGATGTCCACGGTCGCGTCCGGGGTGTCCTGCAGGAACGCCAGTGCGCTGGCGATGCTGAATACCGCTTCCTGATGGTAGGTTTCGGCGCCGAAGACCAGGTAGACCAGTTGCGGGCGGGAAGTCGGGGACACTGTATTCATGGACTGCGGGGTTCCGTGGGTACGTAAAACGACAAAGGCCCTCGTCTGGACGAGGGCCTCGGCACACCGGGCAAGCCTTAGCGTGGCAGCTTGAGGTTGTTCCAGATGGCAAGGCTGGGTTCAGCCTGGTTCAGGGTATAGAAATGCAGCCCTGGCGCACCACCTTGTAACAATTGCTCGCACATTTCGCTGATGACCTGTTCGCCGAACGCCTGGATGCTCTTGACGTCATCGCCATAGGCTTCCAGCTGCTTGCGCACCCAGCGTGGGATTTCAGCGCCGCAGGCGTCGGAGAAACGCGCCAGCTTGCTGTAGTTGGTGATCGGCATGATGCCCGGCACGATCGGGATATTCACACCCATGGCCTGTACGCGCTCGACAAAGTAGAAGTAGCTGTCGGCGTTGAAGAAGTACTGGGTGATCGCGCTGTTGGCGCCAGCATTTGCTTTGCGTACGAAGTTGCGCAGATCGTCTTCGAAATTTCGCGCCTGGGGGTGCATCTCCGGGTAAGCCGCCACTTCGATATGGAAGTGATCGCCGCTTTCTTCACGGATGAAACTCACCAGGTCATTGGCGTGGCGCAACTCACCGCTGGCCATGCCCATGCCGGACGGCAGGTCGCCACGCAGGGCGACGATACGCTTGATGCCGGCTTGCTTGTATTGGGTCAGCAGGCCACGCAGGTCGGCCTTGCTGTCGCCCACGCACGACAAGTGTGGCGCGGCGGGAACTTTGACTTGGCTTTCCAGCTGCAGCACGGTGTTGATCGTGCGGTCGCGGGTGGAGCCGCCGGCACCGTAGGTGCAGGAGAAGAAATCGGGGTGGTAGGTGGCCAACTGCGTAGCAGTGGCCATCAGTTTTTCATGTCCAGCATCGGTCTTGGTCGGGAAGAATTCGAAGCTGTAGCGACGGTCTTGGGACATGGGAAGTCTCCAGCTGCAAGTTGCGAGCTTCAGGCTGCAAGAGGGCGGTGTGCCTGTTCTTGTAGCCTGGAGCTCACAGCTCATCGCTGCTTAAAGGGCAATGACGTAGCAAACCCTCAGCACAAACGCGTTTTCTTGCCGCTTGTAACTGAAGGCTTGCAGCTGCTTAGTACCGGTAAGCGTGTGGCTTGAACGGACCCTCAACGGTCACGCCGATGTAGTCGGCCTGAGTCTTGGTCAGTTGAGTCACTACGCCGCCGAAGCCGCGGACCATTTCCAGGGCCACTTCTTCGTCGAGTTTCTTCGGCAGTACTTCCACGGTCAGGCGCTCGGCTTTCTGGGCTGGCGACAAATCGGCGTACTTCTGCTGGAACAGGAAGATCTGCGCCAGTACCTGGTTGGCGAACGAACCGTCCATGATGCGGCTCGGGTGGCCGGTGGCGTTGCCCAGGTTAACCAGGCGGCCTTCAGCCAGCAGGATCAGGTAGTCGTCGTTCTGCGGGTCGAAATCGCCAGCGCCGGTACGGTGAACCTTGTGTACCTGTGGCTTCACTTCTTCCCATGCCCAGTTCTTGCGCATGAAAGCGGTGTCGATCTCGTTGTCGAAGTGACCGATGTTGCACACCACGGCGCGCTTTTTCAGGGCCTTGAGCATGTTCGCGTCGCACACATTCACGTTACCGGTGGTGGTCACGATCAGGTCGATCTTGCCCAGCAGGGCTTTGTCGATGCTGGCTTCGGTGCCGTCGTTCTGGCCGTTGATGAACGGCGAAACCACTTCGAAACCGTCCATGCAGGCTTGCATGGCGCAGATCGGGTCGACTTCGGAGACCTTGACGATCATGCCTTCCTGGCGCAGGGACTGGGACGAACCCTTGCCCACGTCGCCGTAGCCGATCACCAGGGCTTGCTTGCCCGACAGCAGGTGGTCGGTGCCACGCTTGATGGCATCGTTCAGGCTGTGACGGCAGCCGTACTTGTTGTCGTTCTTGCTCTTGGTCACCGAGTCGTTGACGTTGATGGCCGGGATTTTCAGCTCGCCCTTGGCCAGCATGTCCAGCAGGCGGTGAACGCCGGTGGTGGTTTCTTCAGTCACGCCGTGGACGCGGTCGAGGATCTGCGGGTATTTCTTGTGCAGCAGCTCGGTCAGGTCACCGCCGTCGTCGAGGATCATGTTGGCATCCCAAGGCGCGCCATCTTTCAGGATGGTTTGCTCCAGGCACCACTCGTACTCTTCTTCGGTCTCGCCTTTCCAGGCGAATACCGGGATACCGGCGGCGGCGATTGCGGCAGCGGCCTGGTCCTGAGTCGAGAAAATATTGCAGGACGACCAGCGCACTTCGGCACCCAGGGCAACCAGGGTCTCGATCAGTACGGCGGTCTGAATGGTCATGTGGATGCAGCCGAGGATCTTCGCGCCCTTGAGCGGTTGCTCAGCGGCGTACTTGCGGCGCAGACCCATCAGGGCAGGCATTTCGGATTCGGCGATAAAGGTTTCGCGACGGCCCCAGGCGGCGAGGGACATGTCGGCGACTTTGTAGTCGGTGAAATCTGCAGGCGTGTTGACAGCGCTCATGAAGAGCCTCCATTCGTAGTGTGCGAATGGGCGCCGTTGTGCGTTTAGTATCAGGCCAGGTGCAACCAGGCCGGACAACGCCCCATCCGAGCCTGACAGGTTGGACCTGCTGCAGCGCCCCTCGGACAGGTGGCGGGAGAACGGCATCAGCCGTTCGAAATCGGGGGCGATTATAGCTTTCTTTGTCTGGCAAGTGGCAAGCTACAAGCTACAAGCGGCAAGTTAACAGCGAATCGGCTTTTACTTGCAGCTTGTAGCTTGAAACTTACAGCTGGGGGCGCAACCTTATTGATTACACCCCTCGAACCTGGAACCCCTATGAACTTCCACACCCGCAAATGGGTAAAACCCGAAGACCTCAACCCCAACGGCACCCTGTTCGGCGGCAGCCTGCTGCGCTGGATCGATGAAGAAGCGGCCATTTACGCCATTGTCCAACTGGGCAACCAGCGAGTGGTGACCAAGTACATCTCTGAGATCAACTTCGTCAGCGCCTCACGCCAGGGCGACATCATTGAACTGGGCATCACCGCCACCGAGTTCGGCCGCACCTCCATCACCCTGACGTGTGAAGTGCGCAACAAGATCACCCGTAAAAGTATCCTCACCGTGGAAAAGATGGTGTTCGTCAACCTCGGTGAAGATGGCCTGCCTGCGCCCCACGGCCGTACCGAAATCAAATACGTGAAGGACCAGTTCCAGGATGACGCCGTTGCCGGTTAGGTGTTGATTCTTTACCGGGTTATTCCGTAAGGATCTTTGCGGGGTTCTCTCATCACTCAGGCCTACATCCTGCAGAGAGAGCCTCATGTATGAAAGTGTCAACCTCGCCTGTCCAATCCTCGCTGCCTCTAGCGGCCGATCAGGCGGTAAAAACGCCTCTGGTCAACGAGGTAGGCCCGCGCAAGTTAAGCCTTTATCGCTACAGCGATGGCCGTGTGAGGGTGGTGCTCTCACCGTCACCGGTGAGCCATCTTGTGCTCAGTGGTGGCGGTGCGAAGGGCATCGCCTTCCCGGGAATGCTGCAGGCGCTTGAGCAGGGCAACAGGCTCCCGGGCATCAAAGTGGTTTCCGGCTCATCCGCCGGCGCGATCTCCGCCACGCTGATCGCCAGCGGCATGGGGGCGCAGGCGTTCGGTCAGCTCTCGAACAGTATTGACCTGCCCAGCCTGCTCAATAGCAAAGACCCGGTGACGGCCTGGCTGCAAACAATCGGCTCTGAACTTGGCAAACTCGCCGGGCGCCTGCCTGGTGCCGCCGGCAACGTTTCCCAACTGCTGCTGACCCTGTTGCCGCGCCTGCAAACCGAGGCCTCGCCGCTGGAGGAAATGATACGCACCGAGTCGCGCAAATCGCTCCTCGCTCATATCGCCAAGGTGCCCAGGGCTAAACAGCCCGCCGACATGATAAAGATCGCCGACAGGCTCAGTGCCGGTGGTGCCCCGACTTTTCGCGATCTGGATGTGTTGAGCCGGCATATTCCGGCGATCAAGACGCTCAATATCACGGGCACGGGTATGTTCGACGGGCGCCCGCAGCTGGTTGTGTTCAATGCCAGTCTCACCCCAGATATGGACATTGCCCGAGCCGCGCGTATTTCGGGCGCTTTGCCGGGGTTGTTCAAAGGCCCGGAAGAGCAAGGCCATGGATTCCAGGCACAGGCTCAGATCACGGCGTTTCAGGACGGTGGCTTGCTGGTCAATACGCCCGCGCCGGGGGTTATCGAAGGCGCCGTTGTGCAGAGCCCGTTGAATCGGCCCGAGTCGTTGGTCGTCAAGTTCGAGTCCGAGGCCGCAGCGCCAGAGAAAAGTGGTGGGTTCTTCAGCCATTGGGTCGACCGCGTTACCGGGACACCCCATGCCGCGGCCGGTGCTTATCAGGAGCAGCGACTCAAGGCGTATAGCGATCAGACGGTGACCTTGCCGTTGAAGACGGAAAAAGGTGACTTTCGCGGCCTGCTCAAGGGCACGGTCAACTTCACCATGACGCCCGAACAGAAACAGGAATTGCAGGCACGCAGCCGGCAAGCAGTAGCAGGGCATCTGGATAAGCGTGCACAGGTGCGTGAGTCTCACGCGTTCCCTTCATTGGAAAGCGCGGTGCTGGCGATGGACGATGAACTGCTTGCCGGCGTGCAAACGGCACTCCAGAAAGACCCCGCCGTCGCAGATGTACTGATGTTTCGCAAGCATGCACAGCAAGCCTTGCACGCCTTGGATGGCGCCATCAGCGAGGCCAATCAAGTCGGTGGCGCCCTCAAGCTCACGCCAAAGGTAGCGGCAGCCTTGCGTAACCTGGACGCGCTGGCCCGTCGACCCGAGCACGTCGAGTGGTTGGGGCAACGCTTGAATGCGACGGGCCGGCGCAATTTTCAGCAGCTGTTACAAGTGGTTGCCAGACAGGCTCCGCCCCTGTCCAAAGTGATGGCCAGTGCCGTCGCTGAAATGAAAAGGCGCGACATCGCGGTAAAAGCCGAAAACTTCACGCGTGAGGTGATTTACCCCTCAATGCACCGTCCGGGCCAATCGACCGCCAATAGCGAGTTATTACAGCGCTCGGCACGTGACTTGGCCGACGCGACCACGCCCGCCGAGTTCAACCGCGTACTCGACGGAATCATTGAGCACTACGGTGCGCGCAATAAACCCTGGAGCAAGCCGATCAGCTCTACCACCGTTGAAATGGCCAAGGCCTGGCGCATTCCGGTTTAAATACTGGGCCACTGAACAGCCATCGTTGCGGCGTGTCGTAGCTACAAGTACTCCTTAGGACTCTGGTAGATCATGGCCACCCCCGAAGACGGCAAGACCCCCAACCTGTCGCAGGAAGAGCAACAGGACGTAGACAAAAACCAGCCACCCCGAGCGGCTGTGCTGCATGAAATCATCCGTACCCAGGGCGACCAGGAGCTGGAGCGCAATGTGGCAGCGTTGTGGTGGTCGGCGTTGGCCGCCGGGTTGACCATGGGGCTGTCATTGATGGCCATGGGGTTGCTCAACTCGCGGCTGCCGGAGGGCGAAGCCTTCAAGGTCATCGCCAGTTTTGGCTACTGCGCGGGTTTCCTCGCGGTGATCCTCGCGCGCCAGCAACTGTTCACCGAGAACACCCTGACGGCCGTGCTGCCGGTGATGAGCAAACCCACGCTGAACAACGCGGGCCGGCTTCTGCGGCTGTGGTCAGTGGTGCTGGTGGGCAATTTGTGCGGCACCTTGCTGGTGGCCTACGTGATGTTGCACCTGCCGATTTTCGACACCAAGACCGACATGGCCTTCCTCGAAATCGGCCGTAAAGTCATGGAGAACAACCCTGGGCAGATGTTCGCCAAGGGCATCATCTCCGGCTGGATGATCGCCACCATGGTGTGGATGATCCCGTCGATGGAAAGCGCCAAGATCTGGATCATCATCATGATCACCTACCTGATGGCGCTGGGCGATTTCACCCATATCGTGGTGGGGTCGGCGGAAGTGTCCTACCTGGTGTTCGCCGGTGAGCTGTCGTGGCATGACTTCTGGCTGGTATTTGCCGGCCCGACCCTGGCCGGCAATATCATTGGTGGCAGCTTTATCTTTGCGCTGATCAGCCATGCGCAGATCCGCAGCGAAGGCAGCCTGCCCGGCAAAACAGCTGCGGATCCGAGGCATCCGCAGCAGGTCGACAAGGATCAGTGAGGATCGGGTGTGGCCTCGGGTTCGCCCTGGGTCACATGCTTGACCAGCTTGCCGATGCTCAAACCCTGCAGCAGGATCGATGACAGCACCACGATGTAGGTGATGCTCAGCAGCAGGTCGCGTTCCGGGCCCAGCGGCAAGGCCAGGGCCAATGCCACCGAGACACCGCCGCGCAAGCCGCCCCAGGTGAGAATGCGGATGGTGCCGCGCGGTACGCTGCGCCAGCGACGCAGCAGCAGGATCGCTGGAGCCACCGTCAGCAGGCGCGACAGCAGGATCGCCACGGCCAGCAAGCTTGCCGCAAACACATGTAGCCAGTTGAACGGCAGCAGCAACAGCTCCATGCCGATCAGTGCGAACAGCAGGGCATTAAGCATGTCATCGAGCAATTCCCAGAAGCCGTCCAGGTAGCGCCGGGTCATGTCGTTCATCGCCAGCTTGCGTCCCAGGTTGCCGATGATCAGCCCCGCGACCACCATCGCAATCGGTGCAGAGACGTGCAGTTCGGTGGCCATCGCCGAGCCGCCGATGACCAGGGCGAGGGTCAGCATCACTTCGATCTGATGCTGTTCAATGCTTTTGATCATCAGGTACACGAGGTAACCAATCAGGCCACCGAACACCACCCCACCTATCGCCTCGTGGGCAAACAGCATGGCGGTAGCACCCACCGTCGGGGTTTCGCCCAACTGCGCGATGCCCAGCAACACGGTAAACACCACGACCGCCGTGCCGTCGTTGAACAACGATTCGCCGACGATGGTGGTTTTCAAGGGTTTCGAGGCGTTGGCGGTACGCAGTACGCCCAGCACCGCAATCGGATCGGTGGGGGAAATCAGTGCGCCGAACAGCAGGCAATACAGGAAGCTCACGTGCCAGCCAAACAGGGCAAAGATGTAATACGCCAGGCTGCCGATCACCACGGTAGCAATCAACACACCGAAAGTTGCCAGCAGGCCGATGGGCCAGCGGTAACTGCGCAGGTCGTTCAAGTTGACGTGCAAGGCGCCGGCAAACAGCAGGAACGACAGCATCCAGTTCATCAGCAAGTCGCCGAAGTCGATCTGGCCGATCAGTTGCTGGATACGGTCTTCCAGGCCGGGGTAGCCGAGTACGCTCAGCCCTTGCAGGATCAGTGAGAAGAGCAAAGCCGTGACCATTACGCCAATGGTGGGCGGCAGGCCGATAAAACGGAAGTTCACATAGGTGAGCAGCGTGGTGAGGCAAATGAAGGCGGCGACAAGTTCAAGCATCCGGGGTCCTTGGAAGTTGGGGTGGGGTCATTGATGCTGGATGGACCGCAGCAGCGGCGGGATGTTGCAAGCCATGGATAGAACCTTTTCGGTTTTACAGGGCTCATAGCGGGTAAGTGCGGCCGGACATGTTTAGTGCTAAAACTCCAGCCGCTGGTTAAAACAACAAAAGGAATCTGTGATGACGGTGGCATTCTGGTGTGTATTGATCGCGATATTTCTACCTTACCTGTGCACGGGTGTGGCCAAGTTCAGCGAAGGCAAATTCGGGCTGCGGCAGAACCACGACCCGCGTGCCTTCCTCGATACCCTCGACGGCCTGGCCAGACGCGCTCACAACGCACAACTGAACAGCTTTGAGGTGACGCCGGCATTCGCGGCGGCGGTGATTATTGCGCACCTGGCCGGTACGGCGTCGCTGGTGACGATCAACGTGCTGGCGGTGTTGTTCATCACCAGTCGCCTGCTGTACATCATTTGCTACCTGGCGGATTGGGCGATGTTGCGCTCGCTGGTGTGGTTCGCGGGCATGGCATTGATTGCGAGTTTCTTCTTTGTCTCGATCTGACGCCTGACGCAAACCCCTGTGCTTGTCGTGAGCTGGCCTGCCCTGATGCCGGCGCAACACTGTGGCGAGGGAGCTTGCTCCCGCTGGGCCGCGAAGCGGCCCCAGCTTTTGGTTTGAAAAGACTGGGCCTGCTACGCAGTCCAGCGGGAGCAAGCTCCCTCGCCACAGGTCAGCATCAGGTGCCGGCAGGTGCGTCGGGTACCTGCGGCAGCGTCGCGCCTTTAGGCCACAACATCCAGATCTGCCCCTGCTGCTTCATGTTCCCCGCCAACTCTCCCGCGGCATCACCCGTGCCCCAGAACAAGTCCGCACGCACTTCGCCGGTGATCGCGCCACCCGTGTCCTGCGCGGCGACGGGCCTGGCAATCGGTGAGCCATCGGGTTTGGTGGTCGACAGCCACAACAGGCTGCCGAGCGGAATGACCTTGCGATCAACGGCCACGCTATAACCGGCCGTCAACGGTACGTTCAGTGAACCCCGTGGCCCTTCGTTACTGTCGGGGCGGGCGCTGAAGAACACGTAGCTCGGGTTGCTCGCCAACAGTTCCGGAATACGTTGCGGATGGGCCTTGGCCCAGGCGCTGATGGCGCCCATGGTCACGTCGTCTTTTTTCAGTTCGCCTTGCTCCACCAGCCAGCGTCCGATCGGGCGATAGGGGTAGCCGTTCTGGTCGCCGTAACCCACGCGTAGTTGGCGCCCGCCCGCCAGTTGAATACGCCCCGAGCCTTGGATTTGCAGGAACTGCAGGTCCATCGGATTGGTCAGCCAGGCAATCGGCTTGGCGGTCGAGCCCTGGCTGTTGAGGGTGGCGGCGTCGTCATAGGGTTTGAGCACGCGACCTTCCAGGCGACCGCGCAGGCGCTTGCCCTTGAGTTCGGGGTAGATACTTTCCAGATTGACGATGATCAGGTCGTCCGGCACGCCGTACACCGGCACATGGGCCGTGGCGGTTTCGGTCAGGCTGCCGGGGTAGACCGGTTCGTAATAGCCGGTGATCAGGCCGTTCGGGGTGTTGTCGGCCGAGCGCAGGCCGAATACATCCAGGCGCTCCTTGAGGAAACCACGGATCGCCGCGGCATCGCCTGGCACGCTTACCGCTGCCGCACAAGTCGCACCCCACACCGGATCGGCCTTGAGGCGTTGGCAGGCGCTGCGCCAGGATTCAAAACCGGCCAGCAGGTCGCTGTCGGACACGCTTGGCAAGGCTTCCCATGGCGCGCTCACATACGTGGCGATGGCATGGGGTTTGGCGGCTTCCGGTTTACTGGCTTCTTTGCCGCCGTCACAGCCGGCCAGCAGCGCGATCATCGGCAGAGCCCACGCCAGGCGGCTCCAGGGTTTGAAGGTGAAATTCATACAAGCAATTCCTGAAGCGATCACCCGCGCATCAACGCCAGCGGGCAACCCTTATTATTAATAGGGCTATTGGTCTTTGTGGGCGGGGCGAGGATACTGGCCGCCGTTCCCGTGACCATGAAGCCAACATGACTTTTAAAAAACTGACCGTGGTATTGCTGGCCTGCCTGACGTTGTCCGCTTGCGGCGGTGTTGATCCGAACTCTCCCCTGGGCCAGCGCAAGGCGATCTTCAAACAGATGCTCAAGACCGGCGAAGACCTGGGGGGCATGTTGCGCGGACGTATTCCGTTCGACGGCGCAAAGTTCGCCGAAGGTGCGGTCAAGCTGGACGCGTTGTCCCATGAACCGTGGAAACATTTTCCAAGCGTGCGCGAAGAAGACCATACCAGTGCCAAGGATAACGTGTGGCAACAACAGGCACGTTTCCAGGAACTGGCCCGAAACCTCGAGGCGGCCACCGGTGAGTTGGTGATCGCCAGTCAGGTCCAGCCTTACAAAGCCAGCAACCTGGGACCTGCCGTGCAGAAAGTCGAAGACGCCTGCACCGCCTGCCATAAACAGTTCCGCGACCACTGACGGGTCTTACTGGTCGAGTTCTTCCACTGCGTCCTGCAGTTCTTTGCGGGATTCGGCGAGCTTGTCCTTACGCTTGTTGATCTTGTCGGCGTCGCCCTTTTTCATCGCCTTGTCGAGGTCGGCCTGACGGCGGCTGACTTCGTGCTTGGCGTCGAGCACCTTGTTTTCCCGCTCTTTGCGCAAGGAGGCGTCATTGCAGTGGGTGGTCACTTCGCTCAGGGCTTTTTCCAGGCCGGCCTGCTGCTCGCTGTTGCCGTGAACCTTGGCTTGTTCGATCTGAGTGCTGATGGCCTGGCGCTTGGCGGCGCAGCCGGTGAGTGGCTGGGCTTCTTCGGCTGCCAGTAACGGTGTGGTCATGAAGCTTGCGACGGTCAATAGGGCGAGGGGGGCGAAAAAATTCATGTGGGACTCCAAAGTTGCGATCCGATGGCAGGGTGAATTCTGCCGTGATTAAAGGTGGTTGGCCTGGGTTCAAAACCCGTCTATCCCGGCCGTGTGTAATGTTTGAGCCAACGCCTGCACTTGCGGGTCGTGAAAAAAAGCGCTGAGTTGCGCCGCACGACCCGGGCCGATGCCTTCGGTAGTAAGCCAGGCTTGTGTGTCCCGGGTAGCCAGGGTCTGCCAGCCGCCTTTCAGGTTGTTGCGTGCCGAAGGCGGTACACCCAACGCTTTGAGCCATTGTGCAAAGGGGCGTTGCCGGGCGCTGTGGATGTTGTCGAGCACCCGCGCACGGCTGCGGTCACCGAAGCCATCAATGTTAGCAAGCTCTGTCGCATCCAGGGTTAACCAATCGAGAAAGCCTGCTATTAGACCGGCCTGTATCAATATGTTCCAGGTCTCGCGGCCCATATGCGGCAAGGCCAGGCCCTGGTTGCCGCTGAGCCAGGTCAGGCGCGCAAGCAACTGCTCCTCACAGCCGGGGTCCAGTTGCCAGCAGCTCAAGGCATGGAAGGCCTGGGCATCGGGTACTTGCACTTGCACCCTTGTCTCATTGCGCAGGATGACCTCCTCCAGCCGGGGGATCACCTGGCCGGCCAGGCTGATGGACACCTGGTCTCCGGGGCGGATATCCAGGGTTTGCCAGCGCTTCAGGGAACCGGCGCTGACCCGGCTGATCCGTCGGTCATCCAGGCGCACCGGTTCCAGCTCCAGAATGGGCGTGATACGCCCCGTGCGACCCACCTTGAATTGCACCTTGCGTACCAGTGCCAGAGCCTTGGCGGCCGGGTATTTCCAGGCAACTGCCCAGTAAGGTGCAGCGACTTGCCAGCGTTCGGCAGGAGCTCGCGCGGCTTGGTGCAGCACCACACCGTCGCTGGCGAACGGCAGAGGCTGGTTGTACCAGTGAGTGCGCCACTGCGCGGCGTCGCTGATGTGTTTGATGGGTTGGCTGTAACGCTCGCTGTCGATGAAGCCCCAACGTGTCAGGGTCGCCAGGCGCTCGGAGAAACTGGCCGGGCCTTCTGGCCAGGCCCAGACGAAAAGGCCGATTCCGGCGGCTTCGACGTCATTCAACTGGTGGCGGTTCATCAAACCGGCCACCTTGCTGCGGGCATTGAGCCCGCCGTCTGCCGACTGCACATGTGCATCCAGGCGCCAGTAAAGCTCGCCTTGCAGCACGACATCCACGGGCTCCGGCAGTTGTTGGACGATGGCGGCGATCCTGCTGGCGGAGGCGGACCAGTCCTGACCGAGCAGGCCGTCACCGCGGCTGATGACCTGGCTCAAACGTCCGCTGCGATACACCAATGTCACCGCCACACCGTCGACCTTGGGTTGAATCCAGACGTCCTGGCGACGGCCAAGCCAGTCGCTGACTGCCGACTCATCCGGCAGCTTTTCGAGGCCGGTGTGTACGATCGGATGAGGCAGTGTGCCCCGCGCACTGGCCAGGGGGTTATCAGCGTCCGATGCGGGGTGGGGAAAACACTCGCGCCAACGTTTCAGGCGCTGGCGGGCCTGGTCGTAAAGTTCGTCGCTGACGGGGGACTGGCCGAGGCGGTGGTAACTGTCGTCCCACAGGTGGATCTGCCTGGCCAGCGTGTCGAACTGTGAACGGGTCTGATCGGTGCAGTTTTCGGCCCCGGCCCAAAAAGGTAGAGCACTGAACAGTAAAACAATCAGCAGGCGCATCATGAGCATCCTTGCTCGAAAAGGGCGCCCAGCCTAAGTGATCCGTACGGCCACAAAAAAGCCCCGGACGCGCGGGGCTTTTTACCGGGTGTTTCCGCTTACTTGAACAGGCCACCCAAGGCTTTCACCGCATCATTATTCTGCGCCTTGGCCTGCTGCTTTTGCTGGC
Source organism: Pseudomonas sp. MWU13-2517 (assembly GCF_023242545.1). Taxonomy (NCBI): domain Bacteria; kingdom Pseudomonadati; phylum Pseudomonadota; class Gammaproteobacteria; order Pseudomonadales; family Pseudomonadaceae; genus Pseudomonas; species Pseudomonas sp. MWU13-2517. The sequence continues at coordinate 56,101 of NZ_JALMFA010000003.1, read as the reverse complement.
TGGCGTCAACTTTGGCCTGGGACTCGGCGAGTTTGTTGCAACCTTTGTTGACTTGCTCCAGCGCAGCTTCAAATGCCCTCACTTTCAGGACGTCGTTCTGAGCGTTGGCTGCATCGATCTTGGCTTGCAGGTCTTTGGCGTGTTGCTGGCAATCGCCGGAATTACCGCCACCCAGTTGCGAGCTCAGGGCACCGCTCAGTGCGCTCAGGTCAGCGGCGTGAGCCGGCAGGGTGAACAGGCTGAGCAGAAGTGCGGCAGGGGCGAGCGTGGAAATGCGCATGAAAACCTCAATGTTCGATTGCCTGCGCGCTTATCCGTCCCGGGCGGGCGCAGTGCAATATCCAAATTAAGGTGAAGGGCCCGAGAGGGCGCGGATTCTAGAGGGCCATTATTTGGCCTGCAAGGTTTGGATCCAAAATATGTGCGCTTCGTTCGCAAACCACCGGGCAATAAAAAGCCCCGCCGGGCTAACCGGGCGGGGCTTGAGTACCGCGAGCGATTACAAACCGGCAGCAGTGCGCAGGTCGTTGGCGCGGTCGGTTTTTTCCCAGGTGAACGTAGTGAAGGTGTCGTCGCCGACGGTCTTCTGCGTAGGCGTACGGCCGAAGTGACCGTAGGCTGCGGTTTCCTGGTACATCGGATGCAGCAGGTCGAGCATGGTGGTGATCGCGTAAGGGCGCAGGTCAAAGATCTCGCGTACCAGCTTGATGATCTTGTCGTCGCTGATCTTGCCGGTACCGAAAGTATTCAGCGAGATCGATGTAGGCTGTGCCACACCGATGGCGTAGGACACCTGGATCTCGCAACGCTCGGCCAGGCCGGCGGCCACGATGTTCTTGGCCACGTAGCGACCGGCGTAGGCTGCGGAACGGTCAACCTTGGATGGGTCTTTACCGGAGAACGCGCCACCGCCGTGACGGGCCATGCCGCCGTAGCTGTCGACGATGATCTTGCGACCGGTGAGGCCGCAGTCGCCTACCGGGCCACCGATGATGAACTGGCCGGTCGGGTTGATGTGGAACTGGGTATCCTTGGTCAGCAGTTCGGCAGGCAGCACGTGCTTGACGATCAGCTCCATCACGCCTTCTCGCAGGTCGGCGTAGGACACGTCCGGGTTGTGCTGGGTCGACAGTACAACGGCGTCGATACCGACCACTTTGCCGCCTTCGTAGCGGCAGGTCACCTGGGATTTGGCGTCCGGGCGCAGCCACGGCAGCACGCCGGATTTACGGGCTTCGGCCTGGCGCTGTACCAGCTGGTGCGAGAAGGTGATCGGTGCAGGCATCAGCACGTCGGTTTCGTTGCTGGCGTAGCCGAACATCAGGCCCTGGTCGCCCGCGCCTTGATCTTCCGGCTTGGCACGGTCCACGCCTTGGTTGATGTCGGGGGACTGCTTGCCGATGATGTTCATCACGCCGCAGGTGGCGCCGTCGAAGCCAACGTCGGAGCTGTTGTAGCCGATGTCGGTGATCACATCACGGACGATCTGCTCCAGGTCGACCCAGGCCGAAGTGGTCACTTCGCCAGCGATGATCGCTACACCGGTTTTCACCAGGGTCTCGCACGCCACACGGGCGAACTTGTCTTGAGCAATGATGGCGTCCAGCACCGCGTCAGAAATCTGGTCGGCGATTTTGTCCGGATGCCCTTCAGACACGGACTCGGAGGTGAAAAGGGAGTATTCGCTCATCTCGATGTTTTCCTGATATTTACCGATGGTGAGTGTCGCCAGCCGGTCGCTGAAAATGGCGAACCTGGATCTGGAAACCATTACGTAAACCTACATAGAGGCTTTCCCCGGGAACGAGTCCCGCAGCGGTGGCCCAACGGGCCAGATCGTCCTGTTCAAACCCCAACCAGAGATCACCGCAGGCCTCCCTGGCCCAATTCTGGTTGTGGCTGCATAAATCCGTAACCAGCAGGCTACCGCCGGGGTGCAGCAACCCGGCCATTTGCTTGAGGGCGTCGGCGGGGGCGGCGAAATGGTGCAAGACCATGTTCAGCACCACGCAGTCGGCCCGCAGGCTGGTGTGATTCAGGGCGTCAGCCAACTGCAGGCTGACGTTGCCCAGCGCTTGGCGCTCGCACAACTGGCGCGCCAGTTCGAGCATGGCCGGGCTGTTGTCCAGTGCGGTGACCTGCCCGAAGCGGCGTGCCAGTTCGGGCAGGAAACCGCCATCGCCAGGGCCGACTTCCAGTGCGGTCGCTTCTTCACTGAAGCTCAGCTTGTCCAACAACGCCAGTACGCTCTCGCGGTACTGGGGCAAGCCGGCGATCAGGTCCTGCTGGGCATGAAACTTCTCGGCGACCCGTGAGAAAAAATCCTGGCTGGCGGCGGCGCGTTGCCCGTGCACTTGAGCGATACGCGACTGCACATCTGGCGGCAGCGCAAGGTTGTCCACTTCGTCCAGCAACGCCGCGTGCAGTTTGCCGCCGAGCAGCTCGGTATGGGGCAGGGCGCGGCGGTAGAAGATCGCATTGCCTTCACGACGGGTGGCCACCAGGTCGGCCTGGGCCAGCACCTTCAAGTGGTGGCTCATGCCCGACTGGCCGATGGCGAAGATCTGCGCCAGTTCCAGCACGCCGAAGGAGTCGTTGGCCAGTGCACGCAATACGTTCAGGCGCAACGGATCGCCAGCGGCCTTGCACAAGGCTGCCAGTTCATCGCCGTCGTCGGGGCGCAGGGAGGGCACGGGTAGGTTCATAAGGCCAGCAGTCTAGTGATGGGTGGAAATCCTCGCAAGGTCAATATCAAAAAGTTTTGATATTGATCGATAAGTGGCGGTTATAAGCAGCGCCTATAGTCTTACAGACGAACCGGTGAAAGGTTTCTGCAGGCGATTGCCGCCCGAAGCACAGGAAAAACACCGCCAAGTGACTATCTGTCATTGCCCGCAGGCGGTGGCTGAGGGAAAATGCCGGTCCTTTTTTCCGTTTCTTTTATTCACTCTATTCAAAATCCTCAGGAGATCAGCGATGCCCAGCCGTCGTGAGCGTGCCAACGCCATTCGTGCCCTCAGCATGGATGCCGTGCAAAAAGCCAACAGCGGCCATCCCGGTGCCCCTATGGGCATGGCGGATATCGCCGAGGTACTTTGGCGTGACTACCTGAAGCACAACCCGAGCAACCCGTCGTTCGCCGACCGTGACCGCTTCGTGCTGTCCAACGGCCACGGCTCGATGCTGATCTACTCGCTGCTGCACCTGACCGGCTACGACGTCACCATCGATGACCTCAAGAGCTTCCGCCAGCTGCACAGCCGCACTCCGGGCCACCCGGAATTCGGCTATACCCCAGGCGTCGAGACCACCACCGGTCCCCTGGGCCAGGGCCTGGCCAACGCCGTTGGCTTCGCGCTGGCTGAAAAAGTACTGGGCGCGCAGTTCAACCGTCCTGGCCACGACATCGTCGACCACCACACCTATGTGTTCCTGGGTGATGGCTGCATGATGGAAGGCATTTCCCACGAAGTCGCTTCCCTGGCCGGTACCCTGGGCCTGGGCAAGCTGATTGCGTTCTACGATGACAACGGCATCTCCATCGACGGTGAAGTCGAAGGCTGGTTCACCGATGACACCCCGAAGCGTTTCGAAGCCTACAACTGGCAAGTGATCCGCAACGTCGACGGCCACGACCCGGAAGAAATCAAGACCGCTATCGACACCGCCCGCAAGAGCGCGCAGCCAACCCTGATCTGCTGCAAGACCACCATCGGTTTCGGCTCGCCGAACAAGCAAGGCAAGGAAGACTGCCACGGCGCCCCACTGGGTGACGCGGAAATTGCCTTGACCCGCGAAGCGCTGAAGTGGAACCACGGCCCATTTGAAATTCCTGCCGACATCTATGCCGAATGGGATGCCAAGGAAAAAGGCCTGGCCACTGAAGCCGAATGGGACCAGCGTTTCGCTGCTTATTCCGCCGAATTCCCGGAGCTGGCCAATGAGCTGGTACGCCGCCTCGCCGGTGACCTGCCTGCCGATTTCTCGGAAAAAGCCTCGGCCTACATCGCCGAAGTCGCGGCCAAGGGCGAAACCATCGCCAGCCGTAAAGCCAGCCAGAACACCCTGAATGCCTTCGGCCCGCTGTTGCCTGAGTTCCTCGGCGGTTCGGCTGACCTGGCCGGTTCCAACCTGACCCTGTGGAAAGGTTGCAAAGGTGTCTCGGCTGAAGATGCCAGCGGCAACTACATGTACTACGGCGTGCGCGAGTTCGGCATGAGCGCCATCATGAACGGCGTGTCCCTGCATGGTGGCCTGGTGCCTTACGGTGCGACCTTCCTGATGTTCATGGAATACGCCCGCAACGCCGTACGCATGGCCGCGCTGATGAAGAAGCGCGTGATCCATGTGTACACCCACGACTCCATCGGCCTGGGCGAAGACGGCCCGACGCACCAGCCGGTCGAGCAACTGACCAGCCTGCGCACCACGCCGAACCTGGACACCTGGCGCCCAGCCGACGCGGTGGAATCCGCGGTGGCCTGGAAGCATGCCATCGAGCGCAAGGACGGCCCGTCGGCGCTGATCTTCTCGCGTCAGAACCTGCAGCACCAAGTGCGTACCGACGCGCAGATCGCCGACATCAGCCGTGGTGGTTATGTGCTCAAGGATTGCATCGGCGAGCCGGAACTGATCCTGATTTCCACCGGCTCCGAAGTGGGCCTGACCGTTCAGGCCTACGACAAGCTGACCGCACAAGGCCGCAACGTGCGCGTTGTGTCCATGCCGTGCACCAGCGTGTTCGAAGCCCAGGACGCCGGCTACAAGCAATCGGTACTGCCACTGCAGGTCAGCGCGCGTATCGCCATCGAAGCGGCCCACGCCGACTACTGGTACAAGTACGTGGGCCTGGAAGGCCGCGTGATCGGCATGACCACCTACGGTGAGTCCGCGCCGGCGGCAGCGTTGTTCGAAGAGTTCGGCTTCACCCTGGAGAACATCCTGGGTCAGGCTGAAGAGCTGCTGGAAGACTAAGGCGAGTTCCCTTGTAGGAGCGAGCTTGTTGTGGCGAGGGAGCTTGCTCCCGCCGGGCTGCGAAGCGGCCCCAATCCGAGTGACCGAGCTGTATCAGATACACCTCGGCAACCGGTTTGGGAGCGCTACGCGCTCCAGCGGGAGCAAGCTCCCTCGCCACACAAGCGCTCTCTTACAGTTGTTTGTGTCGCCCATACTGCGAGAACCCCATGCCTCAACCGCGTCCCTACAAAGTTGCACTCAACGGCTACGGCCGCATTGGTCGTTGCGTCTTGCGTGCTCTGTTCGAGCGAGGGGCGGCGGCCGGGTTTGAAATTGTCGCGATCAACGATCTGGCCGACATGCCCAGTATCGAATACCTGACACGCTTTGACTCCACCCACGGCCGGTTCCCGGGCGAAGTGCGGGTTGACGGCGATTGTCTGCACATTAATGGCAGCTGCGTGAAAGTGCTGCGCAGTGCCACCCCCGAGGGCATCGACTGGGCGGCGTTGGGCGTCGACCTGGTGTTGGAATGCTCCGGTGCCTACCACACCCGTGGCGATGGCCAGCGTTTCCTCGACGCCGGTGCACCACGCGTGCTGTTTTCCCAGCCGATGGCCAGCGAGGCGGATGTCGACGCCACCATCGTCTACGGCATCAACCAGGATTGCCTGACCGGTGATGAACTGCTGGTGTCCAACGCTTCCTGCACCACCAACTGCAGCGTGCCGCTGTTGCGCCTGCTGGATCAGGCGATTGGCCTGGATTATGTGTCGATCACCACGATTCACTCCGCGATGAACGACCAGCCGGTGATCGACGCCTACCATCACGAAGACCTGCGCCGCACGCGATCGGCGTTTCAGTCGGTGATTCCGGTGTCCACAGGTCTGGCCCGTGGTATCGAACGCCTTTTGCCGGAACTTGCCGGCAGAATCCAGGCCAAAGCCGTACGGGTGCCGACGGTGAACGTGTCCTGCCTGGATATCACCATGCAGACCGTCAGCGACACGGATGCGGCGGAGGTCAACCGGATCCTGCGCGACGCCGCCACCAGCGGCCCGCTCAAAGGCTTGCTGGCCTACACCGAGTTGCCCCACGCCAGTTGTGATTTCAACCATGACCCGCATTCGGCGATTGTCGATGCCAGCCAGACCCGCGTTTCCGGCCCGAGGCTGGTGAACATCCTGGCCTGGTTCGACAACGAATGGGGCTTTGCCAACCGCATGCTGGATGTTGCCGAACACTATCTGCACATCGCTTCTAAACAACCTCAACAGTAATTCAGGAACTGCGACCCATGACCGTGTTGAAGATGACCGACCTCGATCTGCAAGGTAAGCGCGTACTGATCCGCGAAGACCTCAACGTCCCAGTCAAGGACGGTGTTGTCACCAGCGATGCGCGAATCCTGGCCTCGCTGCCGACCATCAAGCTGGCCCTGGAAAAAGGTGCGGCCGTGATGGTCTGCTCCCACTTGGGTCGCCCGACTGAAGGTGAGTTCTCCGCCGAAAACAGCCTCAAGCCTGTAGCCGATTACCTCAGCAAAGCCTTGGGGCGTGAGGTGCCGCTGGTGGCCGATTACCTGAACGGCGTCGACGTAAAGGCGGGCGACATCGTGTTGTTCGAAAACGTGCGCTTCAACAAGGGCGAGAAAAAGAACAGCGACGAACTGGCCCAACAATACGCGGCCCTGTGCGACGTGTTCGTGATGGATGCCTTCGGCACCGCTCACCGCGCCGAAGGTTCGACCCATGGCGTGGCCAAGTTCGCCAAGGTCGCGGCTGCCGGCCCGCTGCTGGCTGCCGAATTGGATGCACTGGGCAAGGCCCTGGGGGCTCCGGCTCAACCGATGGCCGCCATCGTGGCCGGCTCCAAGGTGTCCACCAAACTGGACGTGCTCAACAGCCTGAGCCAGATTTGCAATCAACTGATTGTCGGCGGCGGTATCGCCAACACCTTCCTGGCCGCTGCCGGCCATCCGGTGGGCAAGTCGCTGTATGAGCCGGACCTGCTCGACACCGCCCGTGCCATCGCTGCCAAAGTCAGCGTGCCGTTGCCGGTCGACGTGGTAGTAGCCAAGGAGTTTGCTGCAAGCGCCGAGGCGACGGTCAAGCTGATCGCTGACGTGGCTGCCGACGATATGATCTTGGATATCGGCCCACAAACCGCGGCTAACTTCGCCGAATTGCTGAAGTCTTCCCAGACTATCCTGTGGAACGGTCCGGTCGGCGTGTTCGAATTCGATCAGTTCGGCAACGGCACCAAAGTGTTGGCCAAGGCGATTGCTGAAAGCACGGCATTCTCCATTGCCGGCGGCGGCGACACCCTGGCGGCCATCGATAAATATGGCGTTGCTGACCAGATCTCCTACATTTCTACCGGTGGCGGCGCGTTCCTCGAGTTCGTCGAGGGCAAAGTGCTGCCAGCCGTTGAAGTGCTGGAAACCCGGGCCAAAGGTTAAGGCGCGTGATCCGGAAAAGGAGCATTCCCATGATCAAGTCGCTGGCATTGGTGATCACCGCAGGCCTGTTGGTCGCCTGCGGTAGCCCGCCGCGGGTGGCGTCCGAGGCGGATAAAGCCGATGCGCCGCACAAGCACAGCTGCTACCAGGCCGACTGGCAAGCCGAAACCATGCCGGTGATCAACAAGCGCATCGGCAACGAGCGGCTGGAGAAATACGACGCCGCGCCCAACGGTCAGGAACAGGGTTGCCCTTGATGGGTCTGATCAACTAACCGACAGCAGTGGCGGCCCCTGGGTCGCCGTTCGAGGATTGGCAATGAAAGGCGTTTTCGCCCTGGCGGCACTGGCACTTCTGGCTGGTTGCAGCAGCATGAATATGTTCAATAAGGCAGAGTCGACAGACAAGTGGACCACCTGGACCTGCGACAGCAAGGCCGAGGTCAACTGGCGTTTTGCCAATGCGGCCCGTAATGAGGTGGATGTGCGCCTCGGCGGTTCCGACCAGGTTTACCGCCTCAAACAAGAGGTTGCCGCCTCGGGCGTGCTGTACAGCGACGGCCAACTGGCGTTTCACACAAAAGGTGAGGAAGGCCTGGTTTACTGGGTCGCCACCGATGACTTGATCGGACGGGGCTGCAAAGCCCAGTAAGAACACGGTCTGGAATTTAATGAGATCCAGAGGTGGGAGCGGGCCCGCTCCCACAGTAGATCCGGTTCCAAAGTGACATGGATTTTGAATCGGACACTGCAATAACGATTCAGCAGGCCAAGCCTTAACCCCTTGATCTGCAATAACTTGAATAGCCGCCGCCGCTACGGCAGGCTTGCACGATTAACGACCCTCGATCGGGAGAGACAACACAATGGCACTTATCAGCATGCGTCAAATGCTGGACCACGCAGCCGAGTTCGGCTACGGCGTCCCAGCTTTTAACGTCAACAACCTTGAGCAGATGCGCGCCATCATGGAAGCCGCTGACAAGACCGACTCCCCGGTGATCGTCCAGGCTTCGGCCGGTGCCCGCAAATACGCCGGTGCGCCGTTCCTGCGTCACCTGATCCTCGCCGCGATCGAAGAATTCCCGCACATCCCGGTGTGCATGCACCAGGACCACGGCACCAGCCCTGACGTGTGCCAGCGCTCCATCCAACTGGGCTTCAGCTCGGTAATGATGGACGGCTCCCTCGGTGAAGACGGCAAGACCCCGACCGACTACGAGTACAACGTACGCGTCACCCAACAAACCGTGGCCATGGCCCACGCCTGCGGCGTATCGGTTGAAGGTGAACTGGGTTGCCTGGGTTCCCTGGAAACCGGCATGGCCGGCGAAGAAGACGGCATCGGCGCCGAAGGCGTGTTGGATCACAGCCAGATGCTGACCGACCCGGAAGAAGCTGCCGACTTCGTGAAAAAGACCCAGGTTGATGCCCTGGCCATCGCCATCGGTACCAGCCACGGTGCCTACAAGTTCACCAAGCCACCTACCGGCGACGTGCTGGCCATCGACCGCATCAAGGAAATCCACAAACGCATTCCCAACACCCACCTGGTGATGCACGGTTCTTCCTCGGTACCGCAAGAGTGGCTGGCGATCATCAACCAGTACGGCGGCGACATCAAAGAAACCTACGGCGTACCGGTTGAGGAAATCGTCGAAGGTATCAAGTACGGCGTGCGCAAGGTCAACATCGACACCGACCTGCGCCTGGCTTCCACCGGTGCGATGCGTCGCCTGATGGCGACCAACCCGAGCGAGTTCGACCCACGTAAGTTCTTCGGCGCTACCGTAACGGCAATGCGCGACGTGTGCATCGCTCGCTACGAAGCGTTCGGTACGGCCGGTAATGCTTCGAAGATCAAGCCGATCTCGTTGGAAGCGATGTACCAGCGGTATTTGAAAGGTGAGTTGAACGCTAAGGTGAACTAAGCCTCGCGTTTAAATAGAAGCCCGCAGTGATGCGGGCTTTTTTTTCGGTTGGGATTCGATGCCTGCGCGTGGTTTATTCGTGATCAATATCCAACTTGGCAAACGTCACTCGCGCGCCTTCCTTGCTATCCCCACTGTTGTCCTGCACATACACCCCCGCCTTGAAGTACAACGGCTTGGTCCCCCACGCCGCGCCGATTCGCTCGTTCCACTCGCCGTCGGCGGCATACACGCTGAGCAAGCCGGCTTTGTTGAGGTTGATCACGTAGGTAAAACTCTTCTCCAGCGGCACATTCGAAGCGATGGTCACCACGCGGCCTTCGCCGTCATCCGGGCGCATGCGCACCTTGGCGACGATGTTGCCGGTCTGGGTTTTCTCCTTGAACTGGTATTCGAGCTTGATCAGCGGCTTCTGGCTGTCGTAGGCATGAATCTGTCCGATCACGACTTTCCCGGACGATGGCACCTGGTTGACCTCCAGGGTCGCCCGCAGGAAGTTGTTCGCTTCCGGATAGGTCCAGTTGCGCAACCTGCCGTCGGCGTAGGTCTCACGTAATTCACTGCGTGGGTAGATGGCGTTTTCAGTGCGGGTGCCGGTCACTGGTGTCCAGAATTGCACGTTACTGCCTTCAGCCTGGAAATACTGGTCGTTGAAACCGCTCATCAGCTTCGGCGTGTCGATGGTTGCGGGCGGGGAGCCGACAGGAATGCTCAGGTTCCAAGTGGAAAGGTCGATCATGGCGTTGGCCTTATTGCAGGGGGGTTGAAAGCTTTAGCCCGGGGGCTTCACAGATTCTTTATAGGTGGGTTCGCGCCGGTTGTTAAACACTTCCTGGCAATTTATTGGCGTCAACGGAATGCCAAAAAGCCATATGTCGCGGGGGGCGTGGCCTGCAGGGTTTGACCGTTAGTCGGCTTCCTGACCATTGGCGCAATGATGGCATTCACTTCACTTCTGCTTTTTTAGAACCGGGTCTAGAGTGATGCCTCAGTGTTTGTCCGGTTTTAGTCTTAGAAGTGACCGGTGCAGCTCCCAAAGGAAGAGACGTAGCATGGATTGTGCTCCACACCACGGCGATGGCAGTTCGGTTCTTTTGGTGGTCGACGACTACCCTGAAAATCTCATCAGCATGCGTGCATTGTTACAGCGGGAAGACTGGCGGGTAATCACCGCCGCTTCCGGCCTGGAAGCCCTGGAATTACTGCTGGCCCACGAAATTGATCTGGTGCTGCTGGACGTGCGCATGCCCGGCATGGATGGTTTTGAAGTGGCGCGCTTGATGCGTGGCAGCCAGCGCACGCGAATGACGCCGATCATCTTTCTCACGGCCCATGCCCAATCTTCTGCCGCGGTGCAGGAAGGTTATGCCAGCGGTGCCATCGATTACCTGTTCAAACCCTTTGACCCGAACATCCTCAAGCCCAAAGTGCAGGTGTTGCTGGAGCACCAGCGTAATCGGCGGGCCTTGCAGCGCCTGAGCCATGACCTGGAGTCTGCCCGTGCCTTCAATGCCTCGGTGCTGGACAACGCTGCCGAGGGCATTTTGGTGGTGGGTGAGGGCAGCGTCATCCAGTACGCCAACCCGGCGATTTCGCGCCTGCTCAACGCCACAATGGCCGAGTTGCAGGGTGAAAGTTTCCTGAGTTTCCTGCAAAAGCCCCACGTGCCTGCCTGGTTGGGTTTTCCGATGTACGAGGCGTATCGCAAAGGGGAAATGTGGCGCCAGCACGACGCGATTTTGCGTACCCTTCGCGGTCAGCAAGTGCCGGTGGCGTTGTCTTGCGCACCTCTGCCCGTTGAGCAGAAGGCCATGGTGGTGACGGTGCTGGACATGTCCGAAGTACACCATCTTCACCAACAGTTGGAGTTCCAGGCGGTCACCGACCCGCTGACCGGGCTATTGAACCGGCGTGGCTTCCAGCAGGCGGTGGAGAGCACCCTGCTGCGCAGCGAGCGCAATGATCAATCGCTGGTGTTGTTGTACCTGGACCTCGACGGATTCAAGCGGGTCAACGATACCTTGGGCCACGACGCCGGCGACCGCGTGCTGCGCTGGGTGTCGGAGCAGATGCAGGCGTGTCTGCGTTCCTACGACATTCTCGGACGTATGGGGGGCGACGAATTCACCGCGTTATTGGAGCTTGAGTTCCCGGAACAGGCGGCGAAAATCTCGGAAAAGCTGATCGAGCGGGTGTCTGTTTGTCAGCACCTCGATGGTTTGGATGTCATGCTCGGGGCCAGCATTGGTATTGCGACGTACCCGGACTGCGGTTCGGACTTGAGCGGCCTGCTGCGGGCGGCGGATATCGCGATGTATGAAGCCAAGCGCGCGGGCCGTCAACAGTATCGTTATTACGATAAAGACATGAACGGCCGCGCCCGCTCACGGTTGATGCTCGAAGACAGTGTGCGTACCGCCATCGAGAACAAGGAGTTCACCCTGGTGTTCCAGCCACAGGTGTCGTTGGAAGATGGGCGTCTGCGGGGCGTGGAGGCGCTGCTGCGCTGGCAGCACCCGAGCGTCGGCGACGTTCCCCCGGGGCTGTTTTTACCGTTGCTGGAAGAGGCTCGCCTGATCAGCCAGCTGAGTACCTGGATCTACCAGCAGGTCGCGGCTCAGCGCCAAGCGTGGCAAGTCAATTTTGATAGCGAGCTGGTGTTGAGCGTGAGCCTGAGCATCAGCCAGTTCAACATGCCCAACCTCGTGAACCAGTTGCAGCAGGTACTGGAGCGACATGGGTTGCAAGGCCGGCAGTTGGAGGTGGAAATCAGCGAGGACTGCCTGATGAACAACCTGCAAGAATCCACCAGGCAGCTCAAGTTGCTGCGCCAGCTCGGTGTGCGCATTGCGCTGGACGATTTCGGCGCGGGTCGCTGCTCGTTGGCCCATTTACGCGATCTGGAGTTCGATACGCTCAAGCTGGACCCGCAACTGGTGGCTCGCCTGCCGGGCTCGAAGCGGGATGCGGCGATGGCGCGCAGCATTATCCAGCTGTGTGAACACTTCGATGTGTCGGTCATCGCCGAGGGCGTGGAAACGCAGGAGCAAGCCGTGTGGCTCAAGGCCAATGGCTGCCTGTTTATCCAGGGCCCTTTAGCGGCGCAACCGTTGCTCGCCGAGGAGGTTGCGGCCTGGACCCACCCCCGCCCGCTTTGAATTCGCTACACTGGTGGCCTTTCGAGCCCCGTTGCAGACCCCCATGACTGCGTTGAAATACCTCCAGGCCTATCCCGCCGCGCTCCAGGAGCAGGTGCGCCAACTGATCGCCAAAGACCAGTTGGGCGCCTACCTGGAGCAGCGTTATCCCGAGCGCCACGCGGTGCAGAGCGATAAAGCGCTGTATGCCTACGCGTTGGCACTCAAGCAGGAACACCTGCGCAATGCCCCGGCCATCGACAAAGTGTTGTTCGATAACCGCCTGGACCTGACCCATCGCGCATTGGGTTTGCACACCACGGTCTCCCGGGTGCAGGGCGGCAACCTCAAGGCCAAGAAAGAGATCCGCATTGCCGCGTTGTTCAAGGAGGCGGCGCCGGAGTTTCTACGCATGATCGTGGTGCATGAACTGGCGCACTTCAAGGAATCGGACCACAACAAGGCGTTCTACAAACTCTGCGACTACATGATGCCGGGTTACCATCAGGTGGAATTCGACCTGCGGGTGTACCTCACGTATCGCGACCTGCAGGGCAAGCCCTGACCGCACAAGGCGAATGACCATGGATGTGAGCAAGACCAAAAGCAGCTTTTACCGCCGCTTGTACGTGGCGTACTTGATCGACAGCCAGCTGGCCAGCAATGTCCCGGCACTGACCGACGTCACCGGTATGCCCCGGCGCACGGCGCAGGACACGATTACGGCGCTGGCCGATCTGGATATTGTGTGTGAGTTCGAACAGGAAGACGGTGCCCGCAACCATGCCGGGCACTATCGGATTCGCAACTGGGGGGCAATTGATCGGCGCTGGATCGAAGTAAATCTCGGCCAGATCAAGCAGGTGTTGGGTTACCCCTGAACAGTGCTCCCGATGACGTGATCAGGCGCGGCGCATACCAATATGGGGAATATCGTCCTCGAGGTATTCCTCACCCGCCACCACAAATCCGTACCGCCCGTAGTACCCCTGCAAATGCGCCTGGGCTGACAGAAAGATCGGCATGTCAGGCCAGATATCAGCAATGCGCTTGAGCGTCTCTTCCATCATCTGGTGCCCAAGGCCGGTACCGCGCGCCGAAGGGGCTACGATGACTCGGCCAATCACCACGTCGCCACCCTGGGACTCCGGGTCCAGCAGGCGCAGGTACGCCACCAGTTCATCATCTTTCCAGGCCATCAGGTGGTGGGTATCGCCTGACAGGTCCTGCCCGTCGATGTCCTGATAAACGCATTTCTGCTCCACGACAAACACTTCGTTGCGCAGGTGCAGGATGGCGTAGAGCTGTTCTTTGCCCAAATCGTCGTGATGCTTACAGACCCAATCAACCGTCATGATGTGTGCTCTTGGAAATACCTGTACCGGATAGTAAGCGCGTCGACGGCTGCTGTCTAAATCGTGCATTTTTGTGAATGGCGTCAATTTGCCATCATTCTCTGCGTCCGGCGCTGACTTCTTTGTGTAATCTGCAATGCAGGTTCATTGATGAGCTACTGTTATCAGGCCATCGCCTGCCCGCCAAGGACTTTGAGCATGCCGCGATTTTCTCGTGCCGTTGCTTTGATTGCAGTGTTGTTGCTGGCCCAGCCCGCGCTGGCGCAGCGTTTGCGCCTGGTCGCGGATGCCTGGCCACCGTTCACTGATTCGACCTTGGTCAACGGCGGTCTGGCCACCGATATCGTCAGCACGGCGTTGGCCCGCGCCGGGTACGCCAGCGATTTCGAGCAGGTGCCCTGGGCTCGTGCGCTGATGGGGGTTGGCGACGGGCGCTACGACGTGCTGATCAATGCCTGGTACGACGATGCCCGCACGCAGCTGGGGGAGTTTTCCGGTGAGTACCTGCTCAACCGCGTGCGTTTCATCAAGCGCCGCGACGACCCTATCGACTACCAGAACCTGGAACAACTGCACGGTGAACCTGTCGCTGTCGTGCGTGGGTATGCCTATTCGTCAGCCTTCGATCAGGACACGCTGTTGCAGAAGGTGCCGGTGCACAACTTCGCCATGGCCGTGCGCATGCTCGCTGCACAGCGCGTCAGGCTGACGCTGGAAGATGAATATGTTGCCCGCTACTACCTGGCGCGGGAGTCGCCCCGGGTGCGCAATGCCGTGGAGTTTCTGCCCAAGCCGCTGAGCGAGAACAGCCTGCATATCCTGGTGAGCCTGAAGAACCCGGACCACGCTCAGATTGTTGCCGGCTTTGATCGGGAGATTGCCAGGATGAAGGCTGATGGCAGTTATGAACGGTTGATGAAAGAGCACGGGATGTAGTGTTTTTCCCGGACCTCATCGAGGGCAAGCCTTCGCCCACATTTCGATTGTGTAAACCCGACCCAACGTGAGACGGGGTTTGCTCCCGATAGTGGCTCAGGCTGCGCCGGTATCCTTGATCAGATGCGCCGCCAACGTGCGCAACGGCCCCAATTGCCGACAGATCAACGCCAATTGCGTCTGTACCAGACGCTGCCCTTCGTCGATCTCATCCGGCATCTGCTCCAGCTCCGCGGCCATCGCTTCCTCGGCATCGCTCTGAATCGCAATCGGCTGCTTGTTGGCCAGCCCCGTGGCGATTTCATCGATGCTCGCCGCCAGGGTATTGCCAGCACCCTCGATCAAATGTTCACGTACTTCGGCCGGCAGCTGGGTTTCACGGTGCGCGCCCAACCCTGACAGATAACTGAGCAAGGTATGGGACAGCACCAGGAAGCGGAAACCCACGTCGGCTTCCTTACGGAAGTGCCCCGGTTCCATCAGCATGTTCGCCAGGGTAGTGGACAGCGCCGCGTCGGCGTTGTGTGCATTGCGGCGGGCCAGACGGTAGGCCAGGTCGTCGCTTTTACCGACGGCGTATTGCTGCATGATCTGGCGCAGGTAGATGCTGTTACAGGTCAGGGTATTGGCCAGCACTTTGTTCAAGCGCCGGCCTTGCCAGTCCGGCAGGAACAGGAACACCGCCAGGCCCGCGATCACGCTACCGAGCAAGGTATCGAACAGGCGTGGCAGGAACAGCCCGTAGCCGTCGCCTACCTGGTTGAAACAGAACAGCACCATCAGGGTGATCGCCGCCGTGGCCAGGGTGTAGCGGGTGGTGCGGTTGATAAAGAACACCAGGCCGGCGGCGATGGCGAACATCGATTGCACCAGCGGGCTTGGGAACAGGTCGAACAGCGCCCAGGCCACGGTGAGGCCGATGGCGGTGCCGATGATCCGCTGGCCGAGCTTGCGTCGCGTCGCGCCGTAATTGGGTTGGCATACGAACAGCGTGGTGAGGATGATCCAGTAGCCCTGGGACGGGTGAATCAAGTGCACCATGCCGTAGCCGATGCTCAGGGCCAGCGGCAGGCGCAAAGCATGGCGAAACAGCAACGACGTCGGCGTCAGCTGGGTGCGCAGGCGCGTCCACATCTCTTTGAAGTTGCGCGGCGAGCGGTCGAGCAAGCTGCTGTCGGTAGCGTCGGCCAAGGCGTCGGGGTTGCTGGCGTCGCTCAGCAGGCGGTCGAGCGTGGACAGGTTGGCCGCCAGGGCACGCAGCGAACGCAGCAGGCCGCGCCAGGCCGGGTTGCTCTGGATACGCAGGTGCTCCAGGGATGCATTCAAGTCACCCAGGGCTTCGGCGAAGCTGTCGTCATAGATGAACGGCTGGCGCAGCTGAATAGACTCGGCCAGGGTCTGGCAGGCTTTGCCCTGCTGGCGCAGCAGGCGCTGGCAACGGAACAGCACGTCGCTGTGGAAGAAGGCTTCGGCCAGGGCGTTGTAGGGATAGTGAGAGGAGCTGGCGCGTTCGTGAATGTCCTGGGCGAGGAAGTACAGCTTCAGGTAGCGGCTGACTTTCGAACCTGGCCGACCATTGCCCACACGGTGCAGGATGATTTCCTTCGCCGCGTTCAACGCTGCGACTACCCGGCCATTTTGCTGGGCCAATTCCAGGCGCCGTGCTTCCACATCCAATTGGCGGATGGGCTCGAACAGCGACGACTTCAGTTTGAGGTAGCGTCCCAGCTCACGGAACAGCCGTGCCAGGCTCTGTTGTACCGGCTGGTTGGAAAACAGCGCCTGCCACAGCACCGACAGCACGCCGTACCAGGCTGCACCGGCCACCAGCAGCAGCGGTTCATGCCAGAAATCCGTGACGGCACCACCACGCTGGTCCACGCCGATCATGGTGTACACCGACAGGATCAGCGTCGCCGAGGCAATCGCACCATAGCGTTCGCCCAGCGCCCCGAGCATGGTCAGGCCGAAACTGGCCAGGGCCAGGGCAATCGCAAAGATCCAGGGGTAAGGGAACAGCAGTTCCACCGACAGTGCTGCGATGCTGAAACACACCAGCGTCACCGCCAGGGCATTGAGGCGGCCTTGCCAGCTGTCATCGGTCTCGGCCAGGGCGCTGGCGATAATCCCCAGGAACAACGGGATCAGCAGCGTCATTTCATCCTGATACCAGCACAGCGCCATGCTGCCGGTGAGGGCGATGAATACCCTTACGCTGTAACTGAATTTATCCAGCGCCCACAGGCGCCGCATGGACTGCTTGAACGAGGTCGATGACATGAAGTCTGGAGTCTTCCGGGACGATGCCGCTAAATTGAGCCAGTAATGACGCCACGGCAAGCGTGGCGATCACATCCGACAGCAAAATTTATTCCCGCCACCCATTCTCAATGTGGAATGCAATCCAAATGGGAAGGGGCTTGCTGCCGATGGAAGTGGATCAGTCCGCTCATCTGTAGCTGCCCCACCGCTATCGGGAGCAAGCCCCTCGCACATTTTTGATGCGGTTTCGTCAGGCATATTGTGCGGCGGCATAGCCCGACGCCCAGGCCCACTGGAAGTTGAAGCCCCCCAGGTGACCGGTCACATCCAACACTTCGCCGATGAAGTACAGGCCCGGGCTTTTCAGCGACTCCATGGTTTTGGACGAGACCTCCCGCGTATCCACCCCGCCCAGCGTCACCTCGGCCGTGCGATAGCCTTCGGTGCCCGCGGGCACCAACTGCCAGCTCGACAGCTTGTGTGCGATCTCGGCGATTTCGGCGTGGGTGTACTGCTTCATCGGCTTGGACACGAACCAGCTTTGCGCCAGCAGGTTGGCCATCTTCTTGGTGAAGATTTCGCCCAGCAGGGTTTTCAACTCGCTGTTCGGATGCTCGACCTGTTGCTGTTGCAGCCAGGTGTGGGCGTCATGGTCGGGCAGCAGGTTGATCTCCACGGTGTCGCCGGACTCCCAGTACGAAGAAATCTGCAAAATCGCCGGGCCGCTGAGGCCGCGATGGGTGAACAGGATATTCTCGCGAAAGCTCTGGTCGTTGCAGGTGACCAGGCAATCCACGGAGGTGCCGGACAACTCGCCACACAGCTCCTTGAGCTGATCGGTGATGGTGAATGGCACCAGACCCGCGCGGGTCGGCAGTATTTCATGGCCGAATTGCCTGGCGACCTGATAACCAAAACCGGTAGCGCCCAGGGTCGGAATCGACAGCCCCCCGGTGGCGATTACCAGGGATTCGCAGCTCAGTTCGCCCAGGGTGGTCTGCAATTGGTAGCCCCCGTCGACCTTGGCGATCTCCTGGATGGAGGTATCCAGGTGCAGGTCTACGCCGGTCTGGATGCACTCATCGAGCAGCATGCCGAGGATGTCGCTGGACTTGTTATCGCAGAACAGCTGGCCGAGTTTCTTCTCGTGATACGGCACGCCGTGCTTGGCCACCAGCCCGATAAAATCCCACTGGGTGTAGCGGGCCAGGGCGGATTTGCAGAAGTGCGCGTTGTGCGAGAGAAAGTTGGCCGGCTCGGTGTACATATTGGTGAAATTGCAGCGGCCACCGCCCGACATCAGGATCTTCTTGCCGGCCTTGTTCGCATGGTCGACCAACATCACCTTGCGCCCACGCCCGGCGGCGGTCAGTGCACACATCAAGCCTGCGGCGCCGGCGCCAATGATCACAACTTCGGTCGAGCGCAAAACGGTGTCCTCATACATGAATCGATACGATTTCTGTAGGAGCGAGCCTGCTCGCGAAAAACTTCAGCGATGACACGTGCTGTCTGGTCAAACGCGGCGCGCCAAGGTTTTTCGCGAGCAGGCTCGCTCCTGCAGGGGGCGTTGGTGCCGTTACAGGATGCGAACGCGCAACGAACGGCCTTTGATCTTGCCATCATTCAAACGCTGCAGCGCCTGCTTGGCGATCCCGCGCTCCACGGCGACGAACGCCTGGAAATCGAAGATCGCAATCTTGCCGACCTGGGCGCCGGGAATGCCGGCTTCACCCGTCAGTGCACCGAGGATATCGCCCGGGCGGACCTTGTCTTTACGGCCGGCCGCAATGCACAACGTGCTCATCTGCGGCAACAGCGGGCCACCGCTTTGTGGCTTGAGATTGTCCAGTTGGTCCCAGTTCAGCGGGGTTTTCTGCAACTGTTCGATGGCCTGGGCGCGGTGCGCTTCGGACGGCGCCACCAGGCTGATCGCGATGCCCGTCTCACCGGCACGGCCGGTACGGCCCACGCGGTGAATGTGAATTTCCGAGTCGCGTGCCAGTTCGACGTTGATCACCATGTCCAGCGAGTCAATGTCCAGACCACGGGCGGCCACGTCGGTGGCAACCAGCACTGAAGTACTGCGGTTGGCGAACATCGCCAGCACCTGGTCACGGTCGCGCTGTTCCAGGTCGCCATGCAGGCCAACGGCGGAAATGCCCTTGGCGGTCAGGTGGTCCACGGTTTCCTGCACTTGCTGCTTGGTAAAGCAGAAGGCCACGCAAGAGGCCGGGCGGAAATGCGCCAGCACCTTGGTCACGGCGGTCATGCGTTCATCCGGCGAAATCTCGTAGAAACGCTGCTCGATCTGGTCGTCGGAGTGGAACGCCTCGGCTTTCACCTGCTGCGGCGCACGCATGAATTTCGAGGCCAGTTGCTTGATGCTCACCGGGTAGGTGGCTGAGAACAGCAAGGTCTGGCGACGCGCTGGGGTCTGGCTGATGATGTCTTCGATGGCGTCGTAGAAACCCATGTCGAGCATGCGGTCGGCTTCGTCGAGGATCAGCGTGTTCAAACCGTCCAGCACCAACGAACCTTTACGCAGGTGCTGCTGGATGCGGCCCGGGGTGCCGACGATGACGTGGGCGCCATGTTCCAGGGAGGCGATCTGCGGGCCGAGGGACACACCGCCGCACAGGGTCAGCACCTTGATGTTGTCTTCTGCGCGGGCCAGGCGGCGGATTTCCTTGGCAACCTGGTCGGCCAGCTCACGGGTCGGGCACATGACCAGGGCCTGGCAGCCGAAATAGCGCGGGTTGATCGGGTTCAACAGGCCGATGCCGAATGCGGCGGTCTTGCCGCTGCCGGTCTTGGCCTGGGCAATCAGGTCCAGCCCCTTGAGGATCACCGGCAAGCTCTGCGCCTGGATCTGCGTCATCTCGACATAACCCAGCGAGTCGAGGTTAGCCAGCATGGCGGCGGACAGGGGCAAAGTATTAAAAGCGGTGGCGATGGTAGTCACGGAACTGGCTCTGCAAAACAAAATGTCGCGTAGTGTATCAGCCCGCCGCGAAATTCCCTGCATGTTCCGGACGAGGGGGGCGGGCAGTGGCAAGTTGTGAGCGGCAAGCTGCAAGTGTAGAGCGGTATTCTTGCAGCTTGCAGCTTAAGGCTTCAAGCCTGCATCTTGACGCCGCTTTTAGGCGACAACTGCAGGAAGATTGCTGCGGCCAGCATCGCCATGATGCCCACGGTGAGGAAGGTCAACTGGAATGCGCCGAGTACGCTTTCTACCCCGTCATTGCCGGTTTCGGCGGTAAAGCCGCCGAGCAACGCACCGGCACAGGCTACGCCGAGGCTGAGGGACAATTGCGCGACCACCGACAGTAAGCTGTTGCCGCTGCTGGCCTGGGCGTCGTCCAGGTCGATCAGGGTGACGGTGTTCATTGCCGTAAATTGCAGGGAGTTGATCGCCCCGAGCACCGCCAGCATGCACAACAGCAGCGGGTAGGGCGTTTGCTCGCTCACCAGGCCCATGCTTGCCAGCATGATGCCGAGGAACAAGGTGTTGCCGGTCAGCACGATGCGATAGCCCAGGCGCTCGATCAATGTGCGCGCAATAGACTTGGCAAACATCGCCGCCGCCGCCAGCGGCAGCATGCTCATCCCGGCTTCCGACGGCGAGTAACCCAATGCCACCTGCAACAGCAACGGCACCAGGAACGGCAGGGCGCCGCTGCCCAGCCGTGCGAACAGGTTGCCGAGGATGCCCACGGCGAAGGTGCGGGTCTTGAACAGCACCGGTGAAAACAGCGGGTTATCGATATGCCCGGCACGCAGCCAGTACGCCGCCAGGCACGCCAGCCCGCTGAACAGCAGCAACATCACCCGCAGGTGCGGCAAGTGCAGTTCGCCCAGGCCCTCCATGGCAATGGTGATTAGCACCATTGCCGCGCCGAACAGCACAAAACCGACGCCGTCGAAGCGTGTGCGCTCGCTGCCGCGCAGGTCCGGGATGAGTTTCCAGACGGCGTAGCAGCCGATCATGCCCACCGGCAGGTTGATCAGGAAGATCCAGTGCCAGGTCAGGTATTGCACCATCCAGCCGCCCATGGTCGGGCCAAGCAGCGGCCCGAGCAGGCCGGGGATGGTAATGAAGCCCATGATGCGCACCAGTTCCGAGCGAGGGTAGGCACGTAACACCACCAATCGCCCGACCGGCAGCATCAATGCACCGCCCAAGCCCTGGATCACGCGTGCGCCTACCAGCATGGTCAAGCTGCTCGACAGGGCGCACAGCAGCGAACCAATGCTGAACAGCATGATCGCGCCAAAGAAGATTTTCTTGGTGCCGAAGCGATCGGCGATCCAGCCCGAGGCCGGAATTAGCAAGGCGACGGTGAGCATGTAGGCAATCACCACCCCTTGCATGCGCAGTGGGTTTTCCGCGAGGTCCCGGGCCATGGCCGGGAGTGCCGTGTTGAGAATCGTCCCGTCCAGCGACTGCATGAAGAAGGCAATCGCTACCACCCAGGGTAGCCAGCGGGCGGTCTTGGCATCGAGAGGGGCGCGATTCGGCATGTGGACCCTTTTGTTAGCAGGCTATGTGTCGGCGATTATGCGCCATTCGTTGCGCCTTTTCCCACCAGGAAATCCAGCAGTTCACGGTGCACCGCCGACGCGGCTTCGTTGGATTCAAGGTCCAGCAAGTGGCCCGTGTGTTCGGCCACGGCAAAGCTGCTTCGCCCCACGTATTGCTTGAACAACTGCGCCTCGGCGGCCGGGGTGTATTCGTCCAGGGCGCCGTTCAGGAAATGCACCGGTGTTTCAATCCGCTTGAGCGCCGGCAGGTAGTTGCCATCGCCCAAGGCCAGCACTTGGTGAATGTGGAAGCGCGCCTGGCGGTACTCGGTGGTGGCCATGGTCGACAGGTGTCGATGGTTATTGCGCTTGAGGCGTGGCGACAGGTATTTGCCGACGGTCTCGTTGAGCAGATGCCCGACGGCGGATTTGTCATCGGCCTCGATCAGCACGCGCACGCGTTCCACGTAATCGAGCATGGCCTGGTTAAGGTTGGGCGCCAGGGCCATCACCACCGAGCTTTTGATGGAGGGCGGGTTATGCGCCAGGGTCAGCAAGGTAGAAATGCCACCCCAGGAGGCCGATACCAGATGGTTGACCTCAAAGCGCTCCACCAGGGCGCGGAGTATTTGGACTTCATCGTCCTTGGTCACCAGGTCGAGGTCGGTATTGTGTTCGCGGGAGTAGCCCGAAAAGGGCAAGTCAAACAGCAGCACATTGAAATGCTCGGCCAGGCATTTGCTGGTGCGGGCAAAGGAGCGCGTGGTGGACAGTGCCCCATTGACCATGAGCACGGTGTTTTTTTGCGGATGCTTACCTAGCTGTTCAACGTGGACGTTGTAGTGCTTGAACAGGTTCTTGATGACAAAACTTCCATGGTCCATGTCAACGCTCCAACTTGCTTAATCCCAGGCAAGGTCATGCGTCATAGAGGGACGCATCGGGTGGGTGGCGGGATGCCACTAACCCTTATAACGAGGTTTGAGATGTGCGACAACCAGCCGCACGCAGAGAACGGCGAGATAGGATTTTGCGGTAGGAAGGGGCAAAACGAGGTGTCTGAAATCAATACAAAGCAATGTGGGCAGGCTTGCTCACGAAGGGGGTGGTTCAGTTGGAACATTTGACCGAACCAGCCCCTTGGTGAGCAACCCCGCGCCCACTAGGGGATGTTTTTACAACGTCAGCGTAAGGCGCTTGACCAGCGCCCCCGGCAGCAGGTTTGAGGCCGTGTTGCGCCGGTCGTAAGTGCTCGGCGACAACAGCAATTCCCGCTCAGCGGTCAGCGCTTCCAATTGCGCGCCGAGCAGGTTGTACACGCTGTCATCAAACCGCATGGTACTGACGGGCGCCTTGATCTCGCCGTCTTCCACCCAGAACGTGGCAAAACGGGTCATGCCGGTGAGGCGCCCCGCCGGCAGGTCGGAGTAGTTCAGGTACCACAGGTTGCTGATATACAGGCCGGTGCCCAACCGCTTGAGAATATCGGCCTGGACCAGGTTGCCTGCGGCCATTTGCAACGCACTCGGGGATTCGTCACTGCTGGCGCCGTTGGTGCTCAAGCCGTATTCGGCGGCGCTGCGTGAGTTGATCAATTGGCCTTCTGCCTTGCCGCCATTGATCAGCGTAACGTCCGCGCGAGGGTAGCCTTCGGTGGAAAACGCCTGGCTCAGCGAGCCGCTGATTTGCTCATCGAGCGTCACCAGCGGGCTCAACGACTGTTCACCGGCATACAGCTTTTGCAGCGAACTGCCTTTGCTGGCGATGGCCTGGGCGGAGAACCCGCCCCAGGTGATGATGCTGATGATTTCCTCCAGCGCCGCCGGCGCGAGGTAGGCGCGGTATTGCCCAGGGGCCAGTGGGTGCAGTGGGCGACCGAGAAACGCCAGTTGTTCGCGGGCTTGCTGGAAGCGCGCGGCGAACTCGGCACTGTTCCAGGTGTGCCCGGCGTAGCTGGCTTTTACCGCTTCGCCATTGGCGTGGAACAGGCTGAAATCAAAGTTGAAACTGTTGGCTCGATGCCAGCCAAAGGCCCCATCCGAACTGGCGAAACCCCGACTGATCGGGCCTGCGGCGTAGAGACCGACCAGGTCGACACCCTCGGCGGCCTGGTTGATTGCGTCCAATACCTGGGCCAGTTCCGGCAGCGGTCGCGCCTGTTCATTGTGGCTCTGCCAGGCGTTGTGGTTCAGCAGCAGATACGGGTCCTGCGGCAGCAACGGCAAGGTCTCGCGTAATTGCTGCAGGCCGTCGGCCAGGCGTTGGCGGTCCAGTTCGGGTTCGCCGGACAGGGTGATACCCAGGTCGGCGTGGCGGCCCTCGTTGATCAGTTTCAGGTTGAGGCTGGCTTGTTGCACTTGCCCGGCCTGGCGCACCTGCGCGTGGTTGAAGCGTACGAACTCGGACGCTTCATCCGCGTAGCCCAAATGAAATTGCTCCTTGTCGGTGATGGCCTGCTTGAGCCATTCCACCAGTGCCTTGAAGTTGTTCATCAGGCATCTCCCCCAAATACATCGACATTGCTGAATACACAGGCGGGCGAGGCATGGCCGACTCGGATGACCTGGTTGGGTTCGCCCTTGCCGCAGTTCGGCGTGCCCAGCACCTTGAAGGTGCTGGCGTCGCCGACGGCGCTGAGGTTGCGCCAGAACTGCGCGGAAATCGCCCGGTAGTTGGGGTTTTTCACCACGCCCTTGAGCTCGCCGTTTTCGATCAACTGGCCCCATTCGCAGCCGAACTGGAATTTATTGCGCGCATCGTCGATGGACCACGAGCGGTTCGTCGACATCAGGATGCCGTTTTCGATGCCGCCAATCAGTTGTGCGAGGCTCTTGTCGCCCGCTTCGATGTTCAAGTTGGCCATGCGATCGATCGGTGGACGGTTCCAACTGCTGGCACGACTGTTGGCCACGCCGCCCAGGCCCGAGCGGAATTGCGACAACGCACCGCCCAACGGCTTGAGCAGCAGGCCTTCACGGATCAGGAATTGTTTGCTGGCCTGGGTGCCTTCGTCGTCGTGGCCGTAGCTGGCCAGTTGTTCGGGAATGTCGGGGTCGAAGGTCACGTTGAGCAACGGTGAGCCGTATTGCAGGTGGCCGAAGTCGCTGGCTTTGACAAAACTGGTGCCGGCGTAATTGCGCTCGTCGCCCAGGATGCGGTCCATCTCCAGCGGGTGGCCGATGGATTCGTGGATCTGCAGGATCATCTGGTCGGGCATCAGCAGCAGGTCGCGCGGGCCGTGGGGCGTGTTCGGCGCGGCCAGCAATTGCAGGGCTTCATCGGCGATGCGCGGCGCGGCGCCGACCAGGCCGAAGCGGCTGATCACATCGAACCCGCCTTGCTGGCCGAAGTTGCTGCCGCCCAGGGTGCGTGTCTGGCTGTCGTTGCCGTCATAGGCCGTGACATTGACGCCGGGGAACACAAAGCGCTGGGCCTGGCGCAATTGGGCGCCCGCGCTGTTGAGGTAGATCTGCTCGACGTGGGTCAGGCCCAGGCTCACGTCCCAGCTGACCAGGCGCTCGTCTTTGGGCACGGCGGCCGATTCGTTGCCCAGCAGTTGGTAGCAGTCGCTCAAGGACGGGAAGGGCTGGTCGAGGTCGGGGGACAGGTAGTCGGCGACGTCGCTGGAGACCGGTTGGTCGCGCAGGTCGAGCAGGGCGTGGGGCTTGATCAGGCGGGCTTGCTGTTCGGCGCGTTGGAGGGCCGCTTGCAGGCCGGCCAGGGAAATATCGTTGGTCGCGGCATACGCTTCCACGCCATTGAGACGCACGGTCAGCATGGCGCCTTCGTCGTGGCTCAGGTGGGGCGGTTCGGCGACGTTTTTGCGCACTGACAAGTATTGGCCGGATTCGCGTACGTAGCGCAGCGAGAAGAATTCGGCGGTGGTGCGCAGGGCACTGAAATGTTTTTTGAGCGTGGCGTGGTGGTCGAACATGGGGCCTTCCTTGTGGGCGGCTCGGCGCGGGCAAGCGAACAGAGTAGCCGATCAAGGAGGAGGTGAGCACCTGTGGCGAGGGAGCTTGCTCCCGCTGGGCTGCGCAGCGGCCCCAAAAGCTTGGGAGCGCTTCGCACTCCAGCGGGAGCAAGCTCCCTCGCCACAAAGTACGTCAGTTATTGCGCAGAGGGCCCACTTCACGCAACGGTTTGCCACGCACCGGCGCATTGCCGGCCACGTAGTAATCGGCGGTGCTGCGCGGCAGTGGCTGGCGGCCACGGATCTTGTCGGCGATTTTCTCGGCGATCATGATCGTCGGCGCGTTCAGGTTGCCGGTGGTGATGATCGGCATGATCGACGCATCGACCACACGCAGACCTTGCATGCCATGCACGCGGCCTTCGCCGTCCACGACCGCCATGTCGTCGGTGCCCATCTTGCACGAGCAGGACGGGTGGAACGCGGTTTCGGCGTGCTCGCGGATGAACTTGTCCAGTTGCTCATCGGTTTGCACATCGATGCCCGGGCTGATTTCGCGGCCACGGTAGGGGTCCAGGGCCGGTTGCTGCATGATTTCACGGGTCAGGCGGATGCCGTCGCGAAATTCCTGCCAGTCCTGCTCGGTGGACATGTAGTTGAAGAGAATGCTCGGGTAGTCCCGTGGGTTCTTCGACTTCAGCTGGATGCGCCCACGGCTTGGCGAACGCATGGAGCCCATGTGCGCCTGGAAACCGTGCTCTTTCACGCCGTTGCTGCCGTTGTAGTTAATCGCGACCGGCAGGAAGTGGTACTGGATGTTCGGCCATTCGAACTCTTCACGGGTACGGATGAAACCGCCCGCTTCGAACTGGTTGCTGGCGCCGATGCCGGTGCCGTTGAACAACCACTCGGCACCGATGGCCGGCTGGTTGTACCAGAGCAGCGAGGGGTACAGTGACACCGGTTGGGTGCAGGCGTATTGCAGGTACAGCTCGAGGTGATCCTGCAGGTTTTCGCCGACGCCCGGCAGGTCGTGGACCACCGGGATGTCGAGGCTTTCCAGCAGCTTGGCCGGGCCAACGCCGGAACGTTGCAGCAGCTGCGGCGAACCAATGGCGCCGCTGCATACGATCACTTCTTTGCGTGCACGGGCTTCAACGCGCTCTTCGGCTGCCCCGATCAAGTAACGCACGCCAACGGCACGCTTGCCTTCAAACAGCACTTTGTCGCTGAGGGCGTGAGTGACGATGGTCAGCGTCGAGCGCTTCTTGGCGGTGTCCAGATAACCGCGTGCGGTGCTGGCGCGACGGCCTTTTGGCGTGACGGTACGGTCCATCGGGCCGAAGCCTTCTTGCTGGTAGCCGTTCAGGTCTTCGGTGCGCGGGTAGCCGGCTTGCACGCCGGCTTCAACCATGGCGTGGAACAGCGGGTTGTTGCCGGCTTTTGGCGTGGTCACGCTGACCGGACCATCGCCACCGTGCCAGTCGTTGGGGCCGATGTCGCGGGTTTCGGCTTTGCGGAAATACGGCAGGCAATCGAGGTAGGTCCAGTCTTCCAGGCCCGGCAGTTTCGCCCAGCCGTCGTAGTCCATCGCGTTGCCACGGATGTAGCACATGCCGTTGATCAGGGAAGAGCCGCCCAGGCCCTTGCCGCGACCACATTCCATGCGACGCCCGTCCATGTGGGGTTCCGGGTCGGTTTCATAGGCCCAGTTGTAGCGGCGGCCTTGCAGCGGGAACGCCAACGCCGCCGGCATTTGCGTGCGGAAGTCAAAGCGGTAGTCAGGGCCGCCGGCTTCCAGCAGCAGAACGGTGACGCCTTCGTCTTCGGTCAGACGGGTCGCTAATGTGTTGCCCGCAGAACCTGCGCCAACAATGATGTAGTCGTATTCTTGAGTCATGGGGTCTCCTTGGGAGCGGCAAGCTCCAAGCTTCAAGCTGCTGGAAAGAGCAGCGAGCGGTGTATCTGGGAGGTGCGGCAAACCAAGCTGCTTTTACCTACAGCTTGAAGCTTGCCGCTTGGGGCTCATCAGAACACTGATGCGTAGTCGCCCAGCTCAACCTGTACCGATTTGATGCGGGTGAAGTTGTTCAGCGAGCTGATGCCGTTCTCGCGGCCAACACCGGATTGCTTGTAGCCGCCGACCGGCATCTTCGCGTCGGATTCGCCCCAGGCGTTGATCCAGCAGATGCCCGCTTCCAACTGATGAATCACGCGGTGGGCGCGGTTCAGGTCTTTGGTGACCAGGCCGGCAGCCAGGCCGAAGTCAGTGTCGTTGGCGCGGCGGATCACTTCTTCTTCGGTCTCGTAAGTGAGGATGCTCATCACTGGGCCGAAGATTTCTTCACGGACGATGGTCATGTCGTCGGTGCAGTCGGTGAATACGGTCGGGGCCACAAATGCGCCTTTGGCGAATTCGCCTGCGGTCAGACGGTCGCCGCCGCAAAGCAGGCGGGCGCCTTCTTCCTTACCTTTGGCGATGTAGCCCAGCACGCTTTCCATGTGGGCAAAGCTGACCAGCGGGCCGAAATTGGTGTTGTCGTCTTGCGGGTTGCCAACGCGAATGCGCGCAACACGCTCAACGATCTTGGCTTCGAACGCCGCTTGCAGGTGCTTGGGCACGAACACGCGGGTGCCGTTGGTGCAGACCTGACCGGAGCTGTAGAAGTTGGCCATCATTGCGGTATCGGCGGCGCGATCGAGGTCGGCGTCGTCGAAAATGATCAACGGCGACTTGCCGCCCAGTTCCATGGTCACGTCTTTGAGCGAAGAGCTCGAAGCGCTGGCCATGACTTTCTTGCCGGTGTCGGTGCCGCCGGTGAACGAGACTTTCTCGATGCGCGGGTGCTCGGTCAACCAGGTACCGACCTCACGGCCGCTGCCGGTCAGGACGTTGAACACGCCAGCCGGAACGCCGGCTTCGGTGTAGATCTCGGCCAGTTTCAGGGTGGTCAGCGAAGTGACTTCGCTTGGTTTGAAGATCATTGCGTTACCGGCAGCCAGGGCCGGTGCGGATTTCCACAGGGCGATCTGGATCGGGTAGTTCCACGCGCCGATACCGGCTACCACGCCCAGCGGCTCGCGGCGGGTGTAGACGAACGAGGTGTCGCGCAGCGGGATCTGTTCGCCTTCGATGGCCGGCACCAGGCCTGCGTAGTATTCCAGCACGTCGGCGCCGGTGACGATGTCGACGTATTTGGTTTCGGAGATGGCTTTACCCGTGTCCAGGGTTTCCAGGGCGGCCAACTCGTCGTTGCGCTCGCGCAGGATGTCGACGGCACGGCGCAGGATGCGCGAACGCTCCATGGCGGTCATGGCAGCCCAGATCTTCTGGCCTTTTTCGGCGCTGACGACGGCGCGTTCAACGTCTTCTTTCGTAGCACGTTGCACTTTGGCGAGAACTTCACCGTTAGCCGGGTTGATGGCTTCGAAGGTGGCATCGCTGCCAGCGTCGCTGTAGCCGCCGTCAATGTAGAGTTTTTGCAGTTCGAAACGGGCCATAAAGTCCTCGCAAGTGCATAAGTGGTTGGCGTTAACCTCCAAAAAGTGCGCCGTAAGGCCTGGCGACACTGATCAGAAGCGTTCAGGGGATGAGCGTTTATGTGTGCTCTAACTCACCTGCTTGGCCAATTGGAAATCCATGTATTCGTAAGCGATCCGTTGCGCCTGCTCCGTGTCGAAAGCGTCTCCCGACAGGGCGCCGCGCAACCACAAACCGTCGATCAGGGCCGCCAGGCCTCGGGCTGCTTTGCGTGCACGCGGCGGCGGCAGCACTCGGCGAAACTGGCAGCACAGGTTGGAATACAGACGCTGATCGTTGATCCGCTGCAACCTGTGCAATGACGGGTGGTGCATGCTGGCGGCCCAGAAGGCCAACCAGGTTTTCATTGCCGGGCCGTTGACCTGGCTGGCGTCGAAGTTGCCGCCGATGATCACCTGCAGGTGCGCACGGGGGCTGTCGTCTTTCAACGCGAGCCTGCGTTCGTGGACGTTCTCGATCAGCACATTCATCAAGTACCGCATCGTCGCGGCGATCAGGCCGTTCTTGTCCTGAAAGTAGTGACTGATGATGCCGTTCGAGACGCCGGCCAAACGGGCGATCAGCGCAATGCTGGCATCCCCCATTCCGACCTGATCGATGGCCGTCAACGTGGCTTCGATCAACTGCTGGCGGCGTATGGGTTGCATACCGACCTTGGGCATGTAGCACCTCTCCTTAGGCCTGCGGCGGGCGTTGGACGTCCGTCGGCTTGAAGGCCAGTCTATTTTGTTTTGATTGAACGTTCAATCAACAAAGAATAAGATCTGCGACAAATGGTCGCTGCCTACAGGTATTTCCTACCTGCGAGCCGCAACATCTGACACCTGCAAAAACCCTTGAAACAGGCCGTATCAGGGCCTGGCCACCGCTTCGGTGGGGTACAAGAATTTTCGGGGTGTCTTTATAACACCCGTCCGTCGACTGCCGAAAAATCGATGTCCCGGGATAACCGTTGCCTTGTGTTTCTCTTTCGCACTGCCCGGAGCATCTGCGCCATGAGTTCTGCCTCTCTTATAAAGACCCCACCGGAAAAGGTGCGGGTCAACGGTTGGGTGTTTTACACCTCCACCGCGCTGATTCTATTGCTGACCGCCATTCTGATCATCGCCCCGCAGGAGGCCGGGCGCATGCTCGGTGTCGCACAGGCGTGGCTTTCCAAAAGCTTCGGCTGGTACTACATGGTGGTCATCGCCGCCTACCTGGTGTTTGTGGTGGGGCTGGCGTTTTCGTCCTATGGCAAGTTGAAACTGGGCAGCAAGGACGACACCCCGGACTTCAGCTACGGCGCCTGGGCCGGCATGTTGTTCTCGTCGGGTATCGGCATCTCGCTGTTGTACTTCGGCGCCTCGGAACCGTTGGACCACTACTTCAACCCGCCTGAAGGCGCTGCCGCCAGCAACAGTGCGGCTCGCCAGGCACTGCAACTGACCTTCCTGCACTGGGGCCTGCATGGCTGGGCGATCTACGCGCTGGTCGGCTTGGCCGTGGCGTACTTTGCGTACCGTCATAACCAGCCGCTGGCCTTGCGTTCGGCGCTGTACCCGCTGGTGGGAGAGCGTTGGGTAAAAGGTGCGGCCGGCCACGCGGTGGACGGTTTCGGCATGTTCGTGACGCTGCTGGGCCTGGTGACGAACCTGGGGATTGGTGCGATGCAGGTGTCGTCCGGGTTGGAAAACCTGTTCGGCATGGCGCACAGCAACACCAATCTTTTGATCGTGATCATCGTGATGAGCACGGTGGCGACCATTGCCGCAGTGTCGGGTGTGGAAAACGGCATTCGCCGGCTGTCCAACCTCAACATCGTGCTGTTCAGCGGCCTGCTGATCTTCGTGCTGTTGTTCGGCCCGACCCTGCACCTGCTCAACGGCTTCGTGCAGAACGTCGGCGACTACATGAATGGCCTGGTGCTGAAAACCTTCGACCTGTATGTGTACGAGGGCGATGCCAACAAGACCGAGCGCTGGATGGGCCTGTGGACGCTGTTCTATTGGGCGTGGTGGATTTCCTGGGCGCCATTCGTGGGCATGTTCATCGCACGTATTTCCCGTGGTCGCACGGTGCGTGAACTGGTGGCCGGCGTGCTGCTGATTCCGCTGGGCTTCACCCTGGCGTGGTTGTCGATCTTCGGTAACTCGGCCCTGGACCTGGTGCTCAACCACGGTGCGGTGGAGTTGGGCAAGACGGCGCTGGAACAACCGTCCATGGCGATCTACCAGCTGCTTGAGCATTACCCGGCGTCGAAAGTCGTCATCGGTGTGTCGATCTTTGTGGGCTTTGTGCTGTTCCTGACTCCGGCGGATTCCGGCGCGGTGATGATGGCCAACCTTTCCTGCAAAGGCGGCAACGTGGACGAAGACGCACCGCATTGGCTGCGTATCTTCTGGTCGGCGGTGATTACCCTGGTGACCATCGGCCTGCTGTTTGCCGGTAACTTCGAAGCCATGCAGACCATGGTGGTGCTGGCCGGGCTGCCGTTCTCGGTGGTGCTGATTTTCTTCATGTTCGGTTTGCACAAGGCCATGCGTCAGGATGTGGCCATCGAACAGGAGCAGGCGCAACTGGCCGAGCGTGGCCGTCGTGGTTTCAGCGAGCGTTTGACGGCACTGGACTTGCAACCGAGCCAGGGCACCGTACAACGCTTCATGGACAAGCACGTTACGCCGGCGCTGGAAGAAGCGGCGACGGCATTGCGTGATCAGGGGCTGGAAGTGCAGACCTTGCTGGGTAAGTCCAAGCGCTGCATCGGTGTGCGGATCGAGATGCCGGAGGGCAATCCGTTTGTCTATGAAGTGAGCCTGGATGCTTACTCGTCGGCACCGAGCGACCTGCCCGAGGAAGAGCGCACCCGTTACTACCGGGCCGAGGTCTACCTGCACAACGGGCCTCAGGAGTACGACCTGATGGGCTTTACCCAGGAACAGATCACCCGGGATGTGCTCGATCAGTTTGAAAGCCATCGGCAGCTCCTTGGCCGTGTCTATAGCTGATAGTTGAGCCTTGTGGTGTCCTCACTGACACCACTAGAACCCAATGTGGGAGGGGGCTTGCCCCCGATAGTGGTGTGTCAGTCAGTACATCTGTTACTGATACATCGCTATCGGGGCAAGCCCCCTCCCACCGTTGTTTTGCAGTGCCTGTCAGCCCAGGTTTTTGCCCAGCAGGGCATGGTAGAGCTCACTGTCGCCCAGAATCCCCACCACCTGGTTGTTGTCGTGCAACACCAGCTTGTTCCCGGTCTGGTAACGAATCTGCAGCGCATCGCGCATGCCGATGTTCGAATCCACCAGCGTCGGCACCCGGCCCAACCCTTCTACCGCTTGCCCCGGTGCCCAGTTCTGCAGGTTCAGCACCGCGCCATTCTGGCGTGCACCCTTGATGGTGTTGCCTTCGGCCAGGTCCAGCCAGGAGTCGCCGCTCGGGTCCAGGCACACTGAACCGTTGATGCGCTTGCAGTTGTCCAGGGTGCGCATCAGGCTGCGGCCGCACAGCACGTTCAGCGGGTTGGTATGAGCCACGAAGGTGCGCACGTAGTCATCTGCAGGATTCAGCACAATCTCTTCCGGCACGCTGTACTGGATGATCTTGCCGTCTTTCATGATCGCGATACGGCTGCCCAGTTTGAGCGCCTCATCCAGGTCGTGGCTGACGAACACGATGGTCTTGCTCAGCTTGCGTTGCAGTTCCAGCAGCTCATCCTGCAGGCCCTGGCGAATCAACGGGTCAAGGGCGGAGAACGGTTCGTCCATCAGCAGGATATCGGCGTCCATCGCCAGCGCGCGGGCCAGGCCGACGCGTTGCTGCATGCCACCGGACAGCTCGTCGGGCTTCTTGTTGCGCCATTGGCTCAGGCCCACCAATTCCAGCTTGTCATCGACCAGCTTGCGTCGGTCTTTCTCCGGGCGGCCCTGCATCTCGAGGCCGAAGCTGATGTTCTCGCGCACGGTCAGCCAGGGCATCAGTGCGAATTTCTGGAACACCATGGCGATGCGCTTGGTGCGCATCATTTTCAGCTCCGCAGGTGTGCAGGACGCGATATCGATCTGACGTCCTTCATGCTCCACAAACAGCTGGCCACGGCTCACGGTATTGAGGCCGTTGATGCAGCGCAGCAAGCTCGACTTGCCGGAGCCTGACAGGCCCATCAGCACGCAGATCTCGCCTTTCTCGATGTCCAGGCTGGCTTTTTCAACGCCGACAATCTGCCCGGTCTTTTTCAGGATCTCGTTACGGCTCATGCCCTGATCCAGCAGCTTGAGCGCTTCGCGTGGGTCTTTGGAGAAGATCACGTCGACCTTGTCGAATCGGATAATGCTCATGCATCACCCCCTACTTTAGCGTCGGGTTGTTTGCAGATACGGTCGAGCATGATGGCCAGCAATACGATCGCCAGGCCCGCTTCAAAGCCCAGGGCAATGTCGGCGGTATTCAGCGCGTTGACCACCGGTTTACCGAGACCGTCGGCGCCTACCAGGGCGGCGATCACCACCATCGACAGCGACAGCATGATGCATTGGGTAATGCCGGCGGCAATGCTCGGCATGGCGTGGGGCAGTTCAATGCGCGACAGCAACTGGCGGCGCGAGCAGCCAAAGGCCTTGCCCGCGTCCATCAACTCTTGCGGTACGTCGCGGATACCCAGATAGGTCAGGCGGATAGGCGCGGCAATCGCGAACACCACCGTGGAGATCAAGCCGGGCACCACACCCAGCCCGAAGAGGGTCAGGGTCGGGATGAGGTAGACGAAGGTCGGGACGGTCTGCATCAGATCGAGTACCGGCCGCATCATGGTGTAGAACAGCGGTTTGTGCGCGGCAACAATGCCCAGCGGCACACCGATGACCACGCAGACCAGCGTGGCGAACAGCACCTGCGCGAGGGTTTCCATGGTTTCCTGCCAGTACCCCAGGTTCAGGATCAGCAGGAAGGAGGCGATGACAAAAACGGTCAGGCCCCATTTGCGTTGAATAAAGTGAGCGAGTAGCGCAATCAGACCGATCAATGCCAGCGGATTGAACCAGGTCAGCGCAAACGTCACGCCGTGGATCATCGTTTCCAGTGTCGATGCGATTGCGTCGAAATAGTTGGCGCCATGTTTGGTCAACCATTCGACGAAGGCAGCGATGTACTGGCCTAGTGGGATTTTCTGTTCAGTCAGCATGGTAGTGAATGTCCACATGCGAAAGGGAAAACATCCCGGGCCAGCGCACCGGCCCGGGGTCAGCGATTACTACTTGGCGAGATAAGCTTTCACGGCCTCCAGACCTGGTTTGCCATCCACAGTGGTCACACCGGCAAGCCAGGTTTCGAGCACTTGCGGGTTCTTCTGCAGCCAGGCCTTGGCGGCGGCGTCGGGCTTCATTTTGTCGTCCAGGACGTTGCCCATCAGTGAGCTTTCCATGTTCAGGGTGAACGACAGGTTCTTCAGCAACTGACCGACGTTGCTGCATTCCTGGGTGTAGCCCTTGCGGGTGTTGGTATAGATGGTCGCCTGGCCGTAGTTGGGGCCGAATGAATCATCACCCCCGGTCAGGTACTTGATCTTGAAGCGGGTGTTCATCGGATGCGGTTCCCAGCCGAGGAACACGATGGCCTGGCCGCGCTTGGTGGCGCGTTCGACCTGGGAGAGCATTCCGGCTTCGCTGGATTCCACGACCTTGAAGCCCGCGTCTTTCAAACCAAACTGGTTCTTGTCGATCACGGTCTGGATGGTGCGGTTGCCGTCGTTGCCCGGTTCGATGCCGTAGATCTTGCCACCCAGCTCATCCTTGAATTTGGCGATATCGGCGAAGTCTTTCAGGCCCTTGTTGTACAGCTCTTCGGGCACCGCCAGGGTGTATTTGGCGTTTTCCAGGTTGGCGCGCACGGTTTCCACGGTGCCGGCATCACGGTACTGCTTGATGTCGTTTTCCATGGTCGGCATCCAGTTGCCGAGGAAGATATCCATGTTTTTGCCGTCGGCCAGGGACTTGTAGGTCACCGGCACCGAAATCATCGTGGTGCGCGGCTTGTAGCCCAGGCCCTTGAGGATTTCGCTGGTGGTCGCGGTAGTGACGGTGATGTCGGTCCAGCCGACATCGGAGAAGTTGACGGTCTGACATTGTGCCGGTTCTGCAGCGTGCGCCAGGACTGGCAGACTCAGCATGGCGGCCAACAACAACGAGGGTGAAGCTTTCATGGGGCTAGACTCCTGTGTTTTTTCTGACGGCATTCGCCGCGCTTTATAAGGGTTGCGGTTGGAGCGTGCTTTGAGGCGGCGCCACGGGGCCTTGCAAACGAGTCGAGACTGATCATGTACCAGTGAAAATCTGACGCCTACAGGGCGCGTCGTATCCAGTACAGGGAGGGTCGTATCCAGTGTCGGTGACGTCGCTTACAGATTTTTTAAGCCTCAAATCCAGGGTTTCCAGCGATCTGCACCGCAAAAAACGGCCAAAACGGCCCGTTGCCCGAGGGCGGCGCTGGTGAGCATGGGTACGTCGGTGTGAGACGCCGTGGGCGGCAAGAAAAGCTTGATGATGCCGCCATTCAGGCGACTTGAGCGTAGCAGCTCCTGGTCGCCCGGCCTGTGCTCATCTGGAGGTTCCACGGCAATGGCTATCAGCGTTTTTGACCTGTTCAAGATCGGCATCGGGCCTTCGAGTTCTCATACCGTCGGCCCCATGCGCGCCGCGGCGTTGTTTGTTCAAGCATTACGTGAGCGTGACTTGCTGGAGCATGTGCGGCGCGTCGAGGTTCAACTCTACGGTTCGTTGTCGGCCACCGGCATCGGTCACGGCAGCGACACCGCCACGATCATGGGGTTGATGGGCGAATGGCCCGACGCAATCGACCCGTCGCAAATCGGTTTGCGCATCGATACCCTGCGCGAAACCGACACCCTGTTGCTCGACGGGCGCCTGCCGGTGCCTTTCATCTGGGCCCGCGACATGCGCCTGCTGGACGAAAACCTGCCGTTTCATCCCAACGCCATGACGTTGGTCGTGTTCGGCGATGACGGCGAGTTGTACCGCGACACCTACTATTCGGTCGGTGGCGGTTTTGTGGTGGACGAAGCCCAGGCGCAAAGCGGTGTGGCCGACATGGATCGCACCGAACTGCCCTATGATTTTTCCAGCGCGGTAGAGCTGTTGCAGCTGTGCAAGACCCACAACCTGCGCGTGGCCGAGTTGATGATGGCCAATGAAAAGGTCTGGCGCTCGGAAGAGGAAATCCGCAGCGGCCTGATGAAGCTTTGGCGTGCCATGCAAGACTGCGTGGAGCAGGGCCTCAAGCACGAAGGTATCTTGCCCGGGGGCCTCAACGTGCGTCGCCGCGCCGCCAAGCTGCACCGCAGTTTGCAGGAGTTGAACAAACCCAATGTGATCGGCTCGACCTTGAGCGCCATGGAATGGGTCAACCTGTTCGCCCTGGCGGTCAATGAAGAAAACGCCGCCGGTGGGCGTATGGTCACCGCACCCACCAATGGCGCGGCGGGCATCATCCCGGCGGTGCTGCACTACTTTATGAAGTTCAGCGAAGAGGTTACCGAAGCCAACGTGGTCGACTATTTGCTCGGCGCGGCGGCGGTGGGGATTTTGTGTAAAAAGAACGCGTCGATCTCCGGTGCTGAGGTCGGCTGCCAGGGCGAGGTCGGTTCGGCCTGTGCCATGGCGGCTGCCGGTTTGGCCGAGATCCTTGGCGCCACGCCGGAACAGCTGTGCAACGCGGCTGAAATCGGCCTGGAACACAACCTCGGCCTGACCTGCGACCCGGTGGGTGGGCTGGTCCAGGTGCCGTGCATCGAGCGCAATGCAATTGCAGCGGTGAAGGCGATCAACGCCGCGCAGATGGCCCTGCGTGGTGACGGCCAGCACTTTATCTCCCTGGACCGGGTGATCCGCACCATGCGCGATACCGGCGCGGATATGCATGACAAGTACAAAGAAACGTCGCGGGGTGGGTTGGCGGTCAGCGCGGTTGAGTGCTGACCTGCTTTTGTGGCGAGGGAGCAAGCTCCCTCGCCACAAAGGATCGACATTGCTCATAAAGTGAACACCCGAATCCAAAAGCGCCACCTTTTAGCGCGTCGCAAACAGATAAGTAGCTCCCAAACGATTTTTCGCCCAACAGACCCTTCCCTGTGCTTTGGGTGACAGACTTTCCCTACGCTCTCAAAGCGCCTTCCCACAAGTGCTACCGATCTGCTCACACGCCTTGAGCGGGCTCGCTCCTACGGCCATATCCGCGCTTCCTGCATGGGCTTGTTTAGACAGGTCATGAGGTCGTTTTTAGGAGTTATTGGACGGCCATTCAACTTTAGGCATGGCATTTGCTCTATCAAATCCAAAGCCTCTCTCCTCGCTGGAGCGGAGTGCAATAACAAGAGCCTCGCCTGAGGCCATCACCCGCTTTGTGTGAGGAGATACCGCGATGACGTCGTTCAACTCCGGGGCCCAACCCCAGAACCGTGCGCCTCAATCCATCGGCTTTTTGCTGCTGGACAATTTCACGCTGATTTCCCTGGCTTCGGCAGTGGAACCCCTGCGTATGGCCAACCAGCTGTCCGGCCGCGAGCTGTATCGGTGGACAACCCTGAGTGTCGACGGAAACCAGGTATGGGCCAGCGACGGTCTGCAAATCACCCCCGATGCCGCCATGCACAAAGCCCCGGCCCTGGACACTGTGATTGTGTGCGGTGGCGTGGGTATCCAACGTACCGTCACCCGTGAACACGTGTCGTGGCTGCAGAGCCAGGCGCGCCAGTCCCGTCGCCTTGGCGCGGTGTGCACCGGCAGTTGGGCACTGGCTTGCGCCGGTTTGCTCGACGGCTTCGATTGCAGCGTGCATTGGGAATGCCTGGCGTCGATGCAGGAAGCCTTTCCCCGTGTGTCGATGAGCACCCGCTTGTTCACCCTCGACCGTAACCGCTTCACCAGCTCCGGCGGCACCGCACCGCTGGACATGATGCTGCACCTGATCAGCCGCGACCACGGCCGTGAATTGTCGGCCGCCATCTCCGAAATGTTTGTGTATGAACGCATCCGCAACGAACAGGACCACCAGCGTGTGCCGCTCAAGCACATGCTCGGCACCAACCAGCCGAAGTTGCAGGAAATCGTCGCGCTGATGGAGGCCAACCTGGAGGAACCGATCGACCTGGATGAACTGGCGGTGTATGTCGCCGTGTCCCGTCGCCAGCTGGAGCGCCTGTTCCAGAAATACCTGCACTGCTCGCCGTCGCGCTACTACCTCAAGCTGCGCCTGATCCGTGCGCGGCAGTTGCTCAAGCAGACACCGATGTCGATCATCGAAGTGGCCTCGGTGTGCGGGTTCGTCTCCACGCCGCACTTCTCCAAGTGCTATCGCGAGTATTTCGGCATTCCGCCACGGGATGAGCGTGTGGGCTCCAACACCACCCAACAGGTGGCGATGATGCCGATTCCTCAGGCGCTGGTGTTGTCGCCGTTGTCGGGGCCTATGTCGGCATTGAGCCAGGCCCGGAACGAGTCGACTTTTGCCAGTGTAAGGCTCTAGGCCGAGGCGCTTTCATCGCAAGCAGGCCCTCTCCCACATTTCATGATTCAAATGTGGAAGAGGCAGCGCGACGCTTCGACGTGCCCCGATAGCGGTGCGGTGTATCAGGCGCCCGAGTTCTGTTTGAACTGCACCAGAGCCGGCAACAACTGCTTGTCGATCGCCTGGCGAACGGCCGGCAGAATCGTCGCGCTGCCGGTGTACATCTGTTCCACCATGCCCTTGAGTGCCTTGGCCCGCGCCGGGCTCAAACCGCGCACTGCACACTCGCAGGCTTGTTCAGCGGTGGCACCGCTGGACACTTCAAAACCCAGCGAGCGCAGTTGGCCCAGCAGGTCATCCTGGTCAATCAAATCCGCGTGCATCATGACGTTCATCCTGGTGTAGGGAGCGGGGGTCGATTGGAATTCTGGTAGGCCGGCGACCGGTCGGCAAGGGCAGAATCCGCGAATGGCTCATATGGCTATGGGCAGGTCGTTTTCGGGTCATTTACCGATCCAAGTAATAGGCACACTGGATACCAGGCACGCACCTTGAAGGTTTGGTCACCCTCGGGATGTCACGCTCACACCAAGCGCTCTGCCCCGATCCAGTCACGGCTGGACCGGGGCTTTTTTTGCCTGAGATTGTGGAGGGCCGTATCGGGGGCTTGCCCTAACGCCAGTCAGTTACGGGTGAACACTGTATGTGTGGCGAGGGAGCTTGCTCCCGTTGGGCCGCGAAGCGGCCCCGCTCTTTGTTTACAAAGCATGGGACTGCTGCGCAGTCCGACGGGAGCAAGCTCCCTCGCCACAGGTTACTTTTCAGCCTTTTTAACTGCTGCATCAGGGCTTGCCCCCGATGGACGCACCGCGGTCTAGCGCTGCAACACCAGAATCCGCGAGAGCAGCTCATCCCGGTCGATGTAGCACCCTTCGAAATGCCGCGCCCCGGAGGCAGGATCAAACGCATTGCGCGCATGCAAGGTGCGGCGGTTATCGAAGCACCACAATTCGCCCGGGTTCAGGCGCCTGACCAGGCGAAAGCGCGCCTCGCGTGTCATGGCGATAAAGCGTCGATACGCGCGATACAACAACGGCATCTGTTCGACCGGCGCGTCAAACGGTCCGCGCAAGAAGTTGGCCATGCGAATCTCCGCCACATCCCCCAAGGCATCCAGCGCGATAATCGGTGCGAGGCGGCGATAGTCGCTGTGCCGGTCCTTGTTGCGAAACTCCACCGGGATTTCACACAGGGCGTCAAACGCCTCGGGGTCTTCGGCACGCAGCGCGTTGGCAATGGCAAACCCATCGACAAAAATACTCTCGCCTCCGTCCGCATCGTTCACCAGGCAATGCAGAAATTGCAGCCCCGGTTGCAACTCCCGGGTCGGCAAATCGCTGTGCAGCGGCAGGTTGAAAGCGGTGTAGGCGTTGCTGTCGGCATCGGCCTTGGATTGCACGTTGAACAGCACGCCGAAGTTGCTCTCGCGGATAAACGAAATACGGTGGGCGATCAGCGCCAGGGCACCCGGCTCGGTGGGTACGCCGCGGATTTGCGTCAGGCCGGTGTCGCGTAAGGCCAGCAGCCATTGCAGCAAGGCGTCGGGGGCTTCCATCACGGCCGCGTAATCGAATACAGGCAGGCTCAAGGTATGGTCCCACAACCGCGATTGAGGCTTTGCTGCGCGCCGTTCGGCGCGTGACTCATCGTCGTAGGCATGCGCCCGCAACCAGCCGGGATCGTATTGGCTGCGATGGCCGCCGCTCCACGCCACGCTCAGAAAGCCCTGGTCGATACGGGCATCGATGGCGCTGAGATGTTCATCCACATCGATGATTTCCAGCACCTGCTCGCGGGTCACGCTGTACACGCACGCTGCACAAGGGCAGTTATCCCGCAGCCATTGATGATGAAACGGGCTGACCCGCCCATCGGCCCAGCGCACGCGAATCTGATCGTCCAGCAACTGCGCCTCGGCGAGGTCACAGATTTTCGGGTAAGTGCGGAAATCGGCAACGGCGGCGGTTTGCATGGTGGCTCCTGATTATTTTGGCGGGCTATTTTTTTGGCGGCAGGCCAATCACTCGGCCGAGCAGGGAAGGGCGTGGCAGGTCGGCCTGCTCTGCGGTAATGGCGATGAGTTTTTCCAACGTGGCGTCGGTAAACGGTGTTGAATGCGGGCCGGCAAGGTCGACGTGCAGCAGCATCTGCTCATTGCCCGCCAGCTCCTTTTCATCGTCGACCAGATGCAGGCTGTGATAGAGGTGCAGGCGCTTGGCATCAAAGGCGATCAGTTGCGTACGCACCTGCACCTCGGCGCCGAGTTTTACTTCGTGCAGGTAGTTCAGGTGCAGCTCAAGGGTGAACAGCGAATGGCCGCTGGCTTCGCGGTTTTCACTGTCGAGGCCCAGGGTGTCCATCAGCGCATCGGTGGCGTAGCTGAAAATCAGCAGGTAAAACGCATCGCGCAGGTGGCCGTTGTAGTCCACCCACTCCGGCTGGATTCTGGTGGTGTAGGTCGTCAGTGCTGACATGACATAAATCCCGGGTCTGTGCTCGGACAAAAGTGAGGGAGGGGCACCCCTCCCACATAGGTTATTCGGCGAAGGTCATGCCGTGCTTGGCCTTGGTGGTTTTCACTGCCTCCAGTACGGCGAGCAGGCAGTCATCACGATAGCGCTCCAGCGCCGAAATGCTGTGTCTACCCAACTGGTCGCTGGTGCCGTCGACCACGTCGTCGATCAATTTATCGGTCAGCTCCGGCGCCGGCAGATACGTCCAGGGCAACTGCAATGCCGGTCCGAATTGCGCCATGAAGTGCCGCATCCCGGCATCGCCGCCCGCCAGGGTATAGGTCAGGAACGTGCCCATGAACGACCAGCGCAAGCCCGCGCCAAAACGAATCGCGTCGTCAATTTCACCGGTGGTGGCCACACCGTCATTCACCAGGTGCAGCGCCTCACGCCACAACGCTTCAAGCAGGCGGTCGGCGATAAAGCCGGGGACTTCCTTGCGTACATGCAGCGGGCGCATGCCAAGGGATTCGTACACGTTGATCGCGGCTTGAATAGCCTCCGGCGCGGTGTGCTTGCCGCCTACCACTTCCACCAGCGGCAGCAGGTAAACCGGGTTGAACGGGTGGCCGACCACGCAGCGTTCCGGGTGGGTCGAGCCTTCATAGAACTCGCTGGGCAGCAGGCCGGAAGTGCTCGAGCCGATCAACGCATTCGGCTTGGCCGCCGCGCTGATCTTGCTGTGCAACTCCAGCTTCAGCTCCAACCTTTCCGGGGCGCTTTCCTGAATGAAGTCGGCGTCTTTCACACATTCTTCAATGGTGGAAACAAAGCGCAGGCGGTCCTGGGATGCACCCGGTGCCAGGCCCTGTTTTTCCAGGGCACCCCAGGCATTGGCGACGCGCTTGCGCAAGGCGGCTTCCGCGCCGGGCGCCGGGTCCCAGGCGATCACGTCCAGGCCGTGGGCGAGGGCGCGGGATACCCAGCCGCTGCCGATGACACCGCTGCCCAGGGCGGCGAAAGTTTTGATTTCAGTGATAAAGCTCATGGCGCATTCCTGAAGAGTTCGCTGATCCCTGTGGGAGTGGCTTGCTCCCTCCCACATTTTTGATTCGGTTACGGCAGGGGTTAACCGCGCTGGGTAAGGCCCATCTTCACGCGGCCTTCTGCCGGGGTCATGACCCGTGCACCCAGGCGGCTGAGGATTTCACCGGCGCGTTCTACCAGTTGGCCATTGGTGGCGAGCACGCCTTTGTCCAGCCACAGGTTGTCTTCCAGGCCAACCCGCACGTTGCCGCCCAGCAGCACCGCTTGCGCCGCCATTGGCATTTGCATGCGGCCGATACCGAAGCCGGCCCACACCGCGTCGGCGGGCAGGTTGTCGACCATGGCCTTCATGGTGGTGGTGTCGGCCGGTGCGCCCCATGGGATGCCCAGGCACAGTTGAAACAGCGGGTTGTCGAGCAGGCCTTCCTTGATCATCTGCTTGGCGAACCACAGGTGGCCGGTGTCGAAGATTTCCAGTTCGGCCTTTACGCCCAGTTCCTGGATGCGTTTGGCGCCTGCGCGCAGTTGCGCCGGGGTGGACACGTAAATAGTGTCGCCGTCGCCGAAGTTCAGGGTGCCGCAATCCAGGGTGCAGATCTCCGGCAGCAGTTCCTCTACATGGGCCAGGCGGGTCAATGGGCCGACCAGGTCGGTGTTGGGGCCGAACTCCATCGGGTTTTCGCCGGCGCCGATTTCCAGGTCGCCGCCCATGCCGGCGGTGAGGTTGACGATGATGTCGATGTCGGCCTCACGGATGCGCTCCATCACTTCGCGGTACAGCGCGACGTCGCGGCTGAACTTGCCGGTGTGCGGGTCACGGACGTGGCAGTGCACTACGGTGGCGCCGGCCTTGGCGGCTTCAACGGCGGCCGCTGCGATTTGTTTGGGCGTGACCGGCACGTGTGGGCTTTTGGCGGTCGTGTCGCCAGCACCGGTGAGTGCGCAGGTGATGATGACGTCGTGGTTCATGGTGCAGTTCCTTACAGGCGGGCATAGTGATGCCGTGCGCAGCCGGGCGTGGCTGCGTCACGGTGATTCGGGTCAGGTTATTTGCTGGTCAGCTGCAGGTTGGCAGCAGCCGGTTTGCCGTCGAAAGTGGTCACGCCCGCCAGCCAGCGCTGCTGGTCTTGCGGGTGATCCTTGAGCCACTGTTTGGCGGACTCGATGGGGTCCTTGTGATCCAGCAGCGGCTGCATCATCCGGCTCTCGTCGGCGGCGGTGAACGTTAGATTGCTCAGCAGTTTATGAACGTTGGGGCACTGTTCGGCGTAGGTGGGCGACGTCACGCTCCACACCGTGGCCATGCCTTCGTTCGGGCCGAGGGCGTCGTCGCTGCCGGTGAGGTAGGTCATGGCGACGTTGACGTTCATCGGGTGCGGCGCCCAGCCGAAGAACACCACGGCTTCCTTGCGGCGTACCGCACGGTCGACGGCGGCGAGCATGCCGGCCTCGCTGGACTCCACCAACTGGAATTTACCCAGGCCGAACTGGTTCTTGGCAATCATGGCCTTGATCTGGGTGTTGGCCCCCGACCCTGGCTCGATGCCATAGATCTTGCCGCCCAGCTCTTTCTCGAACTTGGCGATGTCGGCGAAGGTTTTCAGGCCCTTGTCCGCCAGGTAAGTCGGCACGGCGAGGGTGGCGCGTGCATCTTCCAGGCTGGGTTTGTCGAGCACCTTGACTTGCTTGGCGTCGATGAATGGCGTGATGGTCTGGGTCATCAGCGGGTTCCAGTACCCCAGGAACAGGTCCAGGCGCTGGTCGCGGATACCGGCGAAGATGATTTGCTGGGAGGCGCTGGTTTGTTTGGTCTTGTAGCCGAGGCCATCGAGCAGCACTTGGGTCATGGCACTGGTGGCGATTACGTCGGTCCAGTTCACCACGCCCATGCGCACGTTCTGGCAAGACGCTGCGTCGGCAGCCATTACGTTCGTGCTCAAGATGGCGCTGGCGCTGAGTGCAAGCACGCAGCGGCTGATCAGTCGGTTCATGGTGGTTCCCTCGGCAGGTCGTTATTGTGGGTTC
The DNA here is from genome assembly GCF_023242545.1 of Pseudomonas sp. MWU13-2517. Taxonomy (NCBI): domain Bacteria; kingdom Pseudomonadati; phylum Pseudomonadota; class Gammaproteobacteria; order Pseudomonadales; family Pseudomonadaceae; genus Pseudomonas; species Pseudomonas sp. MWU13-2517. Next base: position 12,003 of record NZ_JALMFA010000003.1, on the reverse strand, counting down.
CGGCGTCTTTGTGCGCCGTGAGCCCAAGTTACGCAAGCCAGTGGGCGGCAAAGCGCACGGCGGCGACCAGCTCTTGCACTGCAGCGACCTGCCCCCTTGAATCCGCCCATGAACGGGAGTATCACAGTGCCACGCTGCCCGTATGACGAGTGCGCCACCATGTCCCAGGATTTCTACTTTTTGCTGATGCCGGGTTTCTCGGCCATTGGCTTTATCTCCGCGCTGGAACCCCTGCGGGTGGCCAACCGTTTTCGTGGCGAGCTGTACCGCTGGCACGTGTTGAGTGCCGATGGCGGCGCAGTGCTGGCGAGCAATGGCATGTCGGTCAATGCCGACGCTGCGCTGGAACCGCTGAAAAAAGGCGCGACGTTGCTGGTGGTCGCCGGCTTTGAACCGTTGCAGTTCGCCACGCCTGCACTGGAGCACTGGCTGCGCCGTCTCGACCACGACGGAGTGACCCTTGGCGCCATTGATACCGGTGCCTGCGTGCTCGCTGAAGCTGGCCTGCTCGACGGCCATCGCCTGACCCTGCACTGGGAAGCCATCGACGCCTTCAAGGAATCGTATCCACACTTGAGCGTGACCCAGGAATTGTTCGAAATTGACCGGCGCCGCATCACCTGTGCCGGTGGCACGGCCTCCATCGACCTGATGCTCGACCTGATCGCGCAGGCCCACGGCCCGGAGCTGGCGATTCAAGTTTCCGAACAGTTCGTGCTCGGCCGTATCCGTCCACGCAAAGACCACCAGCGCATGCAGATCGCCACGCGCTACGGCATCAACAACAAGAAGCTGGTGCAAGTGATCGGCGAGATGGAGCAGCACACCGAGCCGCCGCTGAGCACCCTGGCCCTGGCCGAGGCGATCAAGGTGACCCGGCGGCAGCTGGAGCGGCTGTTTCGCCTGCACTTGAATGATACGCCGAGCAACTTCTACCTCGGTCTACGCCTGGAAAAGGCCCGGCAACTGTTGCGCCAGAGCGATATGAGCGTGCTGGAAGTGAGCATTGCCTGTGGGTTTGAGTCACCGTCGTATTTCACCCGCAGTTACCGCGCACGGTTTGCGAAGTGCCCGCGGGAGGATCGGCGACGGGAGGTGGTTTGACGGGCAATTATAGTAATTTATACTCGTTACTATAATTTATAGCTGAACCAATAATTGAGTATAAAAGCATGTCCAAGAACAGCGGCTTTGTGTTTCGCCGCCCCGCCCTGGCAAGCAGCATAGCCGACGGTTTGGTGGGGGCGGGTATTCAGGACTTCACGTCGGGCCTGTTCCTCGCGGCACCCCGGCGCACCGGGAAAAGCACTTTTTTGCGTGAAGACCTGATTCCCGAGTGCCAACTGCGGGGTTGGCTGACCGTCTACGTCGATCTGTGGGCCGACAAAGAGCAAGATCCGGCAGAGTTGATCGCCGGCGCTATCGCCGCTGCCCTGGTGCCCTACGAAAAGGGCATTCGTAAACTGGCCAAGAACATCGGGATCGAGAAGCTGAGCTTTCTGCGTACCTTGTCCTGGGACTTTACCAAGCCACAACTGCCTGTCGGTGCGACGCTGACCCAGGCCCTGGAATTACTCCACAATGCTGCGGAAAAACCTGTCGTGTTGGTGATTGACGAGGCGCAGCACGCATTAACCAGCGAGTCGGGGATCAACGCGATGTTCGCGTTGAAGGCCGCCCGGGATCAGCTCAACCAAGGCCGTGACGAGGATGGCAGCGGTTTGCACCTGGTGTTCACCGGCTCAAACCGCGACAAGCTGGCCCATTTGGTGTTGGGTAAGAGTCAGCCGTTCTTCGGGTCCAGCATCACGCCGTTTCCGCTGCTGGGTAAAGAGTTCACCCGGGCCTACACTGCACACCTCAACGCGCACCTGGCCCAGACCAACCAATTCAACGCGGCCGATATTGATGAAGCCTTCGAGCTGGTAGGTCGACGCCCCGAGATGCTGCGCACGATCATCGGTGAAGTGGCGCTGGAGCTGGGCGAGGCGAGCAACCTCGGTCAACTGCTGCACAGTCGCGCCGAATTGCTGCGCGCCGGGGTGTGGACCGAATTCGAAAGCGCCTGGAACAACCTCACCGTGCCCCAGCGCGCCGTGCTGGAAGTGATGGTGGAGCGCTCTCAAAACAACGAACCTTTCGCACCCTTCACCGACAGCACGATCACGGCCGTCAGCAAAGTGCTGGAAGACATGGGCAGTGACGTGGTGCCGGGCACCCAGACCATTCAGGCGTGTATCGATGCCCTGCGGGATAAAGAACTGGTGTGGAAGTCGAGCCGGGGTGGGTATGCCCTGGAAGACAAATCCTTCGGGGAGTGGCTGCTGCACAAGCGCCGTACACCGGCCTGAGGCAACACCAATCCAATGTGGGGGCGGGCTTGCTCGCGAATACAGTGTGTCGGTTGGCGCATTCGGTACTGACCCGCCGCATTCGCGAGCAGGCCCGCTCCCACACTGGACTTCGGTGTGACTTACTTCTTTACCAAGGCCGAACAGGCCGCTTTATAAGCTTCGTGCTGATACTTGTTCAACGTCGTGGGCAGTTCAAAGCTGTGCTTCTTGTTCTGCGCGTTAATGGTCTGCGGCGACAGCAGCGTCACCTCAACCCCGTCGAGCAACTGAAACACGCCTTCAATCTTGAACGTGGTCGGGCCACCGGCAAACTCGCCTTTCTTGCTGCGCTTCTTGATCGCGATACGGGTGATGGCGTTTTCCTGCACAAACGCCTTCACCTGGGCGGCGAACGCTTTGACATTGGCCGCCTCGTCATCGTCTTCAAGGGCGATTTTCTTGGTGGACAGCGCGACATGGCTCAGCGCCTGGTCGCCCAGGGAGGCGACGGCGAGGATGGCTTCGCTGCCTTTGATTTCGATGCCGCAAATAGTCATGAATGGCCTTGGTTAAGAGAGAAGTGGCGCGGATTGTCGCTTATTCCTGCCCGATCGACTCCAAAAACTCCGACCGCTCATCACTCATCCGCGCCAGGCAATCATTCTGTTGAATGGCGTAGTCCTTGGTACCCGTCACCGCCGGAAAGGTGTCCACCGCACAATCGGCGTCGCGCAGTTTTTCCCACTTCTGCTGGGCGTCCTTCAGACGAGCGGTAATGTCCGCGAGCTGCGACTTGTTGCTGCCGTAGGTCGACGCCATGCGTTCGAGCAGGCCCTGGTAGTTATCTTTGAGCAATTGCTCGGCGGTGGTTTTGTTGAAAGTGGCGCATTCCAGGGTTTGTTTGTCGTTTTCGATGCCATCGCACGGTGTGTTGTCGGTGTCTTCAGCCGCGTGGGCGGTGGTTGCGATGAGTGCCAAAGCCAGGAAAATCGATTTCATTGCGCCGTCTCATATCAGGTAATGGCCGAATTCTGGCTCAAGCGTAAGACAAAGAACAGCCGCCAGTCAGGCCTCTCTTAACAGCCTTTGTCGCGGATTGACGCTTTCGGCAATTCCCCTGTCGTTTTTGCACCCGGTTCCGTCGGCCCCTGGGCATATGCTGGCCCAAAGCGCCGGCAGACGATTCGGCGCATGAATCGCCATAAGGGGACGCCTGATGAGCCCAGCCGAATTGCACGCCGACAGCATCGTTATCGACGGGCTGATTATTGCCAAGTGGAATCGCGACCTGTTCGAGGACATGCGCAAAGGGGGCCTCACCGCCGCCAACTGCACCGTGTCGGTGTGGGAAGGCTTCCAGGCCACTATCAATAACATCGTGGCCAGCCAGACCCTGATCCGTGAGAACAGCGACCTGGTGATCCCGGTGAAAACCACTGCGGATATCCGTCGCGCCAAGGAGTTGGGCAAGACCGGCATCATCTTCGGCTTCCAGAACGCCCACGCGTTCGAAGACCAGTTGGGCTATGTCGAGATCTTCAAGCAGCTCGGCGTGGGCGTCGTGCAGATGTGCTACAACACCCAGAACCTGGTCGGCACCGGTTGCTACGAGCGCGACGGCGGCCTGTCGGGCTTTGGGCGCGAGATTGTCGGCGAAATGAACCGCGTCGGCATCATGTGCGACCTGTCCCACGTGGGCTCCAAAACGTCCGAAGAAGTCATCCTCGAATCGAAAAAGCCGGTGTGCTACTCCCACTGCCTGCCATCGGGCCTTAAAGAGCACCCGCGCAACAAATCCGATGAAGAGCTGAAGTTCATCGCCGATCACGGCGGTTTTGTCGGCGTGACCATGTTCGCGCCATTCCTGGCCAAGGGCATCGATTCGACCATCGACGACTACGCCGAAGCCATCGAATACACCATGAACATCGTCGGCGAAGACGCTATCGGTATCGGCACCGACTTCACCCAGGGGCATGGCCAGGATTTCTTCGAGATGCTGACCCATGACAAGGGCTACGCCCGCCGCCTGACCAACTTCGGCAAGATCATCAACCCGCTGGGCATCCGCACCGTGGGCGAGTTCCCCAACCTCACTGAGACCCTGCTCAAGCGCGGCCACCCTGAACGGGTAGTGCGCAAGATCATGGGCGAGAACTGGGTCAATGTCCTGAAGGACGTCTGGGGCGAATAAGCCACCGCCAACGCATCTTCTCCCTCGGCCGTTCGTGTCGGGGGAACTACACAAGAATTTTCTGGAGTTAAGTTTCCATGGCCAAGATCGCCCCGCAATTGCCAATCGAAGTCGACAGCGAAACCGGTGTCTGGACCTCCGACGCCCTGCCGATGCTGTATGTGCCGCGCCACTTCTTCGTCAACAACCACATGGGCATTGAAGAGGTGTTGGGCGCTGAAGCCTACGCCGAAATTCTCTACAAGGCCGGCTACAAATCCGCCTGGCACTGGTGTGAAAAAGAAGCCGAGTGCCATGGCCTGGAAGGCGTCGCGGTGTTCGAACACTACATGAAGCGCCTGTCGCAACGCGGCTGGGGCCTGTTCAAGATCCAGGACATCGACCTCGACAAAGGCACCGCCAGCGTCAAGCTCGAACACTCCGCTTTCGTCTACGTGTACGGCAAGGTCGGACGCAAGGTCGACTACATGTTCACCGGCTGGTTTGCCGGCGCCATGGACCAGATCCTTGAAGCGCGTGGCAGCAAGATCCGCACTGTGGCTGAACAAGTCTACGGAGGCTCCGAAGAGGGCCACGATGATGGCTTGTTCACCGTCAAGCCGTTGTAAGCCGAGGACCGTGCCATGGCTTTCGAAGCAATGTTCCAGCCGATCCAGATCGGCAAACTGACCATCCGCAACCGCGTGCTCAGTACCGCCCACGCCGAGGTGTATGCCACCGACGGCGGGATGACCACTGACCGCTATGTGAAGTACTACGAAGAGAAAGCCAAGGGCGGTATCGGCCTGGCGATCTGCGGTGGATCCTCGGTGGTGGCCATCGACAGTCCCCAGGAATGGTGGAGCTCGGTGAACCTGTCCACCGACCGCATCATCCCGCACTTCCAGAACCTGGCCGACGCCATGCACAAGCATGGCGCCAAGATCATGATCCAGATTACCCACATGGGGCGTCGCTCCCGCTGGGACGGCTTCAACTGGCCGACCTTGATGTCGCCGTCCGGCGTGCGTGAGCCGGTGCACCGTGCCACCTGCAAAACCATCGAGCCGGAAGAAATCTGGCGCGTGATCGGCAACTACGCCCAGGCTGCGCGTCGCGCCAAGGCCGGTGGCCTGGACGGGGTGGAACTGTCCGCCGTGCACCAGCACATGATCGACCAGTTCTGGAGCCCACGGGTCAACAAGCGTACCGACGAATGGGGCGGCACCTTTGAGGGCCGCATGAAATTCGGCCTGGAAGTGTTGAAAGCCGTGCGTGCCGAGGTAGGTGACGACTTCTGCGTAGGCATGCGCCTGTGCGGTGACGAGTTCCACCCGGATGGCCTGTCCCACGAGGACATGAAACAGATCGCCAAGTATTACGACGACACCGGCATGCTCGATTTCATCGGCGTGGTGGGATCGGGGTGCGACACCCATAACACCCTGGCCAACGTGATCCCGAACATGAGTTATCCACCGGAGCCGTTCCTGCACTTGGCTGCCGGTATCAAGGAAGTGGTCAAGGTCCCGGTGCTGCACGCGCAGAACATCAAGGACCCGAACCAGGCCACGCGCATCCTTGAAGGCGGTTATGTGGACATGGTCGGCATGACCCGTGCGCATATCGCCGACCCGCACCTGATCGCCAAGATCAAGATGGGCCAGATCGACCAGATCAAACAATGCGTGGGCGCCAACTACTGCATCGACCGCCAGTACCAGGGCCTGGACGTGCTGTGTATCCAGAACGCCGCGACCTCCCGTGAATACATGGGCGTGCCGCACATCATCGAGAAATCCACCGGGCCCAAACGCAAAGTCGTGGTGGTCGGCGCCGGCCCTGCCGGGATGGAAGCGGCACGGGTTGCCGCCGAACGTGGCCACGACGTGACCCTGTTCGAGAAAAAAGAATTCATTGGTGGGCAGATCACCACGGCCTCCAAGGCACCGCAGCGCGACCAGATTGCGGGCATCACCCGCTGGTACCAGTTGGAGCTGGCGCGCTTGAAAGTCGACCTGCGCCTGGGGGTGGCGGCCGATGCCGACACCATCCTCGACCTGCGTCCCGATGTGGTCGTGCTGGCAGTGGGTGGGCAGCCGAACGTGGAGCAGAACGAACACTGGGGCGCCGCCGAAGGCTTGATAGTGAGCAGCTGGGATGTGCTCGACGGCAAAGTCGCACCGGGCAAGAACGTGTTGGTCTACGACACCATCTGCGAGTTCACCGGCATGTCGGTGGCGGACTTCCTCGCGGACAAAGGTAGCCAGGTCGAGATCGTCACCGACGACATCAAGCCGGGCGTGGCCATCGGTGGTACGTCGTTCCCGACCTACTACCGCAGCATGTACCCCAAGGAAGTGATCATGACCGGCGACATGATGCTGGAGAAGGTCTACCGCGAGGGCGACAAGTTGGTGGCGGTGCTGGAGAACGAATACACCGGCGCCAAAGAGGAGCGGGTGGTGGACCAGGTGGTCGTCGAGAACGGCGTGCGCCCTGACGAAGCGATCTACTACGCGCTGAAGGAAGGTTCGCGCAACAAGGGGCAGATCGACGTCGAAGCGCTGTTCGCAATCAAGCCGCAGCCCATCTTGAGTGAGCCGGGTGATGGGTACTTGCTGTTCCGCATCGGTGACTGTGTGGCCCAGCGCAACACCCACGCCGCGATCTATGACGCCCTGCGCCTGTGCAAGGATTTCTAAGTCGACACTGAACCAAAGTGGACTCGGTTTAAATGTGGGAGGGGGCTCGCCCCCGATAGCGATGGGTCAGCTACAGCTCTACCAACTGACACTCTGCCATCGGGGGCCAGCCCCCTCCCGCATTCAAGGCCCGTTTCACAGTAGACCTATGAGGTCTGTGGGAGCTTCACCATGTTGAACACCTTGCTGCCTATTCTCTTATTTGCCGCCCTGGGGCTTGCTGTCCTTGGGGCGCTTCGGCGTGTCGCGATGTGGCGTCGGGGCCGCGCGTCCAAAGTCGATTTGATCGGCGGCCTGCTGGCCATGCCCAAGCGCTACATGGTCGACCTGCACCACGTGGTGGCCCGTGACAAATACATTGCCAATACCCACGTCGCCACGGCGTTGGGCTTTGTGCTGTCGGCATTGCTGGCGATCCTGGTGCATGGTTTCGGCTTGCATAACCGCATCCTCGGCTATGCCTTGCTGCTGGCCTCGGTGCTGATGTTTGTCGGCGCCACCTTCGTCTATCTGCGTCGACGCAACCCGCCGTCACGCCTGTCGAAAGGCCCGTGGATGCGCCTGCCGAAAAGCCTGATGGCATTCTCGGTGAGTTTCTTCCTGGTGACCCTGCCGGTAGCCGGGGTGCTGCCTGCCGACTTCGGCGGCTGGCTGCTCGCGGCGTTGTTGAGCGTGGGTGTGCTGTGGGGCGTATCGGAGATGTTCTTCGGCATGACCTGGGGCGGCCCGATGAAGCACGCCTTTGCCGGCGCCCTGCACCTGGCCTGGCACCGTCGCGCCGAGCGCTTCGGTGGCGGGCGTTCCACCGGTTTGAAACCCTTGGACCTGAGCGATAAAACCGCGCCGCTGGGGGTGGAGAAACCCAAGGACTTTACCTGGAACCAACTGCTCGGCTTCGACGCCTGCGTGCAATGCGGCAAATGCGAAGCCGCGTGCCCGGCTTTCGCTGCCGGCCAACCGCTGAACCCGAAAAAACTCATTCAAGACATGGTGGTCGGCCTGGCTGGCGGCACCGACGCCAAGTTTGCCGGCAGCCCGTATCCAGGCAAAGCCATTGGCGAACACGGCGGCAACCCGCATCAGCCGATCGTCAATGGCCTGGTGGACGCCGAAACCTTGTGGTCGTGCACCACCTGCCGTGCGTGTGTGGAAGAGTGCCCGATGATGATCGAGCACGTGGACGCCATCGTAGACATGCGCCGCCACCTGACATTGGAAAAAGGCGCCACGCCAAACAAAGGTGCCGAAGTCCTGGAAAACCTGATCGCCACCGACAACCCTGGCGGTTTCGCACCGGGCGGGCGTCTGAACTGGGCGGCCGACCTGAACCTGCCATTGCTCAGTGACACGGGCCGCTGCGAGGTGCTGTTCTGGGTCGGTGATGGCGCCTTCGACATGCGCAATCAGCGCACCCTGCGTGCATTCGTCAAAGTACTCAAGGCCGCCAAGGTCGACTTCGCCGTACTCGGCCTGGAAGAACGTGACAGCGGCGATGTGGCGCGACGCCTGGGCGACGAAGCCACCTTCCAACTGCTGGCCACGCGCAACATCCAGACCTTGGCCAAGTACAGCTTCAAGCGCATCGTCACCTGCGACCCGCACAGTTTCCATGTGCTGAAAAACGAATACGGCGCCTTCAACGGCAACTACCTGGTGCAACACCACAGCACCTTCATGGCCGAGCTGATCGGCGAGGGCGCGCTGAACCTGGGCCAGCACAAGGGCAACAGCGTGACCTACCACGACCCTTGTTACCTGGGCCGCTACAACGGCGAATACGAAGCCCCGCGCCAAGTGCTGCGTGCACTGCGTATCGAGGTCAAGGAAATGCAACGTTCCGGCTTCCGTTCCCGCTGCTGCGGCGGCGGTGGCGGCGCACCGATCACTGACATTCCCGGCAAGCAACGTATCCCCGATATGCGCATGGAAGACATCCGTGAAACCGGCGCCGAACTGGTGGCCGTGGGCTGCCCGCAGTGTACGGCGATGCTTGAAGGTGTGGTGGAGCCTCGGCCATTGATCAAGGACATCGCTGAACTGGTCGCCGACGCGTTGCTCGAAGACGCCGCGCCTGCCAAAGCCCCTTTGAAACGTGAACCTGCGGAGGTGCACTGATGAGCGACATTATCCGCCGCGACCCACGGGCCGAATGGATCGCACGTAACCGCCTGCACCCGTTGCATGCGGCGATGCAGCCGGTGCAACACAGCTGGATGGGGCCCAACGGCATCATCCGCAAGAACGTGCACGGTGTCGGTTTCATCGGCCCCAATGGCATCAAGCGCATCGACCGCAGCGGCGCCCAGCAGGGCGGCGCGACCAAGCGTACGGCGGCCGCCGAAGTGCAGTTGCCACTGCATCAGGTGGCGGCGCCCGCGTTCTACATCAACGTGGTGCCGGACATGGTCGGTGGCCGCTTGAGCAGCCACGACCGCGACTTGCTCGGCCTGGCGCGGCATCTCGCCGGCAGCGACGGCGCCGTGCTGGCCGTGGTGTTTGGGGAGCATAAGGAAAGTGCTTTTGCCACCGCCGGTGTGGATCGCCTGCTGGTGCTGGAAGGGCATGAGTTCGACGGTTATTCACCGGAGCAGCGTGTGCACGGTTTACGCGCTGTGGATAACCAGTTCAACCCGCGTCACTGGCTCTTGCCGGATAGCCGCAGTGGGGGTGGTGAGTTGGGGCGGCGTTTTGCCGCCAGCCTCAAGGAGCGCCCCGCCACGCGGGTATGGCAGATCAAGGGTGGGGAATGCATCGGCCGCGCCGGCGCCGGCCAGGAAGACTTGGCTCGGCCATTGCCACGCTTGATTCTGGCGGCTGCCGAATGTGCCGACCCGGTCAGCGAGACCCGTCACGAAGTGTTGCCCGTGGAGTTATCCACAGCCCTGGCTCGCAGCCTGCCGCGCATCGAAGATCTCGGTGCGGTGGCGGTGGACCCGGCGGCGATCCCCATGGCCGAAGCTGAATTCATCTTCTCTGGCGGCAACGGCGTGAAGGATTGGGCGCTGTTCCACCAGACCGCTGCCGCCCTGGGCGCCACCGAAGGCGCTTCGCGGGTAGCAGTGGACGACGGCTTCATGGCCCGGGATCGCCAGGTCGGCGCGAGCGGCACCTGGGTCACCGCCCGCGTCTATGTGGCCGTGGGTATTTCCGGAGCGATCCAGCACCTGCAAGGCATTGGTGCCTGCGACAAGGTGGTGGCGATCAACCTCGACCCCGGCTGCGACATGATCAAGCGTGCCGACCTGTCGGTGATCGGCGAGAGCGCCGCGATATTGCAAGCCTTGATCGATGCGGTCGCGGCCTACCGCAACGGCGCCAAGCGCGATGCAGCTTAGGGATATGACCATGACGACGAATGTAATCAGCCTGGTTTCGATTGGTGCCCATCCCACTTCCGGGCGCCCGCGTCGTGCGGAGCAGGATGCGCGCGCGGTCGAACTCGGCCTGCAAATGGCTGGGGATAAGTTGCAGGTGCTGCACGCCGGCAACATCGCCGAACCGACCTTGCGCAGTTACCTGGGCATGGGTTTGCCGCAGTTGCATGTGCTGGAGCAACCGGCGGGCAGCGATGCCTTGCCGGTGCTCAGTGAGTACCTGCGTGACGCGGGAGCCCAGGTGGTGCTCGCCGGCAGCCAGGCGGAAACCGGTGAAGGTTCGGGCATGTTGCCGTTCCTGCTGGCCGAGCAATTGGGCTGGCCGCTGATTGTCGGGCTCGCACAGGTGGAGTCTATCGACGGCGGCGTAGCCCACGTGCTGCAAGCCTTGCCCCGTGGTCAGCGGCGGCGCTTGAAGGTGCGCCTGCCGTTTCTGGCCACGGTGGATAACGCGGCGCCCAAGCCTCGGCAAAGTGCCTACGGGCCAGCCCAACGCGGCGAGCTGGCAGCCCATGAGGTCGAAGTGCAAGAGGATGAGTTATTCGCAGGCGCCGTGCTGCAGCCGGCCAAGCCTCGGCCCAAGCGCCTCAAGGTGATCAAGGCCAAGAGCGGTGCCGACCGGATGAAGGCGGCCACCGCCAAAGCCAGTGGCGGCGGCGGGCAGGTTCTCAAGGATCTCAGCCCGCAAGCGGGCGCTGAAGCCATCCTCAAGCTGCTGGTTGAGGAGGGTGTGGTTCGCTGAACCTTGTACAAGTAGCGAGCTTGCTCGCGAAGAACGTTAACGATGACGCAGCGTGCCTGGTTTGACGCGGCGCTCTCAGGTTCTTCGCGAGCAAGCTCGTTCCTACAGGGAAACTGATATTACCCACAATCCCTGTTGACCCGTCTGTGGATAACCTGTTCGCGGTCGTCTACACCCCATGCAAATCAAGCCCTGCAACCCCCTGTACGAAAAACAACCAGCCTAACTGGCGGTTTTTCCTGGGTTTTTTACCTGATTCCATTCATTTTGTTGCGCAGACTTGCCCCCAAAGTCTGTTGGCGCTTCTGTGGATAAGATGTTCGCTATCAGCTACAGCCCATATAAAACAAGGCTTTCATGGAGTTGTTCGAAATTTGATCAATCTTGTCGTTTTACCGCCTGAAACGCCTGGATAGCCCGATTTATGAAGCTTTGACAGCCTTTTCCACAGCCCTGGAAAATTTGCCCCCAAAGTCTGTTGGTGTATCTGTGGATAAGGTGTTCGCGTACTGCTACAGCGCACGTTTTTCGTGGCCTGCAAGCAGTTGATCAATAAATGATCAGTGGTGTGTGAATCCCGTCGACTTGAATAAGTCACGGAATTTCTTCATTTATTTTTAGGCCGGGAGCGCACTTGCCCACAATTGCTGTGGGTGGCTCTGTGGGTAAGTTGTTG